>JANLRG010000152.1:0-30768 GCA_031361545.1 Bacteroidota bacterium
ACCAGCCGCAGTGCCGGTGAACCATTGATTTCCGGATGCACCATTAACTACGGTCCATGTACCAAATCCAGTTTCAAACCCGCCATCACCTGTAGGGTTAATTAGTGTTGTTTGCGCATTTGCTGTTGAAGCAAATAAACACAATGCTACGCAACTCATCGAAAGCATCCAGCGCGTGAATGCAGTGCCTCGTTTGTTTTGGTAATTGTTGTTTTCCATGATGGTTAAGTTATGTTTAGTTTTGATTTTTTCTGAAGGAAATAATTTTTCTACGGGTGTAGCACCAATGAAAAATCGCGTCGATGTTACTAGGTTCATCGCGCTATTGATAGCTTTGAAAAGAAGAAAATTCTTTGAGTAAATTTTCACGTATAGTCTTGTCGTTAGTTAAGTAATTTGTGTGTGTTTCGCAGTACTAATTCAATCTTGTAAAGTTGTGTTATTAATGTGGGATTTGCAAGATTTGTTTTTGAACATGTAATCATTGTATAATGCAGCAATGACGCCCCTTTCAAACATTTCCTAAACTTAGTTACTTTGTTCTTTTTAACCAAGAAAATTCCATAATTAATGTTAATATTTTGGCCAATTGCACCATTTCATTGGTAAACGTCTTTTTAACAATTTTATCAACAATCATTGATTTTTGGCTAAAAAGGGCGTTTAATTTGTTAATAATTTATTTTTTCTATAAGTTTCGTTTTTAGCGTTTTTTTGGTGTTTTTTGTTCTCCGAAAAGCGACTGGTTTTGAGATTTGTTAAACCCTTTAGAAACCAAGATTGGCCCCTAAACTGATGGTCGTTTTCTTCCCTTTATAATACGGCATGGTATATTGATCCAACGTGGCCATCACTCCCGAACTTTCACTTTTCATCACCCCTGCATACACCCAACAATCGTTCAGAACTTGATACTTTATGTTGAAATTGATTTCTTTATTTTCCCAATTCACTTTATTAATAAATGGCAATCCTATTCCATCTCCCGAACTTGCGCTCCCTGTATAAACATATTCTTGACCTTTCTGTGCCATTGTTATTGACCCCTGAACTATCATTTTGGCAATCGGTTTTGCACCTACAGCCACATAAATTTCCTGAGCATTTTCACCCAAATAATGTCCCATATTAAAAGATGAATTGGCAAACGTTCCGGTCAACAAATAATGCCTGTAAGCACCTGGATTCGTTCGAGTATATTCAGCGGTAACACTCAAATTCTTGTTGAGAATGTTCATCACTTTCCCTCCAATTTTAACACTCAAAAAATTAGTTTGCTTCTTCGAATCAAGTGCATTTCCTAAAGCGATTTCATCAATATAAGTGCTCATATAGAGATGAGTATTTTTGAGGGCCCGACTACTGAAGTTGAAAAACAGCTGAGAATTTTGTCCAAGAAAATTACTTCCCGATGAAGTTAAACTGTGGTCGATGCTTTTGAAAAACAAAAATGGAATAAAATAAGCCGGATGTAAATTTTGATCACTATAAATTATTGAATTCCCAAATGAGAAACTCCAGTTTTGCCATGGCATAAATGTGAACATATTTGCCGCCACAAATTTGGGTTCAAAAACTATTCGGTTCGAAGCGCCGTTCATATAAGTACGGCTGCTATCAATCACATCAGAAACCAGCCAACCATGCACATAATTAAAGTCAAACCATTTGACCGGATTGATATGAAATTTCAACTGGGTAAAAGATGGTTGTCGCCCCGAAAAAATATTTGAGCCATGGTAATTGTCACCCCAAACGAAATGATCTTTTACCAAACCAACACTTCCCCACTTCCAGCTATACGTCATGCCACCACGAATTTCATCGTAGTCGCCGCCGCCTTTGGTGTCGGGTTTATAATTGGAACCTTCGGCCATATTTAAATACGACGGATCGCTTAAGCGTATGCTTTCATGAATATCGCGAAGGCTTGCATAGAAGGCAAAGTTTTTTCCGACATAAGCAAAAAAGTCGGCGCCAGTGAAACGACGATAAAAAGATCCGCTGTCGTTTTTAAAATAAGTACCACCAATAATCGGATTGAGACGGAAAGTGAAAAGGGTGTCTTTATAATAGAGTAAGTCGGTGCGAAGGTTATTGTTTTTGTATTTCAAAATTTCTGCTTTTCCCGAGCCAGGAGTTAACTCCTGATTAAAGTCTTTCAAATAAAAATCAAGTTCTTCGACTTGACGTTTGTTTAAGTCGGCCCGATGAAGGGAAGCCTCTTCTAATTTATGAGCAATAAAAATTCTGGAGTAAGGTTTGATTGCACTATTGATGGTGATAAGGTGTGCACTTGCCAGCTCATCGAGGTAGTCGTACAAATCGGTATTGTTGACATGCACATAAACTTCTTGCCCAAAAGTAGGAAGAGTGGTGATAAAAAGTAAACTAAAAATAAACCCCGTAATATTTTTAATCATAAACACTTTGAAAATTGAGAATTGAAAATTGAGAATTGATAATTGATAACTTTAAGATTGAGAATTGATAATTGATAATTGATAATTTTTTTCACTTTTGACTTTTGAACTTTGACTTTTGACCTCTAACCTTAGGCCTTCCTACCCTACTTCGATCGCGCCATTTTTATCACTATATTATAAAGAGCGCTGAATAAATATTTTGTATCGGTCCAAAGGGGATTTTTTTCAAAAGCGACTAAGTATTTCATTTCGGAGGCTTGAATCTCTTCCATCGTTTTGGGCATGTCCACATAAAATGGCGGGATCAAGCCGGGTTTATGTTTGAGTCGCTTCTCTTGAAGTTCTTCTGAATAGAGTCCTAAGTAATGAGATGAAAGTGGGCGAACGCCAACAATTTTGAGATCTCCCTTTAATAAGTTGATGATCATCGGAAGTTCGTCGATCCAGTATTTTCTAAAAATACGACCTAAAGTTGACACGCGGAAGTCGTTATTCATTTTTCCGCCATCAGCCAGGTTATTGGTGTCATAAACGTATTTCTGGATGTACTCACTATAAGAGTGCATTGTACGCATCTTATATACATGAATAATTTTTCCATTTTGACCATGACGTCGCATTTTGAAAATTGGTCCATAAACTGGTTCATAATCGAAAAGTGGAGACTTGACTTTGGTAGCGACGAAGAACAAACTCTTTCCGATGAACTTCATCGATTTGATTTCAAAACCGGCAGCATATAATCTTCCAAGGGTTTCTGTTCTTGACAATACTTTATTTCTTTCGCCAACAAGTATTCTATAAAAAGAACGAGTAATCGGAAACTTTGGAAAAACTCTTTTCAAGAAAAAGTCGATGACATAATATATATGAGAGATTCCGGAGGGGAATCTTTTCATAATTCTTTGCTTCCGTAAATATTTTGTTTCCACACATCCAACAAATAATCCGCCTTCAACTAAATGATCATTTACTTTATGCAAGAAATTATTAATTCCTCGAACATCGTTGATTCTTTTTAAGTTAATGATTGCATTAGAATTTTCTGGGATGTTGGCAACACTTTCCGAAATGGAAGTTCGCATAATATAAGTTCCGGGATTTTTCAAATTGCAAAATTCGGAAATATACTTTTTGACAAGTTGATCCATTCCGCCAATCTTTTCCAGATGTGGACGAAATGAATGATGTCTCTTTTTAGTTCGTTGTAAATTTTTTAACGCAACGGTCGAAGAACCTTCAGCAGAATTGTTGCGGAACGAAAATTGTTTTGACGATGTTTTTAAGTACTTTTCTTTTTTCATTTTACTTAATTCGTTCCCGGAGCAAACATAGGCAGTTCAAGTAACCGATGTTTGGCATTTTTGATCAAATCTTACATTGAGCAAAAAAAATCCGTATTAATAATTAATTAATTATTTAATTAATCGCAGTAATAATGTTTGTATTTAATGTACGAACTCGCAGAAGTACATTTTTGGTTTTTAGTTTTAGACCTAGGCAGAAGCCTTGTGGAGTGCGGTCTAACTCAGGAAAGGTGTTTGTGTTAAGTGTTAATCAAACCTACTAAAAAAGAATCTTGAATGCAAGACAATTGTGTAAAAATCTACTCGATAGGCATAAACAATGTAGAATCGAAAGGCGAAATGTGATGCAAAGGGGTAAATGTTGGTAACTATTGTCAGAAGAAGAGGTAAAACCATACTGTTGGCAAGTAGAATTTTTATTGAAGTCATGCGAAAGCTCGTTCCCCCAAGACATCAATAAGAATTCTTTCTTTGCCTACATTTGTTATTCTATTCATCCAATTAAATAAATTAATTGCTTTGAATTAATGACTTAACTGCAATAATTAATTAAATAAATTACCGTGTCGAAATATTGCATTCTAACAAACGATGTTGAAACGCACAGCATCTGGTTTAACACACTTCGTGATGAAACAGGTCAGAAAGTTTTAGATGAAGGCATGCCTTTGTTGTTAGATATTTATAAAAAGTTTAACATCAAAAGCACTTTTTATTTTGTTGGCGATATGGCCGAAAAATTTCCTGATGTAGTAAAAATGATTTTACCTTATGGACATGAAGTTGCATCGCATGGATGGTCGCATGAAGTTAATCAAGCATTTGATGTATTAAATTTTGAAGAACAGAAAGATCATTTGATCCGTTCTAAAAATATTTTAGAAGACATCAGCAAACAAAAAATTATTTCATTTCGTGCCCCTGCTTTACGTGTCAATCATCACACTCCACTCGCTTTAGCTGAAGCTGGTTTTACAAACGATAGTTCTGTCGCTGCTCAGCGCTTCGACCTGTTTTTATCTTTTGGTGGAATAAAAAAATTGAATTGGCTGCGTGCTCCACGCTTACCTTACAGAACAGCGCCTGACAATTTATTTAAAAAAGGAAACGGGTCGTTGATAGAAATACCATTGACTGCTTTTCTATTTCCATTTGTCGGAACAACATTGCGCCTGTTTCCAGTGATCACTTCCTTTCAACAGAAACTATTCAACTTAGAAACTGCTTACAATAAAAAGCCACTGGTATTTGATGTTCATCCCAATGAATTCATCGATGAACACTCTGAGAAAAGAGTTATTGCCCGTCGAACGAACAATCCCATCAAATACTTATTGAGTGATGTGATCAGAGCGAAAATGAAGATTAAGAATCTTGGTAAAAAGGCCGTCCCACTTTATGAAGACTTTATCTCTTACTATATAGAGAACGGGTATGAGTTTGTGACTGTCAAAGAGTACGTTGAAAAGGTCTTTAAGCAGGAAAAGAATTGAAGATTGAGAATTGAGAATGGAAGAAGATTGAGAATTGAGAATTGATGATTGAAGATGGAGAAGAATTGAGGATTGAGGATTGAGAATTGAAGATGGAAGAAGATGGAAGAGAATTGAGAATTGAGAATTGAGAATTGAAGATGGAAGAGAATTGAGGATGGAAAATCGAAAATCATTAAAAAGATCAGTTAAATAAAATTAAATAACATGCCGGCACAAGAAGTACTTGACTTTTATGGATACAAAGGATTCTTTGGGAAGATGCGTTATGCGATAAAATTTGTATGGCGTTTTGTGCTAGACAAGGTTGCCTTTTTTTGTTTCATTAAAAGCTGGCGTACTACAATTCATCGCTGGAGAGGAGTCAATATTGGAAAGGATGTTTACATAGGACATGAAGTGATGTTTGATCGGGTTTTTACTGATCAGATTTTTATTGGTGACCACACTTCTATTGGTGATAGAACAACAATTACTGCCCATGCCAATATTCCATCTGATACTCCGCTAAAAAAAATATATCCGAGAAAAGTAATGCAAACTCGAATTGGAGTTGGCGTTTGGATAATGCCAAATGTAATTATAGCACCCGGTATTACGATCGGCGATTATGCAGTCGTTGCGACAGGTTCCGTTGTGACTAAAGATGTCCCGGCTAAATGTTTAGTTGCCGGCGTCCCAGCGAAGGTTGTGAAAGATCTTTCCACTCACGAAGCATTCAATAGTTAATCACTATGAAAATTCTAGTTTATCTTCATCATCCTGCACACTTTCATTTGTTCCGACAAACCATTTATCGCTTGAAAGAAAATGGCCACGAAGTAACGATAGTAGCTACTAAAAAAGATGTTCTGGAAGAACTTCTAAAAGCTGAAGGCTGGAAGTATCAAAACTTTCTTCCACATGGAAGAAAGGACAATAAATTTTCTATTGCCATGGGTTTGCTCAAACAAGATTTGAGGCTTCTTAAAAAATGTTTACTTCATCGACCCGATTTACTCATTGGAACTTCTACTGAAATTTGTCACATTGGATTTCTGTTGCGAATAAATAATTTTTTTGTGAATGAAGATGATGCAGATGTTATTCCTCTCGTAAAAAAATTGGCTCACCCTTTTGCCAAACATTTATTATCACCAGATGTTTGCAATACTGGTATGCCAGAAAAAACAATTTCTTATGCTGGCTACCATGAATTAGCCTACCTCCACCCTGCTGTTTTTACTCCTTCGAAAGAGGTCGTCCAAAAATATTTCAATCCTGATGAACGGTATTTCATTCTTCGATTTGCAAAACTAAAAGCACATCATGACAGTGGAGTTCAAGGGATAGATACTGAGATTGCAAAAAAACTAATTAGTCAACTAAGTAAACATGGCAAAGTTTATATCACTGCAGAACGTGAGTTGGAAAAAGAATTTGAACCTTACCGATTAAATATTAAGCCAATCGACATGCATCATGTTATGGCCTTTGCGTCTCTTTACATAGGCGATAGTCAGACGATGGCTGCAGAAGCTGGTGTGCTTGGAGTGCCCTTCATTCGCTTTAACGATTTCGTAGGGAGAATAGGATACTTAAAAGACTTAGAAGAAAATTATGAGTTAGGTTACGGAATCAAACCAGAAAATGTAGAAGAACTTTTTGAGCGTGTAGATTCTCTTTTACAAAATAAGACTTTGAAAAATGATTGGGAAGACAAAAAATTCAAAATGCTTTCCGAAAAAATTAATGTCAGCGATTTTTTTGTGCAACTGATAGAGAAACAAAGACATTAAAATCCAGTTGAAGAAAAACCAATCAACTAATCCTATTGACAAATTACCTCTGTCAATGCTCTAAACATCCAAGCATTTGACCATCGCATGTAAGATATTTTGTTGGTATAATATTTTAATTTTCTATAGTAAAAATATCCTTTTTTATCTTGCATGTTTTCAATTGTCCACTTCGCAATTTGGTTTGCAAAATCTTTATTGTCTTTCGATAAATAAGAAAAATTCGAAAAAGTAATTATGCCTTGAGACTGATTGTGGATTTCGACCGGATATTCTCTTGGAATTCTCCACATGCTTCTTCCATCTGGGAAAAATTGTACTTGCTTATAATAGCGAACACCTTTTTCTAAAGCTTGCGCCCAATTTTCGTTTTTAATTTTTAAAATATTCCCGATGTTCAAAATAGAATCTAAAATGTAGCCCTGATGAAAATCTATCTGGCTTCTTTCTATTCCCGACTTTAAATCTTTACTATATTTCCAATGTCCATCGCCGTGCTGATGCTTGACTACAAAATCAATTGCACTCATACACGTCGCTCTGTCTTTGCTATTTTCACTTACGTCACAAGCCATTGCCAAAACTTCTGCGCCAAGCAAACTTGCATTGTAACAACAGTCTGCAAATAAAGGTGTATAGCTAATCACAATTCCATCATCGGTCATTGTATGATCTAATTCTTCATTGACAAATTCTGCCGCACCTAAAATCAGCTGCTTTGCTTTTTCATCGTTCGTCAATTTCCAATAAGCATATAATCCACGAACCACAAAAGCTGTAGCTACAACTGTTGGAGCAAAGGCAGGTAAATACTTTTCTGTTGTGGCCCATGGGAAATTATAACCCCACGATGCGCCTTTATATCCTGTCGATTGATTTTCATTCAGCCACTTAAAAAAATAATCTATCTCATTTTTGTAGTCGCCTTTTTTAGCAGTTTGCAATTTCACAAAAGACTCCAGGAATAAACCCATCGCTTTGGGATTCTGTCCTTTTTTTATTCCGATAAGAGGACGAATATTAAATGGATTACGCTTTTGAATTTGTGTAGCTATCACCGGTCCCCAGGAAGTGAACGACTTAAATGGAATTGGCGAACATAACGTATCATAAGGATCGTAACCGGCAAACTCTTCTTTCTTTACATATAAAAGTAATTTCTCAAAAGAAGAATTGAAAAGAGAATTAGGTTCCATTGGACAACTAAGAAATATTAATTGTTGCTCCAGCAAGAGCAATTGACTCAATCACTTTAAAGGTAACCAACATCGAATGATCTATTTGTTCAAATGGAATTGGAGATGGCTGCCCATTTTTTATACTAGCTAAAAATAGTTCAACTTCTCGAAAATGTCCTTTGTCTTGTTTACCATTTTTTCCAGAAACTTTTTTTCCATACGTTGTGATTGATTTAAAATCATCAATCAATGCTACAGTTCCTCCTGCGAAAACTTCTAGTCTCTCTTTCGACAAATCTTTTTGTCCGTTTGAAAAATAGCTGATGTTTGCAACACTTCCATTCTCAAATGTCATGTTTATAATCACTGTGTCGTTTAAAGAAGAATTGGTGGACAATACATTTGCAGAAAGAGATTTAACTTTAGAGGAGGCAATGAATGTACACAGATCAATAAAATGACAAACTTCTCCTAGTATTCTTCCGCCACCGATTAATGGATCATGCACCCAATGATCGGCTGCAATGTTTCCTGCATTGATTCTATAATTAATAGCGACAGCTCTTCCTTTTTCATTCTGATCAGACTGTCCGATAAATTTTATAAGGTCATCAACATAAGGAGAAAACCTTCTGTTAAAACCTAACATCAATTTCGAACTACCTGTAGAATATAAATCACGAATCGTTTTCAGTTCATCTAACTTTAGGCAGAGAGGTTTTTCAACAAATACATTCTTGCCAGTTTTTAGAGCTTCTATGACATACTGTGCATGGGAGTCGTGACGAGTTGCAATGAAAACAGTATTTACATTTTTATTTTCAAAAACATCTTTTGCATCACCACTACAAACAGAAAAACCATATTTATCTGCTATGTAACGAGCGTTATTTGGGCGAGCTGTTACGACAACTGCCATTTGTGCTTTATCTTTTGCAGCTGGCAATAAATAATTCTGCGCAAATGAACCCGCGCCTATGAAAGCAACGACGGGACTTGCAGCGTCAAATTTTTTCGTAGATAGTTGAACTGAAGCGGGAACTTCTTTTTGAAGATTGTATTTTAAAACCATTCCTGTGAATGGCTCTGTTTTTTCAACAATAATTTTATAGGCGTCTTGCGCTTTGCTAAAATCAAATTCATGCGTTATAAGAGCGGCTACATTTATTTTTTTCTTCCGCAGTAATTCCAGAAAAGCTTCCATGTTTCTATTCTCAGTCCATCGTACATACGCATAAGGATAATCAATTCCCTCTTCTTCATATTCACGATCGTAGCGGCCGGGACCATAGCTAGAAGACATTCTCAAGTCCAGTTCCTTTTTAAAATAATTCGCTCTTTTAAATCCTGTCGGCACAGCTCCAACGATAATAACTTTTCCTTTTTTTCTGCATAACACACCTGCAAGATCTATTGGATCGGTTGAATCAGTTCCGGCTGTGATAATGACAGCATCCGTACCATGTCCATGCGTAAAATTTAATATATCATTTTCAATTGTCTCAGACTTTCTATTGATTGCTAGTTCACAGCCATTGGCAGAAGCAAGTTTTACCATTCTTTCATCGATATCGATTCCGATGGTTTTAATTCCAGCAGCATTCAACATCTGTATTGTTAATTGTCCAATCAAACCTAAGCCAATGACCACTGCATTTTCTCCTAGGCGAAGATCAGCCTGACGAATACCTTGCATGGCAATTGCTCCGAGCGTAGCAAATGCAGCTTCTTTGAGATTGATACCAGTTTCAATTTTTGTACAAAGGTTTACAGGCACAGCTACCACTTCTGCATGAACAGCAGTGTTACCACCACAAGCTACGAAGTCGCCCATTCTAAAATCGGTTACATCAGAAGCGACAGCGATTACTTCGCCTGCGCAACAATATCCGAGAGGAGAGGGAGCTTCTAATTTATTCATCACCATTTTATAGGTGGGAATTAATCCAAAATTCTGAACAGACTTAAAAACTTTATTGACTTCTTCTTTACGGGCACGTGCTTTTGCTACATATCCTAGTCGTGCATCTTTCACACTCTTCCCTTCTGTACCTGCGCTGATAACAGAAAAATGATTTCTCACTAAGACGCAACCCGACTGTAAAGAAGGGAAAGGAACTTGCATCAACTGCATTGCTCCATCTTTTAAACTTTGTACGAGTTGGTCCACTTCTTGAAAATTAGGTTAATGGAGAATTGAGAGTTGAGAATTGTGAATTGAGAATAATTTTATTTATTGCCATTTGTATACTGACAATACAACTTTCTTACTTTTTACTTTTTCATATTCTGATGATTAAAAACTGACGATATAACTTCAGCCGTATTACTCTATACTTTTTACTCTTTTAACTTCTGACCTTTAGCCTTATTAATTATTACTTCTTCCTAAAAGCTGCGATCACTAGATTAGAAGAACTTTGTTTTCCAGCAACGGCATTGACGCACTTGGCAAAGAGAGATTGATTTGCATAGAATTCATTTTCTATAAATTCAAATCCGTTTGCTTCAATTATTTTTCTAGCTTGATCGAGAGACCAAAGGTGATGCACATATTTGTAATAAGAAGGCTTGCCTGATATCCGAAAAGCAATTTTTTCAAAAGTACGGTACCAACTTTTTCTGTTTGGGAAAGACACTAAGAGGATTCCATTCGACTTCAACAATCGATTGAACATTTTCACGACTCCTAAATAATCCGGAACATATTCAATCACGCTGGAGCTAATTACCAAATCTGCTTTTTCCATTGTATCGGTTACGGAAATTGGAATATATAGTTTTCGAAAATGAGTAGATTTATCTCCTCTTTTCGCTTTTTCCTTTTCACATAATTCAATCATTCCTTCCGATCCATCCCATCCTTCCACCTTCAAACCCTTTTCCGAAAGATAAAAAGAAAATAGTCCCGGCCCGCATCCAATATCGTAGGCAAATTTTGCCCCTGTATGATACTTATCGAGGAAGTTCAGCCACACTCGATATCTTTGTCTGAAGTCGGGAGAGGAACTGTAATTGCCTAAAAACGACCCAGCGCGAGATGATATATGTTCAGTAAAAGTACTATCTGCCATTATTAATAATTTTATTGAAGACGCATTCTAGATTTTCGACCATTTTATCTTCGGTAAAACCTGCTTCATATAATTTTCTGGATGCTTTGCTCATTCTTTCACGAGCATCAGAATTGATGATTAGATATTTCAGTTTTTCAAAAATAAGTTCCGGACTTTCAATGGGCAAGATATAACCATTTTCGCCATCGATGACAGATTCAATGATGGCCCCTTGATCTGTCGCAATAATTGGCAATCCACACGCCATTGACTCTACTAAAACCCACGGATGACCTTCGGGAGATCGTGGTGGGAAAAGAAAGATGTCGGCTTCTGTCATGAGTTCAAACTTCCCTTTTTTATCTTGTGGCGGATGAAGAATTACTGGAAGATTATTGTCTTGAATGAGCGCTTCACATTCTATTTTGGTTTCTTGATTCAACCAAGCCCCAGCTAAATTCATAGTAAAAGGAATACCGTTTTGCTTTAACAAAACTGTTGCTTTTAAAACATCGGTCACTCCTTTTTCTTTCATGAGATTAGAAAGATAAAGCAGTCGAACAACATTTTCTTTCATTGGTTCTTTATCAGGAAGAATATAATTGCCGCCATTTGGCACAACAAAAATATGATCTTCTGGAACTAAATCTTTGAAGATGGGTTTGAGTTTTTTTCCTAGTACGATTACTCCTGATGACATATTCAATGTCATTCTGACTAGTCGTTGAAAAGAAGGAGAACTGCTTTCATAAAGATCACGAAAAGCCGATCCTCTTAGGTGAAGAATAATTTTTCTTCCAACTAATTTTGAGAGAAAAATATAAATGGCATCTTTTAAATATCCGCCTTTTGATTGAGAGATGGGTATTAATACGAGAGACGGCCAATAGCGGAGAAGAAGAAAAAACATTTTGACATACAGTAAAAAATTCTTCGTCATTTTTTTAAAACTCATCCGTCCCATTGTCGAAATTGAATCATTAATTTTAGTGTCGAGATGAATTAGTTCGAACGAATTTTTCAACTTCGATTTTAAAATTATTTCTGTGGCAATTGCAGGACCCATGAATGGCGGCGGCAATTTACCAAGGATAATGATTTTTGGTTTTCTCATATCGATGCGTCAGCCTGCTGAACAAAGGGTTGGTGCAATCGTCTTGGTTTTAAACTATACGCTTTTGCGACAGGCAAGACAGCAAAACAAAAGACAGGGAAAGTCATACTATAGATATCTCCATACAATGTAGGAACAGTGCTGATAGAATACATCATAAAAATTAAAACCGAACTAATGAGTAAAAATCGTTCGGGAATATTCAAGAATTTTCTTCGCCATAGTAGAAAAAGAAAAAACAAAACATAAACAATCACACCAATCCAACCGGTGAGAAAAAGAATTCGAATATAGTCGTTATGCATACCACCACTAACCATGACGAATGCTTCTTCAGCTCCTGAAAATCCAACTCCAATGTAATGGGAAATGGATGGCTGTTTATCCCAAATTTCAAAATACCTTTGCCATCGCGACATTCGTCCGTCAAATGCATAAGACACATCTTTATCACCATTAATGACACTAAATTCTTTTTCAATCAAAGGTCTGATTTGCTTTTGATAGATGGTATCAGCGAAAAAAGGAACGACGATAGCACCGATGAAAAGTACAAGGACGAGTCCTTTTAAATTTTGAGAGTTGTAGTACATTAAAACGACAATCATTCCCAAAAAAACCGCCCAGGTAGAAACGTGACGGAGCGAAATAATTCCGACCAAACAAATAACAAACAAAGCTGCAATTTTGTAAACAGAAGTCTGCTTCATTTTTGCTTTAGAGTACGTATCGTGTAGAAAAAAATAACCATAAATCATAAACGATCCCACCAAAAAGATTGCGTAGTTCATACTATCGGCATACGTACCTCTGATCCTTACTCCTCCTCCTCTACCATCAGATGCAAACTCCGGTGTGATAGGATGAATTAGGATTTCGAAGTACATCATTAAGAAAGGAAAAATGCAGGAGTATAAAAATGTCAGTAAAAAGAAATGCAGATCTTCTTTATTGTTTATTACTTTTCTTAAATAGAAAAATACGATTGGAGGGGAAATGTATTTAATGCAATCGCCAAAATTATCTACTGAAAACTGTTTCAGCAAAAGCAGCAAACAATTGATAATAATCATTGCCAGCCAAAACTTCATCAGTTCGTCTGAAGGCGAACTTTGTTGTTTTTTCTTAATGGTTGATGTCGCCATCACAGCCAACAAAGGTGTAAGGACTCCTATGATATAGATTGGCGATAAAAAAACAGAAACTTCTTTTAGCTGATAAAAATTATCAGCGATGGGCCGCAAAAGAATAAACAAGGCAAACCACTTGGTCGTCCAATGTGATTTTTTCCAGTATGCTTTCCACGCCTTATAACTCATCTTGTTTATTTGTACTTAAAACTGCATTCACAAAACCACTCGCACTAATTTCCAGAGTCGCATTATTTCTGATATACATCCTTGCGTTTTCACCAATTCTTACCACTTCATGAGGGCGATCTAACAAATATTCAATCTTTGCTACTACGGAATCAATATCGTTGTAGTTACAGACAAATCCTGTTTCACCTTCTACTATTAGATCGGCTGCGGCACCGGCATTTGGTGAAACAATACATGGAACACCAGCGGCCATTGCCTCATTTAAAACCAGTCCCCAGATATCGAAATCTGTCTGAAATAAAAACGCAGAACTTTGTGCATAATATTCAGGGAGCTCACTTTTTTGTTTAAACCCATGAAAAATTACTTTGTCAGTTAACTCCATCTGTTGTACTTTATTTTCCAACAACGTTTTTTCTTCGCCATCACCAAGAATATCTAGCACAAAATCATTTCTTTGGATTGCGATTTTTTTTATGGCTTCTAACAAAAGGGAAACATTCTTTCTCGGACTGAGATAACCCACATAAAGAAGATGCTTCATTTGATTTGGATCTTTCTCTTTTCTAAGCTTAGTAGTTTCCGTTTCAAAAAAACTTGTGTCAACTGTATTAGTTGCAATGAAAGCAGATTTTTCATTTGCCCCAAGACTAATCAGATATTTCCTTGCCTTTGTTCCGTAAGCAATAGTTGCATCTACAAATTTAATCAAAACTTTCCGTTGAATTTTACGGAGGAAAGACATTCCGGAAGATTCAGGATTTAATGAGCCACTCCACAGAATAACTTTTGTTTTTCTGAAAAAACTAAATAAAATTACCCTCATTGTAGCAGGAGAAAATCCGGGCGTGATAATAACATCAGGATTGATGTCTTTCAAAACTTTCTTTAATCCAGAATAACTGAACACTGTTTTTTCTTCATCACCTAATTGAAAAGCGCCGGAATGAAGAAAGCAATAATTAAATTTCATGTCATTTTTATCGAGTACAAATTTCCGGCGAGCATATCCTTCAGCTGCGAATACAACGGTTAATGAATAGTCAACAAGCTTCAACTGTTCGTTCAACGAATTAAAAAGCGGAACACGATAAGGGTTAGGAATATTTGTAACGACAATTACATTTTTCATTTCAATCGAACCATCTTTTAAACCATGCAATCAGAAAGTACATTGTCCACAATTTATTGACAGATGTTTCTCTTCCACTTTTTAGTTGCTTTAGGAGATTATTTAATTCTGAAAATCGAAATTGCGGATGCATCTCACAAAATATTTTCAGATTTTTTTCAATGTAGTCAATCATAATTTCACCAGACCATTCTCTGATCGGCACGCAAAACCCCATTTTCTTTCTGTACAGAATTTCAGTAGGCAAAATCTTTTCCAATGATTTCTTTAAAATATATTTGGGTTCATCATGAGCCAACTTATGTTTCGATGAAATGGACAAGGCCATGTTGACAAATTCGTAGTCCAAAAACGGAGATCTTATTTCTATGGAGTTTGCCATTCCTAAGCGGTCCATTCGCGCTAAGTAATAATTTGGCACGATGTATTTAAACCCAAGGTAACACATCCAATCGGTATAATTAAATTCTCTTCCTGAAGCTATTCTTGCCTTTTCATACGACTTTTTATATTCTGCAATTACACTGTATGAATCCTTCTCAAATAAATTATCTCTAAAACCCTCATTCAGGAATTTTGATTTCGTTGCCTCTTTAAAACTTCTTGCTCCAAGCCAGAAAAAATCTTGTCCTTTTGCAGAACGTGAAAGCATTTCAACAACATTTGAATTTGGCTTCAACAATTTTCCACCAGAAAGAATTAATTGGCGAACAGCTATAGGCATTTTCGAATAGTTCTCATACCATGGAGCCATCCGAATATATTTTTTCCAGTTGCGATACCCTGCAAATAGTTCGTCGCTCCCATCACCGGTCATTACAACAATACTTCCTGAGGCGCGAGCTTTTTGTGAAAGAAAATAAATTGGAATACACGTTTCATCAGCTAATGGTTCATCAAAAATGTCGACGACCTTTGGCAAAAATTGTTCAATGTCATTTGCGGTGACAATAATCTCTTCATGGTTTGTCTTGAACATTGAAGCAACTTTCGCAGCATAATAGCGCTCATCATAATTTTGTTGGCCTTCAAATCCGACAGAAAATGTATTGATTGGAATAGTTGTCTTCTGCGACATCAACGCAACGATAGCACTTGAATCGACGCCACCACTGAGAAATGCTCCAACAGGTACGTCGCTGACCATTCTGTAATCGACAGCTTTCTTCAACGATGCATTTACTAAATCTACTAATTCGACTTCATCCATTTTGCTGATTGATGAATCGTACTGTACTTCCCAAAACTCTCTCGTTCGATGCGAACCGTCTTGAGAAACGGTGAGAGTATAACCGGGAGCAAGTTTGTTGATACCATCAAACATGGTTTGCGGTGGCGCCAGCATGTTAAAAGTTAGGAAATGATATAATGATTGGTCATCCAATTTTCTTTCGATCCATGGAAGTGTCAGAAGGGCTTTTAGCTCTGAGGAGAATGAAAATTTTCCATTGCTAAAAGAATAATAGAACGGTTTTTTTCCCGAACGATCTCTGGCGATAAACAATTCTTTTTTCTCGGGGTTCCAAATTGCGAAGGCGAACATTCCGTTCAAAAAATCTACACAGTTCTCTCCAAATTTTTCATAAAGTAATAATAGAATTTCTGTATCACTTGTTGATTTGAATTTGTGGCCTTTAAAATATTTCTCACGCAGTTCATTGAAATTGTAAATCTCACCATTGAATACAATTACTGTTCCAGCGGCAGTGATCATAGGCTGATGGCCGGCTGGAGAAAGATCAATAATGCTTAATCTCAAATGCCCAAAATGTAATTTTCTATCTTCTGTTGCCCAATAACCTTTATCGTCTGGCCCACGATGGGAAATACAAGTGTTCATGCCATCAACGAATGCTTTACCATTGTCGATAGAATTGCCGAAACTAAGAAACCCGTTTATTCCACACATTTTATTTCTCTTCCGTTATTTCATTTACTAAATTTACTAAAGAATTCTTAAAATATTTTTCATCGAATAGGTTGATATAATTTCGCTTCCAACCTTCAATAAATAGTTGAATTACTTTCGGACTTCTCTTCTGCCAAAGAATTTTCATAATCGTTATCTGAATTTTAAGCTAGAGGCCGGTGGAGTAAAATGGGGAATATTTTTTGAATTGTACTGATTCATTTCTGCTGTTAACTCAAAACGTTTTTTTAAAATCGAAGGAGGTTGAGTATCTACAGGAATTCTTAAGTAAAAACTCCTAAACCGTCCCATCAAATTGAAATATTTTTTCTTCAAAAATCGCACAGGGAAAGCCGGTAGCGGTATTCCCTTAGAGTTAATTATTAGTCTGAAATCATTTCGCCAAAAAATATTGGAAGCAAACTTTCCTCCATACAATCCTGGAGTGTAAAATTTATGTGTCTCTAAAATATCAGAAACAAATACAGTTAATAGGGCAAATAATTTATCGAATAAAATTTCCACTTTAGCTTGACTAGAACTTGAGACAAACCACTTTTTTCGTAATTCAATTATTTGCTGTATAACTTCAAAAAGTCCTCCAGAACTAATTCCTAAAAATTCAAGGTCGTATTCGAGGGCTCGGGCTTCCAACAAAAAAGATCGCACCTTTAATATGCGATGACTTCTCTGAACAGACATTACTGCAATCATTTTAATCATATATTCCAGTGCAGTTTGTTGATTGAGAAGTGTCAAATCACTTTTAGAAATTTCAGATTCTGGTCGCGTTTCTATTCCCCCAATTAATCGATAATTATGGAATTGTGTAACTTTAAATACTTCTTGAAAATGAGAATGAGAACAACCAAATAGGTTGTGAATGTAAAGATACTGACCTATCTCATCCAATTTTTTCAGCGGGTTATAAGCAGTTTCAGCACCATCTTTGAAGACTACTAAAATATCTAGGTCAGAAATTCCAGGAGCTGTTACGCTACCAATTCTATAGACACTTTCAATTTTCCCATGATTCATTAATGCAGAACATACTGCGGCAACATTAATCTCGTACATTTCAGGCGCAACATAAACTGGAAGATCTATTAAAATGTACTTGTTCATTGGCTTTGCCCTTCTTGTATTTTTAATTTTGCCAGCAAAGCAAATTCATTCATTCTCTGAAATAAACCATCGTGCAAAGAGGATTCGATAAAAACAGGAATAGTCATTTTCATGCGCTGTCTTTTTTTCCAACTTAAAAAATCCAGTCGCTCAAGTATTTTCCGATCGGCTCCATTCACTTCAACGACCCAATTTGCACGGATAGAAGATACTTCATCCATTACTTTAAATTCTAGAGTCGAAAAATCTTTTCTCATTTCATCAAATGAATATTTTTTAAAGATGCCTTTATCATCACGAGCTTGAACGTATGCAGAAGGAAGCATCATAAATTCACTGAAGATTGATTTCAATTGATATAAATTCCAATCAGATTTAGACGAGCTTAATTTTTTTATAACACTCTCGCAAATTCTAGTAAATGATTTTCTGAAATCAACATCGGGCTTCTCTTGTATTCTGATGTCAATTACAACATCGTCTAACAACGATTTGCAATATTTAAGTACAGCAGTCGGCAAAAACCATTCGGGATAGTTGTGAAGTTCTTTTTCAGAAAGTACGAACCAACCATGGTGTTGAAATGGATCTATACGATGCATGAACCGACGAATTTGATGTAATCGAAATGCTACTTCTGAAAGAATTTCCGGATTAGAAATTGCACTATCAGAAATAACGATTAAGCCATCGAAATCGCTGTACGCTATTTCTTCGCCGGTAGCATAGCTCCCATGAACCATCGCCAATTTTAGGTACTGACTGATTTCTGCAATCTCTTTCTTCATCAATACTATTTGGGGATGACTTCCTGTATATTTAGGAATGGCGATAGATTTCATTTCCAAACTTGACTGCCGGGTAGCTCCTTGATACAGCGTACTTACCATTTTTGCATTCCTCTTGAAAATGAAATTTGGAAAGAAAACAGACAACATCCCACCAGATGGAGTTATATATCCACCATTAATAAGTCTATTGAGGAAATATATTCTCTTCTGTGTCGTCAAATTTATGAAGGTAGATTTCTAAAGAGACGAAATTATCGTTTTAATAGAAATATTTGTAATAAATCATTTGAAAAAATCATTCCTGTGCCTGACGATGTTCTATCAATGATTAGAATTAATTTTATATGAGTAATATTGGCAAATGTTTCAGAAAACAAAGAATATGCTCTGAATAAGTGCTTCAAAAGTAATCATCAAAAAAAAGTTGACAACTGCAATCGGCAGCATTACATTGCACCAATAATTGACAAAAATATGGAGAATAAAGACATGAACGTTGCCCCGAGCATTGTTTCATCCAATCAAGCTGAAAACCGAGACAATCTTATAGGTCTTTTTGAGAAAAATCCAATGCCAAAAGATGAAGCGATGCGTAATCTTGGGCTCTTTTTAAATCCGAGTGACTTAAGAAAATTTTTATTTATCAACGATCTGTATCAGAAAAATATAGAAGTACACGGAGTAATTATGGAGTTCGGTGTTAGATGGGGACAAAACTTAAATCTGTTTCAGTCTCTTCGCTCCATTTATGAACCGTTCAATTACAGCCGTAAAATAATTGGCTTTGATACATGGGCCGGATTTCCCTCCACTCATGAAAAAGATGGCAAAGAAGCTTATGCGATGAAAGGCGCCTATAATGTTGCTGACGATTACAAAACTTATTTACATAAAGTACTGCGGAACTTAGAGGGGGAAAGCCCATTGGATCACATGCAAAAATTTGAATTGGTACAAGGTGATGCTAGCGTTGAACTTGCAAAATATTTACAGAATCATAGCGAGACGATTGTTTCATTGGCGTACTTCGACTTTGACATTTACGAGCCTACAAAAAAATGTTTGGAACTCATCAAACCATATATCACAAAAGGAACAGTGATTGCTTTTGACGAATTGAATCAACCTAAATTCCCTGGTGAAACTGTAGCAGTGAGAGAAGCGCTTGGATTAGATAGATACGCTATCAAGAGAAGTCCTTATAGCCATTATCAATCTTATTTGATTGTAGAATAATTATCGGACTAACTTAATTACAGAGGTAATTTAATAATCCAATTTAACAACTCATTCGTTTTGCTATCGAATGAGAGTGGTTTGATGTCTTGCATAGCTTGTGCTGAAAGTTTTTTCGCATGGTCAGGATGCTCTACCAAAAATCTGATTCCATCTGCTAAAGCGGCTTCATTATCAGGAGCAACAAAGTGAACATTCTTTTCATTCAAGACATCTTTGGTAGCTGGGAAATCAGGTGTAACAATTGGATTTCCGGTGGACATGTATTCATTAATTTTCTGAGGATAATTAAAATCGACCATGTGATCTTTAGAAGTATAGTAGCTCACTAAAATATCGGCTGCTAGTTGATAATTTCTCACGACTGTACTATCATTAAAAAAACCGGTAAAGATTGCATTAGCTACGCCGATAGAACTACAGTATTCTTTTACCGATGTTACAGCACTCTCTCGTCCACCGGTAAATAAAAATTTATATTTCGGTAATAGCTTTGCCGCTTTGATAATATAGGTTAGCTCCAATACATCCATTCCTAGTTTTCCGGTATAAACGATGAGTGGCGTTTTCTCATGGTAGTTAATTCGCATTCGCGCATCTTCTTTCGTAGGGTCGCTTTCATAAACAGGGACAGGTGCAAGCGAGAGAATAAATTTTTCTTTAGGGACGGGCACAATTTTCATGATTGCGTCTCTCGTTGTTGTTACACCTGCAAAAACACCATTTGAATTTTTTACTACCCATTTGTAAATTGGTTTATCTTTTACTTCTGCAGCCATAAAAACTATTTTGAGTTTCAATAGTTTTCCTGTTACTTTTCTGAGTAGAATTGCTGGTATTAACAATTTGGCGTCACGCGAAAATATTATTGCTTCTTTACGGGAAAAAAGTTGTGACACTCCAATCCGTAGAACGCTACATGAAAAAGCAATCATCATAACAATGAAACTATACAATGAACCAGAATGTTCGCGCATCCATGTCAATTGCATTCTTGTGGATACATTATTCTTTAATCCATAAGAAGCTGCAATCTCTTTACGAGTGATATTTTCTTTCATGTACACAAACGGATACACGATGGTTACTTTCGCACCATTACCAGCCATACTATCCGACATTCTCATATCGAAAATACGGTTTGTCGTAGGCCGTAACAAACAAAAAGGCGAGAGTACAAAAACTGAAAGACCGGAAATAGAATTATTATTATTCAAGGACGATTTTTTCTTGGGTTAAATTTATTTAAACTCTCCAATCAAAATTCCCATATAAAATTGATCTGAAAATTTTCCAGCCTTATAAACATCTTGACGAATGGTGCCTTCCGTTTTAAATCCACAAGACTCATAAATTTTTATTGCAGAAATATTTTCAGTTCTGACTTTCAGATAAATTTTATTTAGTCCCAAATTTCTAAAAGCAAATTCTAAGGTCTTGTAGCAAGCTTCTTTTCCATATCCTTTTCCTTTTTGAGAAGCGTCTATGAGAATTGCAAACTCTGCATGTCGGAATATCATATTGATACTTTTTAGAAATGTCATACCTACAATTTGATGAGTAGAAAGACTTTCAACGCCGAAGGAAGTATTTGGAAAGTTCACTTTAATATTTCTTTCATACCAATCTAATTCTTCTTCGTAACTCACCGGAAAAGGATGTCCGCTGAAATCGTTGCGAACCTCTTCCTGATTCCTCCACTTCCAAGTGATGGCTGCATCTTCCAATTTTAATGCTCTCAGTATAATTTTATTTCTGGTAATTTCTTCACTCATGATAGTTCTTCTTTAGTCAGACGATAACGTTGCAAGATAGATTTATATTTCAAGGAATATTCCGGATTTTCTTTGTCCCATGTTGAAACGATTTCTTCATACGCTGAAGCATTATGAATTCGCTTTCCGATATAAAACTTAACCGTTTTTTCGGAAAAACTTTTTTTAAATGCAAGCAATGGGTCGTTTAATTCTGCGGTAACTCCTCCCCCAATGTGCATCTGTTCTGCGCCATTTTCTTTGGCCCACATTGCCCCGTGATGCAACATTAAATTTGAAACGGCATTTCTCCTTCCCACTTCGTTAGCAGAAGAAAGAAAATAATGCGAGTAGTGATTGCTTTTAAAAAAAACAGTAGCTCCAATTATTTCTTCATCCAATTTTGCATTGATTACTACACCTGATTTAATGGCTAGCTGTTTTAATCCTTCGAAAAACTCTTTAGAGAAAAAATAGATTTGGGAGGCATTAATCCGTTTCATATTTTCCAAATAAATAGTTTCGAAATTTGAAAATGAATTGCATGTATGGTCCAACTCAATTTGCACACCTGCCTTTTGCGATTTCCTTATTTTATTTCTATTGGTGCTATCGTAGCTTGAAAATAATTCTTGTTCTGACAACTTCAAATCAATAACAACATAATCTCGCAATGCAATTAACTTGATTGATGAATTCCATTCAACTATCTGTTGATTTTGAAGAAGAGGATTGAAGCGAATAAATTCAGTGATCACATTTTCTGATTTACAATAATCTAAAAATGCAGTGTCAGCTTCCTTTAGAAATGTAAGTTCATCAGTCGACGATATCGGCCCAGTATAACCATAGACCGTTTCTATATCTTTATACTCTGTCTTTCTTCCATTCAACACAATTTCACGAAGAAGAAATGGATAAAAATAAATCTGTTCATTCTTCTGAAAAACAAACAACTTAATTTCTCCGTCACCATTTTTTTCATAGAGGAAATTGTAGTCGAAGGTAAAGTGAATATCCTGTAAATTAGACGGAAGTTGATTATAGATTTCATTCCATCGACTTTCATCGGCTGATCTTAAGATTGAAATATGATCGAGCTTAGAATTCATTCTCTAAAGATTAAGTTTGGATAAAGGAATAATTCTATTTATTGGTAAGCAAAAAGTCTTTTACTTTTTTTGCCACAGTTAACACCTGACTCCTCGTTAATTCCGGAAAACTTGGAAGAATAAGACTTTGATGATTTAATAAATCAGCATTGGTGTTATCACTTTTTATTGTCGCCAAATGAGTGTGTTCATTAATATTATAAAACATCGGTCTGGTTTCAATATTATTTTCAAAAAGAAACAACTCCATCATTTTCTTTTTCATGAGATCGAATTTGTTGAATCGAATAGCAAACATCCATTGTGCATGTTCAGTTCCAGATTCTACATGCTGAAAAGTAATCTCATCTACTCCTGATAACTCCGTCTTATAAAGATCGAAGACTTTAGATTTCCGCTCTCGAATTTCATCAACAATCATTAATTGACCATACAACAAAGCAGCTTGTATATTCGTCATTCGATAATTATAACCCAATTTATCGTGAACATATCTTGTGCTTGACATTCCTTGGCCACGCACAGAATTTAAATATTCGAATATCTGATCATCTTGAGTAAGAATAGCTCCCCCTTCTCCGCTGGTAATTGTTTTATTTCCGAAAAAAGAAAGCGATGCAATCATTGAAGCTGTCCCAGAATATTGACCGTTGTATTTGCCAAAAAGACCTTCACAATTATCTTCGACAATAATTAATTCAGGATGCTTTTTTTGAAGTTCTGGAATATTGATGATGTTTCCTAAATTATGAACAGCTAAAAAAGCCGTATCTTTTCCAGTTCCTTTTATTTTTGAGCAATCGATATTCCAAGTGTTTAAATCTGCATCGATCACTTCAAAGTCCCAACCACCTGAGAACAAAAAACTATTCCACGCAGCCACATAGACGTTGTTGGGGACAATTATTTTTTTGAGGTTTGGATATTTAAACTTCAAACCTAAAGCCAACATGTGAGTGGCACAAGTTCCATTGTTGACAAGTACGATGTATTTACTTCCAAGAATCTCTTTGAGTTTCTCTTTCGCTTTATCGATGTAAACACCTTGCGAAGAAATCCATGTAGAGTCTAACGCATCATGAGCATATTTAAGACATGAAGCAGGAAGATAAGGCTGATAGATTGGTAACATAACCCATATTTACTCTTATAAAGGTCGAAAAGTTACTTGAAAAAGTTTACTAAATCTTCTATTTTACCTCCTAATTAGACTTTCCTTTTGACTGCGGCACCGCCTTTTGTTAGAAATTGAATTCCTGTGATTTTTTCCTTGTTGACGAAGTCTCTGAAGGATTCATTTTTATGTACATCATCAGAAATAATTAATCCACCAGGATTTACATTTGAGAAAACGGCATTGAATTCAAACATCATATTTTCATAGCTATGATCGCTATCATGAAAAAAGACATCGACCTTTCCTAATTTCTTGACCAATGCTGGGAGCAATTCGTGAGATGAACCTAATTGTAACTCCCAATGATTTCTAAGAATATCGGGGACAGCCCAACCACTTTGCTGAGAAATATTTTGAGGATTGTAACTCTTTAAATCGAGATTCGGCAAATCGATAGAATATAATTTTCCTTTTCCATTGCGATGAATGGCATTTAAGATTGTCCATGATGACACTCCATGAGCGACACCTGTTTCAATCATTACTTCAGGTTTTGCACAACGGACGATGAAGTATAAAAACTTTCCGAACAAATGTTCAGGTTTGTTACCGGGCAATTCGACACCTGCAACAGAATTCATTGGGACAAATTGTCCTTCTCGAATTTCATTGATATATTTTTTGGCTTCTTCAGCATTGTATTTATTCCCCAACAATGTTTTAGCAGCACGAATGATAATAGCTTCATGAAGATCTTGTTTCTTTCCTAGTTTAAAATTCAACAGGGCTAAAGGTTTGTTGAGGAAACTGAATTTTTTGTATTGAATAATCATATTGAAAGTGGTTGTTCTTTTTCTTGTAATAGTATAGATCTATTAACTCTCTTGGCAGTGATAGCAATAAAAATTACCATGTTAAAGATATTTGTGATGAGCAATGCTAATGACATTCCTGCATTTTGCATGGAAGGAATTAGCAAATAAGCCAAAGCGCTCCCTAGAAATATTGTTGCAATGTAAATGATGATTCTGACTTTTACTATTCCTAAACTTTGAACCAATGGTAAAGTCCAAAAAGTGGCTCCACCCAAAACAGCCCCAATTACAAAAAAGAAGAATGCTTTTGTTGCGGGCAAATATTCAATTCCATAAACTGTTGTTATAATCCAGTCACTCAAAAAGTAAGAAAAGCCTATGAACAACAAACCTGGTATTAAAGCAAGTGTTGTTACTTTGATAAGCATTTGCCTCATCTCTAAAAATTTCTTCTCGGCTAATAATTTTGAAAGTTGTGGATAAATTGACTGGACTAACGGATCGGAAAGTGTCAAAACAGAGTAAGCTAATTTCTTAGCGACGGAATAAAATCCGACTTGCGCTGGCCCAGATAATATCCCCAACAATAAAACATCGCCTTGACTAATAATCGTCTTTAATGAATTTCCAAGAGAGTTTCCAAAGATAAACTCACGAATGGGTTTGCGTTCATTTTTAATCAAACTGATTGGAGACGACAAATATGGGCCGACTTCTTTTTTCAATTCATAATATGCTAAAAGATTTCCAATGAATCCATTTAAAAATCGTGTGATAATAATAGAAACAAAAAAAACATTCAAGTTTTTAGGGTAAAAGAAAACGGCGACAACAATGGCAATTGTTTCAATCACATCCATAATCATTTGTATGACTGAACTCATTCTAAATTTATAGTACAAACGAAGCATTCCACGAGAAATGCTATTAACGTATGTTATACTACCTGCGACAGCATAAGCAATGATAAACCATTCTAATCCGGGTTTATCAATGAATGTATCATAAGAAACAAAACTAAGAATGGCAATTACAATGATAGACACAACTGCCATTAAAAAACTCAAAAGTAAACCTGACTTTACGAAAGCCATCAATTTATCATTTCTGTTTTCATAATGGTAAACGGCTCCGAATTTTATTAGAGCAGTACCGATATTTAAATTTAAAAACTCTTGAATTAAACCGACGAAAGCGACTACAATTGCATACGTACCATAAATTCCGGGCCCTAAACCACGAGCAATAATGATTGATCTGAGAAATGCCAATCCAGTACTAAAAAAATTAGAAAAGAAAACCCAGCCACTGTTTTTAACCAGCACTTTACTTTGTTTATCAAGTTTGCCGAAAATTTTCATTAATCTAATTTATATACTTTCACTTTGTGAATATATCCTTCTACTTGGTTTGGGTAGCACCACTCCTTAGGTAAAGGAGAAACTGAAATTACAGGATTATTAATAAAATAATTTGCATCAAATTCATCCACCACTTCGCCATTCAATTTCAGATAATTCAACATTGAGTCCATCCATTGTTTTCCGCGGTCAGAAAAAGCTCGGCTAACAAATGCATCATCAATAATTATATATTTCACATTTAGAACCTGTACAGCATCTTTGAACGACTGTCCTGCCTTCCCAGAGTTTGGGTCAAACCATGAATTTGAATAATAATTTTGAGTCTTAAACGAATCATAATAGATCGCTGATCCGAGAACATTTACATTTTGTGGAATTTTTATTCTTACTTTTGACTTTAAAAATGTATACTCTTTTGCCATTTTAAAATCTCTTCCCATACTTAATCCATTCACCGAAAAAATAATTAAAAGTACAACTGACGTAATGATAGAAAACCTTTTGGTGGGTATTGCCAATTTAGAATTTCTTTCAATGTATTTCACGAACAATATCATAAAAAAAGGTGCGGCAATGACATTATAATTGCCATAACTTCCTGAAAAGAGATACAAAATAAAAAGAGAAACCATGGCAGACACGGCTATCACTACAAAGTCAAGTTTTTCTTGGATGATAATTTTTTTGTTGAACGTTTGCAATGCTATCAAAGAGATCGCTACAGTATAAATTAAAAATGAAACTGGCTTCGATAAAATATTTGCCGCATAAAACTTTTTATAAAATGTAATTGGCAAAGCGACAATATATTTCCAACCTTTTATAATTATAGGCGGTCCTTTAACAAGAAAATAATTTCCTCCTCCTGCTTCAATAGCGTACTGCTTCATTGAATTCATTATTTCAACAAAAAATAGAAACCCACATAAAAGACTTAATCCGATTAGGACTGTTTTAAGAGTGAATAATCCTTCTCTTTCAAAATACAAATACAGTACTCCGATTACTACAGGAATAATAATTCCTGAGGGATGGATTAAAATAGAAGGCAACCATGATGTTAATCCGAGAACGATAAGTTTAAATAAATGGATGTTACCGTAGGCAAACTTCATTGTATTAATAAAAAAATAAATAAAGCCAAGTAGCGAAGCGCAAATCATAATTTCACTTCTTTCCCTATGAACTTGCGAGAAAAATTCAGGCACGGAAACGAGAAAAGTGACGCACAATAAAGAATACCATTTGTTGAGATTGAGTGCTCTTGCTATGAGAAAAGTAAATACGCAAGCAAGAAGACTCCATAGAAACATTCCATATCTCATTGCATAAACAGGATCAACAGGGAGAATATACATCATTGATGCAAAAGTTCCGGTTTTTAAAGTAAAGATGCACCAACTCTTCCAACCTAGATTACCAGCAGCAGAATAATACGGAGCCACACTTTCCGGAGCTAGAGGATCTCCTGGTTTATGTTCAGTCATCAAATAATAGGCCCGCGAAGTTTCCCATAATTCATCTGAACTGATTGTTGGGAGCTGTGGCAAGAAAAGGCCATAGACTAAAAAAGTAAGAATAATAAAAATGGAAGTATTTTTAAGTAACCTTTCCATTCTATTTTCTTGCATACTTCGATTTTTTTATTGATGCCAAAGATAATATTTCTAAAATCAAAAATCAGTTTTATGAGAATTGTCTCTCACAAAACTGATTTTGTTATTATTTACTTTTAAGAAGTCAACTTCTTTTCTCTATTCTGGCTTCTTCTTTGGATTATACCATTTTGGCGGAGTCTGTTTTGACTCTTCAATAATGTCATCATAATATCCTGCATTATCTTTCGATCCGTATCCATAGCCATAACCATATCCATATCCGTATCCGTAACCATAAGCAGCAGATTTTTTAGTTACAGCATTCAATATAATTCCAATATTTTTTATTCTTCCATCATGTTGCAACTTAGTCAATACATCTAAATGCATTCGACGAGTAAAATTTTGTCTGACAATATAAATAATACTGTCTGCATATTTTGAGAGAATGAGTGGATCACTTATTAATCCCAATGGTGGTGAATCGAGAATAATATATTCGTAATTCTTTTTTAAATAAGCGAAGAGCTCTTCAATTTTATCATTCAGCAATAACTCTGAAGGATTCGGTGGTTTGGGCCCCGTTAAAATAATATCGAGATTAGGAATTCCTGAAGGTTGAATAATTTGCTGTTCGGCACTGGAACCTATTAAATAATTTGTAACACCAAATTCACCTTTCAAACCTAAATGGTTCATCGCTTTTGGTTTTCGCAAATCGAATCCCACAAGAATTGTTTTTTTCCCTCCTAAGGCGAAGATGGCTCCTAAATTTAAAGAACAAAAACTCTTTCCTTCACCAGAGATAGAACTAGTAACTAAAAATGTTTTTGCTTGATTTTGATTTTTAACAAAATATTGCAAATTAGTTCTGATAGAACGGAAAGCTTCCGCAATAAACGATTTTGAATTTTCTTGAATTACAAATTCATTTTCCGATTCACTCATTCCAATCATACCAATGATGGGAATTTTTGTTATTTTTTCAATATCAGATTTCTCAATAATTTTATCATTCAATAAATTCTTTAAGTAGATCATTGCAGCCGGAAGAATTAATCCGATAAAAAAAGCAATCAAATAAATTTCGGATTTGACAGGACGAATTGGATTGAACGAAGCAGTGGCCCTATCTATTTGTCTGTTGTCAGAAGTTGTACCAGCAAGTATAATAGCAGTCTCTGCACGTTTTTGCATTAGGTAAGTGTACAGATTTGCCTTCACCTCCATTTGACGCTTGATGTTTACAATAACGCGATCTGTTCCAGGAAGTGTTGCTATGTGACCTTCAACTTTGCTAAGCTGTGTTGCCGCTTCATTTTTAGAAGCTGTCAAACCGGCTTTTATACTTTTAACATTTTCAATTAAGTCGTTCTTTGTATTTTGAATAGCAAGATTTAATTCTTGCATCCTCGGATTTTCTTCAGTGGCGCCTGCACTCATTACTTCTCGTTGACCTTCGAGATCATTCAACTGACTAATCAATTTCAATAAGAGGACGTCTTCTATACCGATAGAGGCAGGAGACATTCCACTTATGTTTTTATCGTCTTCGACATATTTTTGAAGGTATCCAAGAAAGCTCAGTTTCAAATCTATTTCAGATAAACGTACATCATAAGTACGCGCACTTTGCACATAACCTTCTGCTTCTAAACTAAGATCAGTAATTCCTCTTGCAGACCGAAAATCTTCAAACTCTTTTTCTACACTATTTAAATCTTGGGAGATTAAAACGATTTGCTCGTCGATAAATTTAAGAGAGTTCGCTGCAAGTTCATTTTTCTGATCGATGCCACTCTGCATCCACAACTCAATTAATTTATCAATAAAATCTACAGCCTTAGTTGGCACTTGATCTTCAATGTAAATATTTAAAATCGAAGATGCTTTTGATAAAATTGAAACTGTTAATTTAGCCTGATATTTTTCTACTGTCTCATCAAAATTTTGAATGCGGACAATATAATTTCTTCTTTCATAATTAGGATTATTATAAGCTCGAGAGTTAAAAAATCCTCTCTTCACAATTCTAAAACTTCCTAATTGATTTGTAATATTTTCATTGAAAGAATAGATGTGTTCGTATCGTTCTTTCGTCTTACTATTGTCATACGTTAATCTAAATTTCTTATCGCTGATAATATGAATTTGAATAGGGTCGTTTAAGACTTTAAATTTTATTGAGTCATTGATTAATTTAAATGGACAGTCCAGATAAACTTCGCGAGTTTTTACATTGCCCAAATAAAAATAACTGATATCAAAATCGAGGGCTTGAACAGTTCTTGTAATTAAGGTACGCGATTTTATTACTTCTATTTCATTCTGAATATTTCTGTCATCATCAAATTGATTGAAAGAATTTAAAAGGTCGCCCTTAGAAGCATTAGGCGCAGAGAGCTTAATGAGTACTGTAGCTTTCGCACTATAAACAGGTACAGAGTACCAATTATAATAATAAGCACACATCATAGCTAAGACAAGGCTGAGAATATATGCATACCAATAGCGGACTACATATTCAAAAAAGATCTGCTTGAAATTGATTTTCTCATTTTCATTTGCAACCTCATTGGGTAAATAATTTTCTTCCACTGGCATAATTTACGCTTCCTATTTTTTAGTCACCTGCAATACAGACAGAATGAATGCCATTGCACTTAAAATTGTTGGGAAAACTTTATAATAATTCTCTCCTTCAAATCGCTTCTTGCGATTTGGCTCAACATAAACAAGGTCATTTGAATGCAGAGTATAATTTGTAGAAGCAAACACTTCTCTATTATTCATATTTACTTTTGTGTATGATTTATATCCAAGACTATCTCTGATAACTAAAACTACTTCTTTTTTACCAAACACTGTAAAATCTCCAGCTAAACCGATTGCTTCTGTGATTGTCAATTTTTCATTTTGCACTGTATAAATTCCTGGGTGGTTGACCTCCCCTAAAATTGTGACTTTAAAGTTACGAATACTCAATTTAACTGATGGGCTGACTAAATATTTTGACAATTTCATAGAAATTGTATCTCTGGCAAAAGCTGAATTGAGTCCAGCGACTTTCACAGAGCCGATAAATGGAATCTGAATTTCACCTCTTAGATCAACTAAATATCCATTTGCCCTCCCACTATT
>JANLRG010000172.1:0-2386 GCA_031361545.1 Bacteroidota bacterium
GCCGCCATCGAGCGTTTGTCTCACACAGTTCGCATAGTAAAAACCAAGCGTGTCGTAATTTCTTTCAAATGTAATTTGAGAGAAGGTCTGGGAGATTGAAGAGATAAGAAGTGCAAAAGCAAAAAGTACGTTTCTCATAAATAGTAAGGCTAATTGAAAGAGTGAAAATTGATTTCGAAATGTAAATAATTATTTTCAAATTAAAATATTTGTTTTCAATTAGGCCTCGGCTTTCGTAACAAATAAATTAAAAAGGAGAAACAGAATTCTAAAAGTAGTTTTGATCTTTTTCATCTTAGCGGAAATTAAGGAGTTAAAATAAATTTTATAGTCTGTGAATATTTCTCATTGGTAAAAAGTGAAATGAAATATACTCCGGGTTTTATTCCAATTAAATCGATTTCGTTGGAATTGCCTTCTAAGTATCCGTAGCTTACAATCGAGCCTAAGGCATCATAAATTTGGTATTTAATATATTGAAAATTATATTCTGCGCCACCACTTATTTGAATCTTGTTCCAAGCAGGATTTGGGTACAGGACAAAAAGATTCTTGGAATAGATCGTGTTAATAAAATTGAGTAAATTACCGGTACTGTCTACTTTTACAAGATACGCTACAGCAACAACATCATCTGATGATCCAGATAATACATAACCACCATCAGAAGTTAACGCCAACGAATACGTTTGTTCGCTATGATTAGGTAGTCCATATTCTTTAGTCCATAGTGTATCACCTGAATCATTTGTTAGAATTAAATAAGCATTATATCCGGCACCATCAAGAATAGTTCCTGAGATTACGATTCTACCATCTTGAAGTATTTGCATTCCGCTTGCAAAATTTTGTGAATTATTCTTTATTCTTTTATCCCACATTAAATTACCGATAGCATCATACTTTACCAGGTAGATATCATAATGCCCTGCAATCGTATCCCAACTAGTCCCCGCAACAATAAATCCTCCATCTAAGGTCTGCTTACCAGCGACACCAAAATCGGAATTTGTAAATCCAAAGGTTCGCGACCATAATGTATCTCCATTCATATCTGTCCTAACGGTATAGAAGTCTCCAATTAGGACATTAAAACTAGAAGTTTGACCAACAATAAGAAAGCCAGAATCTGAATTTTGTGAAACGGAATAACCTACATCTGTTTGAGATCCACCATAAGTTTTTATCCATGATGTATCACCTGCAGAGTTCAGTTTCACCAAGCTTACATCATCGAACCCTTGGCCTCGAGTATCTGTATTGCCGGTTAAGGCGAATCCGCCATCAAAAGTTTTGGTGCTAGCTCTTACGAAATTTCTGCCAGATCCTAAATCTAAATTCTTAGTAAAAATCGTATCGCCAATATTATCTAATTTTAAAATCCAAATGTCAGATTGAGTTGCGGAAACTAGATTCTTTAATCCAAAAACAAAATAATTAGAATCGGCAGTAACTTCCATGGTAATGGCACCATCGGTACTCGAACCGCCATATTTTTTGGCCCATATCACATTGCCGTATTCGTCGGTCTTCACGATCTCGGCATCTTGTGCACTAGAAGAATTATAACTACTTCCACAGAAAACATAACCGCCATCAAGCGTTTGTCTGACGCAATTCGCATAGTAGAAACCGAGTGTATCATAATTTCTTTCAAATGTAATTTGAGAGAAGGTCTGGGAGATTGAAGAGATAAGAAGTGCAAAAGCAAAAAGTACGTTTCTCATAAATAGTCAGGTTAATTGAAAGAGTGAAAAATGATTTCGAAATGTAAATAATTATCTCGAATAAAAGTATTGATTTACAACTTTAACATTTATCCGTAAAAATTCGGATTGAAACATTGAGAAAGTCTTTCTGACTCTTAAAAAATGATTTTGTTTTTCCGCAGACACCCAACCTTAGCGAATCACCGTAAGCATCCGACCAAGTACACTTTACAACATACAAAACTATTCTTAAGGAAGCAATTTTTCCAATCGATTCGCTTTCCAATCCGGGAGTATTTCAAAAAGGTTTTTTAGCCACTCAAATGGTTCAATGCCTTTGACTTTGGAAGTGCCCAGTAGAGAATAAAACATGGCTGCGTTTTGCGCTGCTTCGTGGGAACCAGAAAAGAGATAATTTTTTCTTCCGATGGCGATTGGACGAAAAACATTTTCGACAAGGTTATGAATTCGTCCTTCTCCAAACGAGTATGCCATTTTTTTTCTACATTGCTTACTGTTTCCATAGCGATTTGTTTTTCGCTACAAAGATTGGTTAGGAAAAAGAGACTTGCAAGGTGTGGTTGGTCGGATGCTTACTTTGTAAATGGCTCGACATAATTACATATGCGAAAATTTCCAGTCCTTTTTTATCTACACAATAATTTAAACTGTCGCAG
>JANLRG010000177.1:0-1863 GCA_031361545.1 Bacteroidota bacterium
CCTCTTCTTCTAGATTTTTTTCCTCTACCAAGTTCAAATTTGTTAAGGTCAATAATTATATCAAAGTCGCTTCCAAAAGGCGGATTTGTTACAATTATATCTAAAGAATTATCTTTAAGATTCTGTTTAGATAGTTCATTGTTTCCAAGTGTGCCAGAACCACTAAGATATTTTATTGCTTGATTGTGTCCCCCATGCAATATCAGATTCATTTGAGAAATCCACACCATTCTTGAATCTATCTCAATGCCTTTCAAGAAATGCATTGAATAATTCTTAAGGCACAAATCAGGATAATTATGTTTTAAAAAATCAATGGCTGAAATAAGAAATCCACCGCTACCGCAGGCTGGGTCACAAAAACTTTGATTGGATTTGGGCTCTACAATTTCAATTAATAAATCAACAATATGTCTTGGTGTAAAAAATTGCTGATTCTCGTTCTTGTCTAGTGTGTTTTTGATTAATTCTTCATAGATTTTACCTTTAATATCATTGTTTATTTTTCGTAGTTCAGAGTTTCTAAGAATTAGAGAAACCTGACTAATTGCTTTAATATCGTTTGATAATTGTGCACGTCCGTTCACAAAAACATTTGGATATTCCTTTATTGCAGATAAAAATAATTGTTCTATGTTTTTATAAATGTCGGAATCGGACTTTTTCCTATCGATAGTAGAAAAGATTAATCCATTATTATACTCCTCATCATATATTTTGCAAAATAGAAGCTTAGAAATTTCTTCAAATCTATCCAATAAACTGCCGCCTTCAGAATCTCTAAAACATTTGCTCATGCTTTTAATTGCACTTTTAAAAGATGAACCATCATCAAATAGTGTTGGATATTCAAAACTGCTTTCAGCAACTTGACTAGTATCAGAAAGTTTTTGTAGTTCCTCCAAATCATATAATCTGTAATTATTCATTGGATTTCGTACTGCCTTTAACTTTCCTTGTTTATCGCAATTCCTCATGGTCTCAGGTGACACACTAAGTATCTTAGAAGCCGCACTTAGGCTTACATAATTAGATTTTTTAGATTTTTTTGCCATATCTTTACCAATGTTTATAACCTTAGCAAAGGTAGCTATAAGTTTCTATATTTTTAGAAATAAGAAAAAAAATCTGTCCTCTTGGCGCAGTATATAATTCAAATAACTCACAATTTTCAATCAAATAAAGCGGCTGTTCATGAATGTATCTTTGACCCTTTATGTGGTATCATGTAAGTCTTAGACTTCAAAGGCTAAATAACAAAGAGAGAATAAAAAAATAATCAACCCCCTCAGTATAAAGGCTTTCAAAAGGCTATATACTGAGGGGTCTTTTTTTAGAGAAAAAAGCTCAAGTTCACGACAATTTTTCATTGTCGTTATTTAGTTTTAACGACAATGATATTAAATTAAATGGGAATTAAATGTATTTTACTGTCATTCAATTTTGATAGTATAAAATTTCTCATCAATCGGCTTTGACTTTTGCTCCCAAGCATGAATTTCATAAAATCGAATTGAGGCTTCGCCTTTTTTTAAAGTTTTAATTTTAAAAACTTTCGTTGACTTAGCAACATCAGTCACATCTGATTTTGAAGCAGATTTATAAGGTGCATCGTATTCCTCAGTCATACTAATTACCCAATCCGGTTTCACTTCATAATACCAAGTATAGCCTTCGAGTTCTTTGAGTTCGATGGTGGTTTCTTCTCCGAGCTTCAAATTGATTGTTTTCATACTGTCTTGAGTATTGACGCGTGAAGAAATAGCGGTTTTTGAACTATCTAAATGGTCGGGTAAACCCTTATTTTGAGTCGAGTTTTTATTTTGAGTGCAACTTGTCAAAATAAAAATTAAAGAAATGATG
>JANLRG010000742.1:0-1123 GCA_031361545.1 Bacteroidota bacterium
CAAAAAGTGAATTATAATGAAGCTGCTTTTTTCTATGGTTTTCTTGAAGACAAGACGCGGTATGTAGAAATGGCACGTGAAATAAATGAGAGTTTTCTCAAGCTCATGGACGCTTTCCTCGATGATAATATCTTGACCGATTCAGAATATTCTAAGCTCAATCAATTCCTCGAAAGCATTCGCTATCGCATTGCGACTCCTCAGTATTTAGACTATAAAGAGGAAATTGAGAGGATTTATAAGCAGTTTGGGGTTAAAAAGGGGGTTTAGTGCAAGTTAAGTCAATTGTAAAATCTTATTGTCAAATCTGACACTGAAATTTACTTCGGCTTGAAGAGCTTTGAAAACTCGAATGATAGTATCAACTGTTGCACTATTCGCATTGTTTTCCAATTTCGAAATTTGAGCTTTTTGAACGCCTACTAATTTACCTAATTCTTCTTGTGTCAAATGCCTTTCTAATCGAGCCTTTTTGATCATTTCACTGATAATTTCCATTCTCAATTCATATTCAAAGGCTTCTCTTTTGGCTGTACCACGTTCGCCGACATATTTGTCTTTCATTTCATCCAGCGTATAGACTTTCCTTTTTTTAGATTCCATATTTAGTATAGTTTATTGATTTTCAAAATATTCTTTTCTTATTTTTTCAGATTTTTCAATTTCTTTAGATGGTACTTTGTCTGTTTTTTTAATTATGCCATGCGTACAAACTACCAAAGTATCCTGATTGTTTCGTTTATCCCAAAATGCAAATAAACGATATTGAAGATTTCCATATTTGGTGCGAAACTCCCATATCTCACTTGTCAATTTCTTGAAAAGACTTGGATCATTTGCTATATCGGCTTTGTCAATGTTGTAAAGGATTTTATCTCTCACTTTTTCATCAAGTTCATCAAAGAACTCTAAAACATCTTCAAGGAAAACTGTTCTAAATTTAGGCACAACAATTAAATTTTGCTTAAAAACTGTCTTTTACAAAGATAACAAATGTTTCTAACTATGGAAACATTTTTAAATATTAAATTATGCGAAATACGGGTTTAGAAAGCAAACATAATAAATAAAACCAGCCCTTAACTTTGAGGATTGAATCACAATCAAAAGTTAGGAAAATGGA
>JANLRG010000230.1:0-1442 GCA_031361545.1 Bacteroidota bacterium
GTAAGTGTATAAGAAATCTTCAAAAAGAGTGCCCCCGCTGCAACGCATAATAGACTGAAAAAGGCAATCATAACGGTAACACTTAATAGCCAAAAGCCTTTAATTTCCTTTTTTAAACCTATTCTGGTTAATCGAAATATAATCGTAAAACTAAAAATAGAGCCAGTAAAAAATAAAATAGGTTGCCAAAAGATACCGCCATAAGTAAAACTGGGTACGAACATGCTGACAAGGGTAAGAACAACAAAAGCATAGTAATAATTATCTAATCGCACTTTTGCCATTCGATAAAAAGCATTAACCAACATACATGCCCCAATATAATAAGACCAGTTGGAAATATTCAAATTAAAATAGCGGTATTCAACTGAAAATTGGTTTTCCCCAATAATTTTAAAAATAAATACAACTGTAAATGCCAAAAAACAAATCGCTATAATGAGATGGGTTTTATTGCTTCTTTGATAAAAATAGAAAGCCAAGTGCAGGACAAAAAGCATAAAGAAAACACCGATTTTAAACATGTCTAAGCCTGTGTAATAGACGCGAAAATCCCTTTGAGCATTGAGTGTCGGCACTAAATTGAGAAGAGTGGCATTAAACAAACGATTTTGTGTCCAAGAAAAAATATTTGTATAACGGATATTAGGTTGCAAGGCATACCTCACAGCCAAGTGGTATTGTCCAACAGAATCGGCAGGAAAATAAATCGGAATCTGCAAGGGGTCATACGCTTTAACTTTTGTGGAATCTGTATCAAAATGACCAAATTGATGAATTAAATGCCCATTTAAGTAAATTTCGGATGCGCCCGCTTGATTGATAGCGATACCAAGCGGATTGGGCAGTTTGTTTTTTACCTCAAAATCCAATCTTAACCATTTTATTTGGGCATTGAATATTTCAGGCAACGCCGCAACGTCCTTTGTGGGGTCAATCGGTGTCCATGCCGAATCATCAAACTCAGGTTTTGTCCAATCGGGGTTATCGCCCGTTTGGTATTTCCAACCTTTGTTCAGAAGCACCCCCTCAGTAGAAAGGCTGTCAATGCGAAAAATATCGCTGTTTTGGGCAACAGAATTGATAGATAAAAAGAGTAGAAATAGGGTTAACTTTTTCATTTTTCATTGGTTTTAAAAGGTAAAGTAATGATAAATTCTGTACCGACCCCCTCAGTAGAAGTGACCTCCAAAGTCCCGCCATGCCCTTTTGTTACAATATCATGGGCGAGTGAAAGCCCTAAACCTGTACCAGACCCCGTCGGTTTTGTCGTAAAAAACGGTTGAAAGACTTTGGCTCTCACGCTTTCGGGCATACCTGTACCGTTGTCTTTTACTTTTATAATTACTGAAGCCCCCCCCGCCCCCAAAGGGGGAGCTAAGTAGTGGGTACTCACACTTACGGTCGGCACGTAGTTCTCCCCCTTTGGGGGTTGGGGGGCT
>JANLRG010000748.1:0-10067 GCA_031361545.1 Bacteroidota bacterium
ACAGGTAATTTTTCAATTTGAAATCCGAGAGTCGAAATTGAAAATAAAAAAAATGCGAATGCTGTGATAATTTTCATTGAGTAATTTTATTGTGATGTTTCTAATTCTTCTTTTTTACGGTACACTAAACTATCATGCCATTTTTCAGTTAATGGGAGTTGAGAATGAAGGATTAGTAATCAATTCTTTCTTCGAAATAATGTACAAACCTAGAAATGTAATCATTCCATTTAGTATCAATAATTCGAACCCAAATTTATAATTACTAAACCAATTAACAGAATTTTCATTGAGTAAATAACATAAGAATGGTGATAATAAACAGACAATTGGTACAAATCTGTCATTGACTTTTCTTCTCGTTAATATTCCGAAGCTAAATAATCCGAGTAATGGTCCATAAGTATAACCAGCAACGGTAAATAATTTGCTAATGACGGCATCATCGTTAATTATTTTGAAAAGAATTATTACACCTAATAATATTATTGCAAATGAGCCATGAACAATATATCTTGTTTTTCGTTTTTTACTTTCTGAAGCGGATGACTTTTTAAAATTTAAAAAATCAATACAGAAGGAAGAAGTCAATGCCGTTAATGCACCATCAGCACTAGGATAAGCAGCAGAAATTAATCCGATGATAAATATTATTGCTACAAGCCCACCCAAATGATTGATTGCAATGATTGGAAAAAGGTCGTCAGATTTTATTGGTAAGGTTAAGCCATTTGCTGAACTATATAAATATAGGAGAGCTCCTAAGCATAAAAATAAAAAATTGATAAAAATGAGAATGACACTGAAGGAAAACATATTCTTCTGAGAATCTCTTAATGTTCGTACACTTATGTTCTTTTGCATCATCTCTTGATCTAAGCCTGTCATCGCTATACTAATAAACATTCCACCAAAAAATTGCTTTAAGAAGTAGGATTTGGAATGCCAGTCATTATTGATCATCGTATCGTAACCTTTCTCATGAATGGCTTTGAAGAGTGAACCTATTCCCATATTTAAAGAATCGGATATTGCGTAAACGGAAAATGCAACGGCTATTAACATGAACGTAGTTTGCAATGTATCCGTCCACACAATCGTTTTGACCCCGCCTTTATAAGTGTACAACAGAATAAGAATTATGAATGAAAGGACTGTCACCCAAAACGGAACACCCCATTCATCGAAAATAAATATTTGTAAGACATTGACTACAATATATAATCGGAATGAAGCACCAATTGTTCTACTAAGTAGAAAATAAAAAGCACCAGTTTTATAACTCCAAAATCCCAGTCTTTCTTCCAGATAAGTATAAATGGATGTTAAATTCATTTTGTAGTAAAGCGGCAACAAAACCAATGCAATTACTGCATACCCAAAAAAGTAACCGAAGACTAAAATTAAATAAGAAAAGTTATTAATGCCCACTAATCCAGGAACGGACATGAACGTTACTCCTGATAAACTGGCTCCTATCATTCCGTAGGCAACTAAATACCATTTGGATGATTTATTTCCGTTAAAATATGTCTCATTGTCTGCGTTGCGACTGGTCTTCCAAACTACATAGAATAGTAAAGCGGAATAAGCAATTACACAAGAAAGAATTATTGATGGAGACATAGTTGTTTTAATAGTAGCAATTTGAAGGCTGATTGTGCCTTCAAGAGGTTTGGTAAAGTGACAAGTCTACTCGACAATAAGCCAATTATAAAAGGTCGATATTTCTTGTCATTCAACCCCAAAATAAGTATTTTAGCCAACTGATGCCACGTGGGTATCTTTATAATTATCAACATCTCTTTGAGCACTCTTTCATCCCGGATATTAGAAGAAACTGTAGCTGAATTTAGTCGATTACCAGGAATTGGTAAACGTACAGCTTTACGTTTGGTATTACACTTATTAAAGTCAGAAAAGGAAGATTCTGAACGGCTCGGTGAAGCATTAATAAAGTTGCGTACAGAAATCAAATACTGTTCTATTTGTCATAACATTTCTGAAAAAGATGTTTGTGAAATTTGCAACGACCCAAGAAGAGATAAAAATTGCTTATGTATAGTCGAAGATATTCGAGATGTAATTGCCATAGAAAATACACAGCAATACAAAGGTCAGTATCATATTTTGGGTGGAATAATTTCTCCGATGGATGGAATTGGCCCGAATGACTTAAATATTTTGTCCTTATTGGATCGAGTTCGTAAAGAAGAGTTAAATGAAATTATTATTGCATTGCCTGCTACGATGGAAGGCGATACAACTTCATTTTTTCTGTTCAAAAAAATTAACCAACTTGAGCAATCTATCATTAAATTTTCTTCCATTGCGAGAGGAATTTCTGTTGGAGGTGATTTAGAATTTGCAGACGAAGTTACGCTTGGTCGATCTATTCTTCAGCGAGTTCCCTATGAAAATTCGTTAATCAAATAATTATCTCTTGCTGGAACAAACTGGTCATCTTAAAAATATTGAATTAACTTCTGTGAAATTATCTGTAGTCATTGTTAATTACAATGTAAAATACTTTCTTGAGCAGTGTTTGCTTTCATCATTAAAGGCTGCTGAAAAGGTGTCTTCTGAAATTTGGGTCGTAGATAATAATTCAGTGGATGGCAGTGTGGAAATGATACAACAAAAATTTCCAACGATTAAATTAATTGCCAATACAGACAATAAAGGTTTTTCAAAAGCAAATAATCAGGCGATTATTCAATCTTCTGGTGAATATGTTTTGTTACTAAACCCAGATACAGTTGTTGAAGAAGACACGTTCGAAAAAGTTGTCGCTTTCATGGATGAGCATCCAGATGCTGGTGGTTTAGGCGTTAAGATGATAGATGGCAGCGGTAAATTTTTACCAGAATCGAAACGAGGACTACCGACTTACGATGTTGCCTTTTTTAAAATCGTTGGTCTTTCAAAATTGTTCCCCAAAAATAAAACGTTCGGACGTTATCACTTAGGTTTTTTAGATGAAAATAAAACTCATTCTGTTGATGTTTTAGCAGGAGCATTTATGCTCTTGAGAAAAAATTTGCTTGATAAAATTGGATTACTGGATGAAGATTTTTTTATGTATGGTGAAGATATTGACTTGTCGTATCGAATAATAAAAGCTGGCTTTAAAAATTACTATTTTCCAGACACAAGAATCATTCATTACAAAGGTGAAAGTACAAAACGTACATCTGTCAACTATGTTTTTGTATTCTATAATGCGATGATCATTTTTGCAAAAAAGCATTTTTCTAAATCAAACGCTTCTTTATTTTCACTGCTAATAAAATTTGCAATTTATATCAGAGCTGGCGTTGCACTCATCAGTCGGTTTGTTGATAATTTTTTTCTGCCACTTTGTGATTTTGCTCTGGTTGTATTAGGGATTTATCTCTTAAAAAATTACTGGGGAATGAATTTTATGATTCGTTATCCTATAGAGTTTATGCGCATTGCTGTGCCGGCTTATGCTTTTGTGTGGGTAACTGCTATTTTTTTTAGTGGTGGATATGATAAACCAATTAATATTCCAAGGATTATCAGAGGACTTTTTATAGGCACGCTACTTATTCTTGTGGTCTATGCTCTCTTGCCTGAAAATTACCGGTTTTCTAGAGCTCTCATTTTATTGGGTGCAGCACTCTCGTCTGTTAGTATTGTTCTTTTTAGATTTCTGGTAAATTTTATCCGTAAAAATGATTTTAAATTTGCTAGTGATCAAAAAAAGAAACTGATTATTGTTGGTGGCGATGAAGAAAGTCATCGAGTTTTGTCTCTTCTTAAACTTTCAGATACCTCACATAACTTTATTGGTTTTGTTCATCCTGTGAAAAGCAATTCTCCTTCTAGATCTGCTCAGGATTATGAGCATTATTTTCTTGGTGCATTTGATAGACTGGCGGAGATAACTGAAGTGTTTAATATTGACGAAATTATTTTTTGTGGGAAGGATATTTCTTCTCAGCAAATTATTAGTATAATGTCAACCGTCAAAAGACACGATTTACAATTTAAAATCGCTCCACCTGAAAGCATGTTTATTATTGGTAGCAATTCAGTGGATGATCCTGGTGAGTTATACGTAATGGATATTAATAACATCAACAAAAGCATTAATCGAAGAAACAAAAGAGTGGTCGACCTATTATTGTCATTGCTCTTGTTTGCTTTTTCTCCACTATTGATATTGTTACAAAGAAATCCTTTAGGGCTTTTCAATAATATTTTCAAAGTTATAATAGGGAAATTATCGTGGGTTGGGTATTGTGAATACGATAGAAGTAATAATGATTTGCCTGAAATCCGAACTGGTATTCTATCACCAAAAGATTCTCTTTCAAACATTCCTCTAAATTCAATTACAACCAACAGGCTAAATTCTTTATATGCAAAAGATTATCGCGTTTATTCTGATTTGAGTATTATTCGTAAAGGGTGGAGAAGTTTAGGTAGAAAAACGGTTTAACGAGTACAAATAATTATAAATTTGTACTTTACAACGAAGAAAATATTTATACTACATAATTATTCTAGAAATCTATGATCCAGTTGATCATGCCTAAAATGGGCGAAAGTGTTGCTGAAGCGACAATTTTAAAATGGTTGAAAAAAGAGGGAGATAAAATTGAAGCCGATGAGCCAGTTCTTGAAATTGCGACTGATAAAGTTGACTCTGAAGTCCCCTCTCCTGCTGCAGGTATTCTTTCTAAAAGATTGTTTCAAGAAGGGCAAGTCGTAAAGGTAGGTGAAATTATAGCAATGATTTCTGCTGAAGGGGAAACTCTCGATGCACCATCGGTTCCTGCTGCAACTTCGAAAGAAACGTTTCAACCTATTGAGAGTTCGTTAAAAATTTCTCCTCCCTCAAATGGAATTCCAACTGAGAAACATATTCAAATAGAAAAGATAGGATCTGATGATCGTTTTTATTCTCCTTTGGTTAGAAATATTGCAAAGCAAGAAGGAGTATCAATGGGAGAATTAGCAAACATTCAAGGTAGTGGTGCTAATAATCGATTGACTAAACAAGATTTACTTCAACATATTTCCACAAGAACTTTATCCCCTTCTACTGCAATTTCTTCAGAAAAATCGTCTGATACTTCAATTGAAAAACCTCCTTTTTCTTCAGCCGCAGTTTCTGTTTCAGGGAATGTCGAAATAGTTGAAATGGATAGAATGCGTAAGATGATTGCTGAACACATGGTAATGTCTAAGCATGTTTCTCCGCACGTGACTTCTTATGTTGAAGCTGATGTCACCAATATGGTTAAATGGAGAGATAAAGTAAAAGGTCCGTTTGAAAAAAGGGAAAAAGAGAAAATTACATTTACTCCAATTTTTATTGAAGCTGTTGCAAAAGCAATACGTGACTTTCCAATGGTCAATGTTTCTGTTGATGGAACAAAAATAATTATTAAAAAGAATATCAATATCGGAATGGCTGCTGCTTTGCCAACAGGAAATTTGATTGTTCCTGTTATTAGAAATGCAGATCAGTTGAACTTAGTTGGTCTCACCAAATGCGTAAACGATTTAGCCAATAGAGCGAGAAATAATAAATTGAAACCGGATGAAATTCAAGATGGGACTTTCACAATTACAAATGTTGGAACTTTTGGAAATGTAATGGGGACACCAATTATTAACCAACCTCAAGTTGCAATTTTAGCAGTTGGTGCTATTCGTAAAAAGCCTGCCGTGATTGAAACTCCTGATGGCGATTCTATTGGTATTCGACAAATGATGTTCTTGTCGCTTTCCTATGATCATCGTGTCGTTGACGGATCTTTGGGTGGTAGTTTCCTCCGTCGTATTGCAGATTATCTTGAAAAATTTGATTCAAGTAGATCTATTTAATAAATCACAATTATCCATTTCTTAATCAATGAACGTGGTCAAAAAAATATTAATTTATTCTGCCATAGTCTTTGCTCCTTCCATTTGTTATTGTCAGAAAGCAAAAACTCATGTGCTTACATTAGATGAAGCAAAATTAGTTAAGAAGGATGCTTCCGTTTTATTTGCAAGCGCCGATTATCCGGGAGCACTTCTTAGTTACAAAGATTTAATTGTTGCCGCTCCACAGAATGTAGATTACAACTACAAGTTGGGATTTTGTTACCTCCAAACTTCTTCCAATAAAAAAGCTGCTCTACCCTACTTAGAGTTTGCAATGAAGTCGAAAGAGGCAAAAAAGGAATGGTCCTTTTATCTTGGCTTAGCTTATTTATACAATGAAAAGTTTGATCAAGCGATTGCTTCTTTTACTGAATTCAAAGAATCGAAAGTAAAACAATTCAAAGAATATCCTTCTCCAGATAGAATGATTGAAATGTGTTCGAATGGAAAAGAATTAGTCAAAAATCCTGTTAATGTTAAGTATTCCAATTTAGGTAAAACCATCAATACTCCTTACGAAGAATACAATCCTTTTATTAGTGCTGATGGAAAGAATTTAATTTTCACTTCGAGAAGAAAGGGAAATGTTGGTGGGTTCATAGCTGACTTAGGAATTTATACATCTGATGTTTATTCGTCTCTATGGAAAGATACAATCTGGTCTAAAGCAAAAGGTGCAGGTGGTTTGGTGAATACAGAATGGGATGAAGAAACCATTGGCTTATCAGCAGATGGAAATATGATGGATCTTTACTTCGATAATGCAGATTTTTTTGGCGATGTCGGCGTAGCTCAGTTAAAAGGAAAAATGTGGCAGAAGCCAATTCTATTGCCTGCTACATTAAATACTAAGTCTGTTGAATCGGGTGCTACAATTTCTTTAGATGGAAGTACTATTATTTTTTCATCAGATATAAAAGGAGGAACCGGTGAATCTGATTTGTATATGATTCAAAAAGGAAAAAGTGGTGAATGGTCTGTAGCTGTAAATCTAGGACCAACAATCAATACTAAATATTCAGAAGACTCACCCACTTTATCTATTGATGGAAAGACATTGTATTTTGCTTCTGAAGGCTGGAATAGCATGGGTGGATTTGATATTTTTCGTTCGGAGTTTGATGAGACTACAAGCAAATGGGGACCGCCAGTAAATATTGGCTATCCATTGAATAATTCGGAAGACAATAATTTTATTTCATTCACTGGCGATGGAAAAACTGCTTATGTAGCCGCCGTTCGACCTGAAGGTTTTGGTGACAAAGACATTTATAAAATTGATTTTTTAGACCAGACGAATCATAAATTTTCTTCCTTCGTTTCTGGAAATGTAACTTCACTCACTGGTGGTAAAGTTGAAATTACAAGAGTGTATTTAGAAGAAAAGCAGACTTTAAGACAATTTGTTTTTGTTCCCAATGCGCCTTTTAATGATTTTATATTACCTGCATCTCCTGGCGATTACACACTTCATGTAGAAGGATTTAATTTTGCATCTTACAGCGAAGATTTTAAAATCGATGCTCAAAGTGAGCCATTGGAAATTGTACATAATGTTAAAGTTAAAACAACTAAATAATATTAAATGGAGTTAAATCTAAAGCGACCAATTGTATTTATTGATCTTGAAACGACTGGTGTCAATGTTGGTTCTGACCGTATAGTTGAAATATCGCTTGTGAAAGTTTTTCCAAATGGCACAAAGGATACTAAAACTTATAAAGTAAATCCTACTATTCCGATTCCTCTTGAGACTTCAAAAATTCATGGAATTTATGACAAAGATGTAGTTGATTGTCCTACTTTTAAGGAATTGGCAAATGAAATTAATACAATTTTAGGCGGCTGTGATATTGCTGGTTATAATTCGAATAAGTTTGATGTACCATTGCTAATTGAAGAGTTCACACGTTGTAATGTTCATTTTGATTTGACATCTAGAAAATTGATTGATGTTCAAAACATCTTTCACAAAATGGAGCAAAGAACATTGTCAGCGGCATATAAATTTTACTGCAATAAAAGTCTCGAGAATGCACATTCTGCTGAAGCTGATACATTGGCTACCTATGAAGTTATGCTCGCTCAACTCGATAAGTACGATACTCTAAAAAACGATATTGACTTTTTATCAGAATTCAGTTCAATTACAAAAAATGTTGATTTAGCAGGGAGAATAGTGTTCAATGATAAGAATGAAGAAGTTTTTAATTTTGGAAAATATAAAGGTCGAACAGTCATAGAAATATTTAAGTCTGACTCTTCTTATTATGACTGGATGATGAAAGGAGATTTCCCTACTAATACAAAAAATGTTATCACGGCCCTTCGACTTAAATTATTCAATAAGTAATTTTTTATGAAAATCATTTGTATCGGAAGAAATTATGTTGCGCATGCCCTTGAATTAAATAATGCGATACCAGGTGATCCTATCTTTTTTCTAAAACCTGATACTTGCATCTTACCTAAAAACAAACCTTTTTATTTGCCAGATTTTTCAAAAGATATTCATCATGAAATTGAATTGGTTTTAAAGATCTCTAAAGAAGGGAAAAATATCTCTGAAGAATTTGCTCAGCGATATTTTGATTCTGTTACAGTGGGAATTGATTTCACTGCTCGTGACATTCAGCAGCAGCAAAAAGAAAAAGGTTTACCTTGGGAACCGGCAAAAGCGTTTGATTATTCTTCGCCTTGCGGTGAATTCATTCCTTTTAATTCGTTGAAAAATTCTACCAATATTAATTTTGAATTATTAGTCAATGGAAAATCGACACAGTTTGGAAATAGTGAATTGATGATTTTTAGTTTCTCCAAAATAATAAGTTACGTATCAAAATTTGTCACTCTTCGAAAAGGGGATCTAATTTACACCGGAACGCCAAGTGGAGTTGCAGCTGTGAAGGAAGGTGATAAATTGGAATGTTACTTAGAAGGAAAAAAATTGTTAGAAGTAAATGTACTTTAAACTAAAATTGACTTCTAATTTCCACTAGTAGTATCTGTTGTAGTCGCACCTAAATCAAATATATTAGAATTCGATTCATTGATAGTTTCTTTATTCATTGCCACTTTCCATTTCCCATCTTCTTGCTCCAAATTGAAAATCATTTCTTTGGATTTACCTTCAACTTTTACTATAACAGTTGCCTCATCACCAACGATTTTTTCATCCAATACATCAAAAGTTACGTCTTGTAAGAAAGGTGCAGCACCCATTTTCTTGTAGCCAATCATCATATCTAACAATCGATCTGTATCATCGGTTCCATAGACTTTTGCATTTTCAAACTCTTGCTTTGAAAGTTCAGATAAAAACTTCTCAGTAATAGCTTTTGGTGTATCCTTTTTACTGCAAGCAGTTAGACTAAAAATAATGATTGCAAAAAGTATAAGTTTATGAGTCGAGAACATATTAATTGGCATGTAGTAAAATTAGATGAGTTTTAGTGTTGAGATATAGATTGTCGCATGCAACATAGTTGATACCATTTCCATAAGACAAATTTATAAATTTTTTATTGTGATTAGCAGTAGTCATAATTTTATAAACTAGTTCTGTGCAATACATCTTATCATCCGATTTTAGGTCGAAATTCAAATCGAAGGATATTTTCTGATGGAAATAATGAAGCAAAGCTTGATCAATTTGTTCTTTTTTGATTTCTGTTCTATAAACTGCCCAGGAGGAATTTTCAATTGGGTTGCAAAAAGACTCTAATGGTTCGAGCCGAATTTTGTCACTTTTATTTCCTTCTGCAGCGACAACATGACAGACAAAAATTTTTCCATTCAAATTATAAGCAACTCCAGCGTGAGAATAATGCTTATCAATTATAGAGAAATCTCGAAAAGCTTGTGATATAAAACCTTTCCCTTCTCGTAGAATAATATCGCCACTTTGGATTTTCGCATTTTCACTTTCAGAAATTGGCAATTTAAACTCTCTGTTGGTTTTACCAATTCCTTGTATTTGTGAAAGGAAACATAAAATGAGAGTTATGATCACAAGAGTAGCCACTAAATAATTTCCAAGTTTATTCATTTTACATTCTTTCAGGAACATTAATTCCAAGCATGGCCATACTTTTTTGTATTACTATTGAAGTCAATTCACTTAAATGCAATCTAAAAGAAGTTGCTGATAAATTTTCTTGATC
>JANLRG010000310.1:0-1297 GCA_031361545.1 Bacteroidota bacterium
TGGCGACATCAGTCAAATCATACGCCCAATTAAAACCTGCTACGAGAGGAATGGCGGTATTGCCATGCGCTCGAATAATGCCTATCATTTCCTCATTCAATTTTTTCCACTCAGCCCAAGAGCAAGTGCCTAATTGCCCGCTGTAAATGGTGGGTTCGTTGAACAATTCAAAAAAGGCAACCGTTGTATTCCCTTTAAAATGTTTTGCCATCGTGCGCCAAAAATCGAACGTTTCTTTTTGAGTGGTGTCATAATTATCACTTTGGTACATTTCAGTACGAAGGTTGCCGATGCTATGCCAGTCAATGATGACATAAAGACCCATTTCTTTTGCCCAATTCACGCCTTCATCAAGCATAGAGAGATATTTTTCTTTGCCCAATCTGCGCCACGCAGTCGGGTGAATGGGCAATCGGACGATGTTGGCGCCCCAATTTTTTATTTCCCCAAAATAGGCTTTGTCCCAATGCCCAATGTTCATCAATCTTTCGGGGTCGCTGGCATTTAAACCTCTGAAAATGAAGGGTTTATCATCATCCGTCACGAAGCTATTGCCTTTAACTTTGATCTGTTTTAGCTCTGTTATTTGGGCGTTTGAATCGTATGAAAATGTTGAGAGTAAGATAAAAAGTAAGGTCTTTTTCATGTAAGGAATTGTGGAAAGTTTAAAGAAATCAATAAAACAAGTTATTTTTACACGTCAAATTTATCTAATTAAATGGTTAAGATCATGAAAAATTTATCACCCATTATAAAACCGCAAGAATTATGCGCCTTGATGCTTAAAAATAAGGTGCGATTGATAGATGCCAGGGTTGGTGTCAACATCAAAGAAGTCTTTCAAAAACAACATATTGAAGGCGCAATACTGGTGGATTTGGAGCAGAATTTATCGAAAATAACAACCCATCCGGCAGATGGCGGCAGACATCCGCTGCCCAATATTCATGTATTTGCTCAATTTTTAGGCACATTAGGCATCGGAACCAATACTCACGTGGTTGTGTATGACGATAAAAATGGGGCTAATGCAGCCGCTCGTTTTTGGTGGATGCTTAAAGCCCTGGGACATAAAAAAGTGCAAGTGCTTGATGGCGGTTTTCAAGCTGCTTTGCCTAACGCTGTTCCTACAAGCCATATTCTTAAAAAATATAGGCAAAAACCACCTTATCCTGTTAGCGATTGGCAATTACCTTTGGCAGATTTGCGTGAAGTGGAAAGGGCTGCTCAAAATAAAGATTATGTGGTAATCGATGTGAGAGATGCAGAACGCTATCGCGGTGAAAAAGAGCCCATT
>JANLRG010000316.1:0-21963 GCA_031361545.1 Bacteroidota bacterium
TAATTGGTAGTGACCGTTATGATGGAACAGGAAGTCTTTCGAGCGGAACAATGTCATTTACTTTTTCGATAGATGACGGACAAGGAATTGAAAATAGAACAGGAACAGCGCATAAATAGATTGAGAATTGAGAATTGATGACGACTTGAGAACTGATGATTTATAATAAATTGATGATTGAGTATTGATGATTGAGTATAAATTTACATTATCCATTTTCCCATTCTCAATTTTTAATTTTCCATTCTCAATTTTCCATTCTCAATTTTTAATTTTACATCTTCAATTCTCAATTAATGCTTTTTTTCCTATAAAAACATTCGAAATAACAGCAACTCCATTTTTGATGGCCACAGTAGCATACGCTTGTACTAAAGAATCTTTGTTGGCCTTAGCATATTCACTTTCAACATTAGCTGCTCTTGATTCTTCCAAATAAAATCGAGTAAATGGCAAATCAAGATTCAGTGTTTGGTATTGCTTATAATCTTCAACATAATCTAATTTAGCATTAAAGTAATTCCCTTCTACGGGTGGAGAATTTAATACTGCAACAATTTTTGCAAATCCATTCGAATCGTTTTCGACTTTTACAAAAACATCTTGACCTATTTTCCAAGATAAATTTATTGGGGAGTAAAATTTTCTCGCCTTGAAATTAAGGTTAATGTACTTCCCTCGTAATGGATCAGAAGGGTCTAAAGGTTCGGTTTGGAATTTATAGATGACACCATTATTTAACACTGAAGCATGATCATAAATCATTTTTCCTGGAACAACCAATTGAATGGCAGCCATTGCAATTAATAAATATATTTTTTTATGAATGTTCATTTTCTTTTCTTGATTATCATAAAATTGGTATAAAAAAATCCAAGGCCAATAATCACAAACATTAGTCCTCTGAAAATAAAAGTCAGCTCGGAGTCGAAGAATTTTGCCATGAATAATGCAGTAACGATTAGCAAGCCATAATTGACAACTCCTAAATGATCTTCTTTTAAACCATACCTGATCACTTGAATTCCGATGGCTAGTAATAAAAGGTTAACAATTATTTCTGAAATTTTAGGAGAAATTAAACCGCTCATAAAAATTAATGGAAATATTAAGAAAATGTATTTGATAAAATTTAAGTGAGAATTCTTGTCTATGTAATCATGGCGAAACAATAAATAAAGTGAAAGGCTAGTGGTAATTACTAAAGAAACCATTTCTGGGGATGTTAGAAGTCGATTCCATGGCGAGATGGTTTTGAAAATTTCTTTCCATGTTTCACCAAAAGATAATGGAAGAAGCGTGATAACAATTCCGAATAAACCCAATGAAGAAAATGACAACGATTTTCTTTTCTCATTTAGGAAGACGGGAAAATGTCCGAAGATGAAAAATGCAGAGAGTAAGCTGATATAGGAAATGAAAAGTAATTCTTCATTTGACTTTGAAAAAGTACCAACAGTAATTAAAAGTGAGAAGGAGATGATTCGACTGTGAAGGTTTGCGAAATTGCTTTTTGGTGAATTTTTTAAGAGCTGATAATAATGAGGCACAATTAGAAGAAGCAAAACTATATAGGCGAATGGAAATTGAGATGGGAAATGACTGTAACCAAGTTCAGCAGCATAGTACGTAATTCCTGAAATAAAAAATAATGACGTTGAAGAAGAATTTAAAATATAGACTTGAGGTAAAGCTAAAATCATCCATGTTAAAATGAAATCAGACAAATCCCCATCAATATGATAAATCTGAGCAATCATTGAAATCGTTGCTCCGATACTAAAAAATAGAAATACGGAAGACGCTTCCGTCCATGCAAGATTGTTTTTCTTTTTTAGAAAAGTATAGAAGCAACTAGCTTGACCAATGAGTAATGGAAGGAATGCCAGAACAGATTTGGTAAATTTATTGTACTCGTCCCAGTTGTGAGCAATGATTAAAATAATTCCTACGCCAATTAATATAGCACCAATAATTCCGAATATTAAAACTAATCGATTGGGTTGTTTTTGATTTTTCTTTTCGTAGAACTTAAAAATTCGCTGTGCAGTCTCCGTATCAATTATGTTTTCTCTAATTAATTCTTGTAGATCTTTAATCATCTGCTTTTAATTGAATGATAAATTAATCTGAAAATTATAAGAATTGAAATTACATTAAATAAGTCAGATTAAAATGGAGAACTTAATGCATAAAAAAGCGAGTAATCTATAGTGAACGTTTCTTCAGATGATTACATGAACTCTCAAAGAAAGAATATTCACAGGACCTTTTCTGTCTGAGTTGTAGCCAGGATTGAGAACCATTTGATAGGAGCCACTAATAAAAATTTGGTTCAGGTATAAATCAGTCGAATAATAAACCTCACTAACCGATTCAGCTTGATAGTTTAATTGTCCATCTCCAAGAATAAACCCTTCGCCACCATGCTTTAAATAATTTCTATGTTCTTTTGAAATCCCAGACAAAACAATTGCCACACCAGCGTTGTCATTTTTTCTCTTCCATTTTTTTCCACTAGCGGAAAGACCAACACTAATTGATTGATCAATTTCGGTGAAGGCCCATGTTTCATTTTTTCCATCATTCCAACCGGCTCTCATAAACAATCCTAAATTATTTCCCAAATTCTGTTCAATATTAATTCCAAATCCATACTTAACGCGTCCATATCTTCTATCATCTACGATACTTGGAATACCTAAAGTAGATTTGACTGCTTGGTTATAATTTCCCATGTGCGTGTAGTTGAAGAATGATAGCAAACGAATTGCTCCTTCTTTTTCCTTGATTGTATAGCGATGAGTAAATTCAAGATTATGAGATCCTGATTTATATGTGTCCCAATCCATTTCATTTCCATTGGCATTTTTAGGAAGTAAGGCAAAAGAAAATCTTAATTCATTTTTTGCATTCACATATTCAAGAGTAATAGAAGGCGTATAACCTCTAGTATTAGCAGGATAATCCCAAGCGCCATTGTCCATTAATCCCCAGCACATAAATTGTGTGCGAGGGTCATGACTGTATTTATTATTATCAAAAAAATCTGCCGCACCTAATTTTCCAACAATGAGCGAAAAATATTTTTCAGGAAGATACCCGCCAATTTGATTGATGTCAGTTTCGTGATATGTTTTCTGCGATCCAATAGGAAAGAGTTGGCGAAAAAATAAACGTGCAAGGTATATTTTGGGAGCACTATCGCCTACGCGAAAAGTTTCTCCATTGGTAGCATCAGCAATTCCGAGCGCAGAACTTAATCCGGAACCACCTGCAATTTCAGGATTTAAAAAGACGCAACTGTTTTTCCAAAGTCGTGTACCTAAAAATAAAGTTGAAGTTATAGATGTAGTATTTTCATATTTATTGGAAAGGCTGTTGGTTCCTGAGTAATGAACATTAAACGGATATTTTGATTGGTTTACGACTGTAGCTTGAAAGTGAACAGAAGTTTGATCTGATTTTAAGGTGTCATTATTATCGGCAAAAATATTAAAAGGAAAGAAGGCCACTGCGACTATAATTAACAACGGTCTAAAACTATGACTATTCTTATGGTAGAGAATTGCTTTTTTAGAATTGGAAGACATGATTTATTTTAAACAAGGTCGTTCGATTGCCGAAGGTAAAAGGGTTAGACAATTATTACCTATTATTTTTAGTTTGTTAATTTTTTTTGAATAGAAATGTCTAAAGTGATTTCAACGTGCAAATTTTAAAGTTCAGCCAACACAGTGACGCCACCTAAAACCTTTTGGTTAATATCAACTTTAATTTTAGCATTCAAAGGGAGAAAAATATCTACGCGCGATCCAAATTTAATAAAGCCGAGTTCTTCCCCTTGTTTTACCATCCAACCTTTTTTAGGATAACAAACAATTCTTCGTGCAAGTGCTCCTGCAATTTGGCGCAGTAGAATTGGAGTCTTAAATCCATTCTCAATTACAACAGTAGTCCGTTCATTTTCTGTTGAAGATTTAGGATGCCATGCGACCAAATAAAGTCCAGCGTGATATCTTGAATACGTAATTTGTCCGCTTACTGGATAACGGTTGACATGAACGTTGAGTGGTGACATAAAAATAGAAACCTGTATGCGACGATCTTTCAATACTTCTGTTTCATCAGTTTCTTCAATCACTACCACTTTACCATCGGCAGGAGCAATAACATACCGTTCGTTTTTAGTGAGACTTCTTTTTGGTGAACGGAAGAATTGGACTACGATTAACAGTAATAGTAATGAAACAAAAATGACACCGAACTGAATATAACGGTAGTTTGCGTTAAGGAAATGATCAGATATATAATTTACAATGATTAAAAAAATCAAAGTAATTATGAATGTTGGATATCCCTCCTTGTGAAAAGTCATGGTGTTATATTAATTGTATTCGTGCAAAATAAAAAAAAAGGAGACAATTGTGTCTCCTTTTTAAAAGAATATTGGGATGATTAATAGCTACCTCTCGATTTAAGGGCCTTTGCTACTTTTTCTAAAGCAAAGATGTAAGCTGCAATACGTAAAGTTACTTTGTGTTTTTCTGCAACACCCCAAATATTTTGGAACGCACGAATCATATAGCGATCGGCGCGTTTGTTGATTTCATCGACAGGATAATAATATCCAAAACGATTTTGCGTCCATTCAAAATAAGATACCGTAACACCTCCGCCATTGGCCAAGATATCAGGGACAACAATGACTCCTTTTTTAGCGAATATTTCATCAGCAGCGGCAGTCAAAGGACCATTAGCTCCTTCAACAATTAATTTAGCTTTTATAAGTTCAGCATTATCGCGGTTAATTTGGTTTTCTAAAGCACATGGCGCAAGGATGTTTACATCCATTGTCAACAACTCTTCCTTAGAAATTTCTATTCCTCCACTATACCCTTGCAACACTCCATGATTTCCATCACGGTAAGCAATGGCTTTGTCTATATCAATTCCTTCAGCATTATAGAAAGCAGCTGTATGATCACTAATTGCAACTACACGAACACCATGTTCCACCATGTGTTTAGCGGTGATCGAGCCCACATTTCCAAAACCTTGTACTGCACAAGTTGAATTACTTGGATCCATTTTAATTTTTTTCATGGCCTCCATAGCTGCCACTGTTACGCCTCTTCCAGTAGCTTCTACTCTTCCTTCTGATCCTCCAAGGTGTAATGGCTTTCCTGTAACAACTCCGGGCGTGAAAGCGCCTTTCAGTTTTGAATATTCATCAACGATCCAAGCCATCTCTCTCGGACCAGTAGCTACATCGGGAGCAGGAATATCTTTATCAACTCCAAATACGTCAACCATCGCTGCTGTATATGAACGAGTCAATCGCTCTAATTCACCTTCCGATAATTTTGATGGATCAACAGTGATTCCGCCTTTAGCGCCACCATAGGGGATGTCTGCAACTGCGCACTTCCAAGTCATCCATGCTGCTAATGCTTTTACTTCATCTAGGTTGACATCCATTGAATAACGGATCCCACCTTTAGAGGGACCGCGACTCGAGTTATGAATGATTCTGTAACCTTCAAACACTTTTATTTTTCCATCGTCCATCTTCACTGGTAAACTTACCAGATACTGACGATAGGGAGTTTTTAGGATGTTGTATGTATCTTCATCAAGATTCATAATTTGCGCAGCAACGTCGAATCTCTGAATCATCGACTCGTACGGATTGGTAGTGTCTTGGGACATCTTCTTTTTTTCTACTTCCTCAATCATAATTATCACTTAGGGCGACGAAGGTAAATATTTTTAAATAATGAAGGGGGATTTCACGGCTGATCATCTGTAAACATTTGAAAACAAATAATTTAGAATCAATTATTTTTTGTCGTTTACATTAAAATGCAGGATTTATTGATCTATCAGTAGAACAGGAAAAATTCAGGAAATGCGGGCTAAAAAAATTAGAGTGATAAATAAAAGAAGACGAACGGTGCGGAAAGAAAAAGTGCATCAAAACGATCAAGGAATCCGCCATGTCCGGGCAGCAAAGATCCAGAATCTTTTATCACCAAACTTCTCTTAAACATTGATTCAACTAAATCGCCAAGGACGCCGGTTAAGAATATAATTCCGGAGACAACCATCCATTGCACGAATGAAAATGCGGGACAATAATGTGAAATGATAAAACCCATTCCAAATGAAAAAACTCCGCTACCAATAAATCCTTCCCAAGTTTTTTTAGGACTTATTCTTTCATACAACTTATGTTTTCCCCACAACCTTCCGGCTGTATATCCGCCAATATCGTTTGCCCAAAGAATAAATAAATATCCAAATAAATTAAGAGGCTTATATCCATCTCCAGTTCCCATAAACGAGATAAGGAAAAACATGAACATAGGTGCAGAGATGTAAATATTTCCGAGCAGTGTAAAAGCAATATTGGTAAATGGTTTTTCTGATTTACGATAGAGTTCGCGAATAAAAATAAAGTAAGGCAGAATAAAAAGAAGAGAGATGAGATTTATGTTCTGCATGAATGTCCCGAAAAGCAATGGAAGAAATAAAATTATTCCAATAGTAAGACCCAATGCAAAGTGTGGTTGGATATTGTCATTTTTTGTAAGCTTATAAAATTCAAAAAGCGACATCGAGGAGATAAACGCAAGGAGTAAGATGGAAGAAATTTCACTAAAGAAAATAGCTGAAAGGACTAGTGCAACACCAATAAAGCCAGTAATGAAACGAAGGGTTAAATTATTCACAGTTTATTTTGTTCGATAATAATTTTGGATAAAATAGCGTCTTCACTTTTAACATAAACTTCAATCTCACCAAGCATTGTATAGCTTGAATCTCTTTTATCGAGAGGAACAGCGTTGATTCCTTGATCTTTTAAAACTTCAATAACGATGTTGACACAATGCTGTAATTTGTTTGAATAAATTATAACCCAACCATTCATTTGTTACTGATTAGAATCGTCGATTAGAAATACAATAATATCTCGGGGGCCGTGAGCTGGAGTAACCAAGGTCTTTTCAATATCGGCAGTACGACTAGGTCCAGTGAGCGCAGCAACCATTGAAGGAAGTTGATCGTTGTATTTTCCTTTGATCTTAACTAGGGCATCTTTCAATTCAGGAACCAGTTGTGAAGTGTAAGCCATAATAATATGAATCGTGGGCACTACAAATAATTTTCTTCCACTACCAAGTTTACTTGAAATCATTACACTTCCCAGCCGTGCGACTAGAGCTTCGCAAGATGTAATAGCTACCATTCCTTCTGGATAAGATTTGTCTTCCTGTGTAAATGGAAACTCCACTTGATTCAGTAAGTCGGTTATTTTCTTTTCGCAGCAATAGAATTGTTTCCATTTATTTTCTTGAGCAAGAGTAATTATATTTTCAAGAAATTCAATTTCATTTTCACAAAAGACAAATTGACCACCAACTTTTGTAAAAGAGTGAGCAAATTGTTCCTCTAAAGAATCTTCAGTCTTAACATAAATATTTTTATCCCAATCAATCGATGGAAAGCGTGCCGATGTTTTGTGAATAAGTGCCTTCCTGATTTTCTTTAGAATTCTTTCTTTAGATGTTGTCTCTTGCATACGATTGAGATAAGAGTATTGATTCGTTTTCTGAACCTGTTTAAGAAACGGAAGGGATTGAGGTGTCTGACCCATCGGAAGGAGGAGCAATTACAATAGTAGGAATTGTCTCTCCGCCATCAGCAGTGCCAATAAGATGTGAAAGCTCACTCTTGTCTTCCCACTTTCTTTTACCAAAGATGTTTTCAAGATCTTCTTTAAACAAAACCTCTTTCTCTAATAAGTGCCCAGCTAGCAAATGGAGTTTATCTTTATTCTCTATCAGTAATTTTTTAGTGCGCTCATAAGCTCCGTCAATCAATAACTTCACTTCATTGTCAATCGTTTCAGCAGTTTTTTCACTGTAGGGTTTTCCAAAAGTATATTCTTGTTGTCCAGTGGAATCGTAGAAACTTACATTTCCGATTTTATCATTCAGTCCATAAATTGTAACCATTGCATAAGCTTGTTTAGTAATTTTTTCTAAGTCGCTCAGTGCACCTGTAGAAATTTTTCCGAAAATTATTTCTTCAGCTACACGTCCACCTAAAGCCGCACATATTTCATCCATGATTTGTTCAGTGGTGGTGATTTGTCTTTCCTCAGGAAGATACCACGCCGCACCTAAAGAATTTCCTCTAGGAACAATTGTCACCTTAATTAATGGATGCGCGTATTCTAATAACCAACTGGCAGCAGCATGACCAGATTCATGATAAGCAATTACTTTTTTCTCATGTTGAGAAACGATTTTATTTTTCTTTTCTAAACCACCAATGATTCGATCGACGGCATCTAAGAAATCTTGTTTTTCAATAGCAGTTTTGTTTTTTCTTGCTGCTATCAACGCTGCTTCATTACATACATTGGCGATATCTGCACCCGAGAAACCTGGCGTTTGACGAGCTAGAAAATCGATATCTAAGGCGGCAACAATCTTCAATGGTTTTAAGTGAACATTGAAAATTTCACGACGGCCATTTAAGTCGGGAAGTTCAACATAAATTTGTCTGTCGAATCTTCCGGGGCGAAGTAATGCTCTGTCCAGAATATCTGCACGGTTAGTAGCGGCAACGATGATAACACCAGAGTTGCTTCCGAAGCCATCCATTTCTGTTAGTAATTGGTTCAGCGTGCTTTCTCTTTCGTCGTTGGAAGAGAAAGAAGGGGATTTTCCTCGAGCGCGACCGATAGCATCAATTTCATCGATGAAAATAATACATGGTGCTTTTTCTTTTGCTTGACGGAAAAGATCTCGCACACGTGAAGCACCGACGCCAACAAACATTTCAACGAAATCACTTCCGGAAAGAGAGAAGAAAGGTACTTGCGCTTCTCCAGCCATTGCTTTTGCCAATAATGTTTTCCCTGTTCCAGGAGGACCAACTAATAATGCACCACGAGGAATTTTTCCTCCGAGAGTTGTATATTTTTTAGGATTTTTTAGAAAGTCAACAATTTCCATGACCTCCAATTTTGCTTCTTCTAATCCGGCAACATCATTGAACGTAACTTTTACTTGAAGGTCTTTGTCAAACAACTGAGCTTTAGATTTGCCGATGTTAAAAATTTGACTTCCGCCACCACCGCCACCGACACGTTTCATCACGAACATCCATAAAAAAATGATTGCAATAGCTGGAATAATCCAGTTCATCAGAAACTCCCAATACCCCGTGTGGTCTTGTTCGTAATCGATGCTTACGCGTTCGTTTTCTACATAGTCCTTTTGAATCTCTTCAATCTTTTTGGCAAAGAGTTCAACAGGGCCGGTGTTTACTCTAAAGTGAGGACCATCGTTGACCATTTGTGGCCAACTTTTGTATCGTACTTTTTCGTAAACTGCTTTTTTCAACAGAGAATCTTTCTTGATTGTGATGTGTGCAATACCATCAGTCACTACAATCTTTTGGACATCATGTTGACTCAACATTGTTTTCTCAAACGTGTCAGTAGAAATTTGAATTTCTGTTGAGCCCATTTGAAAAACTTGGGAAGCAATTAAGACGACGATGATTATTCCGTAAATCCAGTAGAAATTAAAATTGAATTTATTTCCACCGGGAAATTTTTTTCCGGAGTTGTTTTTTGGAGAAAGATCTTTATTCTCAGTACTTTTTTGATCGCTCATTAGGTAAAAATTGGTTTTATTTATTGCAAACGGCCATTAAAATGAAGGCGCATTGCGAGTAATAGATTAACACTTGAGTGGATTAATAGTTGCCGGCTATTTGTTGAATTTCTGCATCGGCCCAAAGACGTTCGATTCCATAATAATCGCGTTTTTCTTTTTGAAAGACATGCACTACAACGTCTAGGTAGTCTAATAATAGCCATTCAGAACTTCCTTGTCCTTCTTTATGAAATGGATCCTCCGAAAGTTTTTTGAAAACAAATTCTTCAACAGATTTTGCAATGGCGTCGATATGTGGTTTGGAATCGGCATGACAAACGATAAAGAAGTCAGCCACAGCATTCTTCAAATTTCTTAAATCGATCGATACAATCTCCTTAGCTTTCTTTTCTTGCATTCCTTCAATAACAAGGTCGCGAAGTTTTTCAGCAGCATTGACTTTTATTATCGGTTTTTTGACTACTTTTCGCGTAGGAGACTTCGTCTTTTTAATCATCAAGAGGTGTAGGTTATTATGTTTTAGTTGACGCAAAAATAATGAAAATATTGTAGTCAATCGAACATCTTTCAAGAGATATAATTGAGATTACGAAATATGAATACTGAGTTAACCACCTTGTTTGCTGGAAGGCACATCATCACTTTACCTTCGGTTGATTCTACCAACACTTATTTGTCTGATTTGCTCAAAACTAGACTGATTCCAGAAGGAACAGCAGTGCGTAGTGTTTGTCAGAAAGATGGTCGCGGACAAATGGGCTCTAGATGGAGTAGTGAAGATGGAAAAAACTTATTGGTAAGCTATGCCTTTTATCCAACTTTTGTAGTTCCAAGAAATCTCTTTTTACTAAATAAGACGTATGCTTTAGGGGTTTATGATTTCATTTCCAGTCTAATAGGTAAAGATATTCGAATTAAATGGCCGAATGATATTTATTGGAAAAATAAAAAATTGGGCGGGCTTCTCGTTGAGAATACGATTACAACTTCGCTTGTAACGAACAGTATTTTGGGAATTGGACTAAACGTAAATCAAATGGAGTTCCCGACTAATCTTCCAAATCCAGCTTCAATAGCACAGATATTACCTGGAATATTTTCCATTGACGATATTTTCAATGGCTTGTCCAATTCCATCGAAAAAAGATTTCTTCAATTAAGGAGAGGGGAGAAACTGATAATCGACGAAGACTATAAAAAGGCGCTTTATAGGCGTGATGAATGGTCATTCTTTGAAGATAAAAAAGGCAAGTTTCCTGGTTGTATCAAAGGAGTCGACAACCAAGGGCTTTTATTGATTGAAGACGAAGAAGGTCAGGTCAAGCAATATGATTTGAAAGAAATTCGATATCTCGGAATTTGATTAGCTCAAACGACCTACAAGCAGGTTTAAAAAATTTGTCAGTGGTTTAACAGCCATCATTTTTAACATCGGATTTAAATCGGCATCAAAAGCAAGTTGAACTTCACAGGTTTCAGGACTTGTTTCTTTAATAGAGCAATCCAAATTAAAATCAAATGGAGCATTTCCATTTCGAGTCACCTTAATTAGTGAGTGAGGTTTTTTCTCTACGATCTTCATTCCTAAAGTTGCCATTCCTGCAATCGTAAAATTACATTCGTCTTCTGAAGATGTCCAGTTAGTCACTTGTTCTGGCATTAAGTTTTCAAAATTATTAAAATTGCTTAGCTGCGTAAAAACACTCTCTGCAGATCTGTTAACTAATTTCACATCACTTTCTATTCGTGTCATATTTATTGTTTATAAGGTAACGAGTCCGGTCCATTGTTCTGGTTGCTCTTTCCATTGTTTTAAAATATCTAAATCTTTTGCTTTAATAAAATTGGAGGCAACAGCTTGTTCAAGCAAAGTGTCATAGTCACACAAAGAAATACAAGGACAATTATGCTGATTTAAATTATCAATAGCCTGAGGAAAACCATAGGTGAAAATAGAAATCATTCCTTTAACAACACCTTTTGCGTTCCTCAAACTTTCAACAGCTTTGAGAGAGCTATTTCCTGTAGAGATTAAATCTTCGATAACTACAATCGTTTGTCCTTCGTTCAACTCACCTTCAATCAAATTTTGTCGACCATGATCTTTCGCTGAGGAACGAACGTAGACAAAAGGTAGTCCCATCGCTTCAGCGACCAATGCTCCTTGAGCAATGGCAGCAGTAGCAACACCAGCTATTACATCTACTTTACCATAATTTTCTTCAATTGCAGTTACAAGAGCCTGACGAATGAACGTTCTAACTTTAGGATGTGATAGTGCAATTCTGTTGTCGCAGTAAATTGGTGACTTCCATCCAGAGGCCCAGGTGAAAGGTTTCTCTAGTTGAAGTTTAATCGCTTTTATTTGTAATAATTGTTCGGCGATTTTTTTCGATGTGATTTCATTGACAGCCATCTGGCAAACTTACGAATAAGACCACAAAAAAGTGCGAAAAAAAGTTTTAAAAGTTTTTCAACAACCTATCAAATCATCCGAAAATAGTGACCTTTAGCGCATGAGCAAAACTGTGTATATTAATGATAGACCGCTTATTGTTGATGAGATTTATCAAGAAAAATTCCAATTTTCCCAACAATATTTAGTCATGAATGAATCCAAAAATAGTTTAGCTGAAGCGATGCAATTGTTGGAACAAGAGAAAACGAGTGGAATAATTTTTCTTAGTGATAATGTTAATGAAACATGGAAACGATTAGTTAGCTGCTTCACTTTAATAGAAGCCGCGGGCGGTTTAGTTGTAACGGTTTCAGGAAAAATGTTATTTATTTTTAGAAATGGGAAATGGGATCTGCCGAAAGGGAAAGCGGAGTTTGATGAAACACCAGATGTAACAGCGCTTAGAGAAGTGGAGGAAGAATGCGGATTAAAGAATTTAAAAATTGTAAAGGAATTAAATAAGACGTATCACACCTACAAAGAGAAAGGTCAGTCGTTTTTCAAAGTCACGCATTGGTATCAAATGACGAATGAAAAGGAAGAAGAGTTGGTTCCTCAAACCGAAGAAGGCATTACTCAGGCAAGCTGGCTAACAGCGAATGAAGTGAAAGAAAAAGTGGTATCAAACACTTATTCATCTATCAAGGAATTATTGATTTCAGTTTTACAATAATATTTTTCACCTATTAACTGCTGCAGGAACAAATGGAGTGATATCGCCTTGATAAAGTAAGATGTCTCTAACGATGGTAGAAGAAATATGAGAGAGAGCAGGACTTGAAACAATAAAAACAGTTTCAATAGTTGGCGACATCGCAAAATTCATTTGTGCAATTGCTCTTTCAAATTCGAAATCAGCTGAAGTGCGGAGGCCACGGAGGATGTGTGTAGCTCCAATCGATTTACAAAATTCAACCGTTAATCCTGAATATCGTTCCACTTTTATCTTTGATTCTCCTTCAAATGTTTTTTTGATAAAGTGCTCTCGTCTCTCTTGCGAATAAAAATAATTTTTGTTGTTATTGGATCCAATTCCAATAATGAGTTCGTCAAAAAGAGGTAGGCCTCGTCTGATAATGTCTTCATGACCTTTTGTAATAGGATCGAATGACCCAGGAAATACCGCAATACGTTTGCTCATGGAGAGATGGTTTGAAGGCTAAGTTATGGTTTGAATGTGTAAAGAACAAATAAAATTGAGAATTAACAATTGAGAATTATTAATTGAGAATGGAGAGTTCTTAGATTGAGAATTGAGAATTATTAATTGAGAATTGAGATTTAGGTCAAAGTTCATAGGTCAAAGGGAAGAAAAAAATTGAGAGTGGAGGGTGGAGAATGGAGAATGGAAAATGGAGAATGAAGAATTTTGTTTTGAATTGTCTACTATAGTTCTGCTTCTGAATTCAATTAAAATATTTTGCAAAATAGCTTCCCTTCACATGAGCGATTTTGCAGTGAAGATGGAGAAGGCGCAATTGCCATAAGCTCTAACTTCGGCTGGAAGAAATTTACTGTTGATTGTTCTTTTTGAATGATGTTCAATAATTAAAAGACCATTTTCATTCAGTAATTTTTTTTCAGAGACCATCTCAGGCAGTCGATCAGAATCTTTCATTTCGAATGGAGCATCAGCGAAGATGAGATCAAAACCCGAGTCGCAATTTTTTAAAAATCGAAAAACGTCTGACCTTACTACGCGTAAGTTTGAAATTCCAAATTTAATAGCAGTGTCTTTAATGAAAGCTGAGCACTTTTCGTTGATGTCAACTGCTGTAACTTGTTTGGCTCCTCTAGAAATAAATTCAATACTCATTCCTCCAATTCCCGCAAATAAATCCAGAACAGTGAGAGCCTCGAAGTCGATTCTGTGAATGAGAATATTAAAAATACCTGATTTGGCATAATCAGTTGTTGGACGAACAGGCAAATTATTTGGAGCAGTAATAATTCGTCCGCTAAATTTTCCGCCAATTATTCGCACAGTGGTAAATTGAAAAGCGTGTAATAAAAATTGTCTGGGATCTCTTCAAATATTTCTCCAAAAAAAAGTGTTCGGTCGTGATTTACAAAGGTTATTTTTCGAACGTATTTATAAAGTAACTTGTATAAAGCACTTTCAGGTTCGATTTCTCCAGCTAAATAAACGGAAATGTTTTCAGTGTCAATATTCAGTTGCTCACAAGTGAATAGCAAATAATAAAGTACATCTTCTTCGCTGTTTCGGTTGAAGCTATTCATCAGAATTACTTTCTTGCCTTCCGCTATTAAAATGTCGATATCGTTTTTACGAATATTCAATAATAATTTTTTATTAGTATCACTTCTTCCTATCCTTAAAATCGACTGTAATAATATTTCTGAATGATGGATAATTTTGGGATCTTGAAACAAATGACTTAAAACGGTTTGCAAATCTTTTTCTATTCCATAAACAGTGAATAACGAAAAAGCATTGATATGTGAATGTTTCACTTCAAGATTTGAATGATTTTTAAAATTCAATTTGAAGTAGGTTTGTTCATCGCCTGGATGTAAAAGTGATTCTGGAACAAGTGTAAACTGAAGTGAAGTAAGACAAATTTTAACTTTCGAAAATTCATATTTTTTGAGAATGGTACTTTTCCTTGAAATATTTTCAAAATAATTTTTCCAGTCAAAGTCCTCAATCATCTCGATGTTAAAAACCTCTAGCGCTAAAAAACGATTCGTTTTTTTTTCAATCAGCGCTAACTGAACGGAAGTATTTTCAATTGCAATAATTAAATCGCAAAGTCCAGCAGTCTTTTTTTCCAAAGCCGGATCAAAGATTTGGACTGTAGTGTCAATTCCGCTTACAAATAGATTGGTGTTCACGGCGTGAATTTACAAAAATAAAAGAAAGTAAAAAGTGTGATTTAGTAACTCAACTCAAAATTATTGTCGAATCAAAATTGAGGTTGTAGCAATGGAATTGCTAATATGTCCAGCTCTGTCTTTCACATAAATTGTGTAAGACACATATTGTTGAGAACTGTTATCGGTTATTCCTTGTCCGCCTAATTCGAGATTTAATGTGCCCGTAATCGGCGAATTGTCGGGAGCCAATTGTTTTATTCGAAATTCATAAACTATTCCAATCCGGTTGTCTCTAATAAAACAATTTTTAACTGAAGCATTGTTTTCTCCTAAATCTCCATCACCGTCGGTGTACTTAATGGTCACAGAGACAGAGTCGGTGTATTGATTTGCAATGGTCGGACTAATTGAAACAAACTCAATTGTAGGAGTACTGTTAAATACTACCGATTCTTTTTTGCAACTAAAAAAGAGCGACGAAATACCAATAATAAAAAGCGTTTTATTGAACATAGAAAGCATAAAGTGTTTTGTAATAATCGATCGATTCGTTTCTTGGAAATTCTGCATCAGCTGTATGGTCACCATCATTCACATAAATTCTAAAATAAACTGTTGTGCCAGATGGCCACATACTCGTTGGAATTACAACAAGCCATGCTTGATAGGCAGCTAGGTAAGTAAAAGCATTTATGGTTATAGCCGAACTAAAATCATTTTTAGAAGTTGAGAGTTTTATTTTTTTAGAAGTATAGATTGATGGATCTGTACCATCAGCACCATCAGCCGTATCAACTGCTACAAAAAGCATCGTCAGAGTTTTTCCTTCTTCGATAATAAATGGATTATATCCTAAACCATTCACTCTATTTGTATCGATTCGCTGATAAACTGAATCGAGGGCGACATATCCAATGACGTTAGGTTGTAAATTAGGTTTGACAGGAAGTGTTCCGTTCTGATCCGGGCATCCGGCATTGATCCAGTTTTTAACATGGTCTATATCTGAGGAGGAAAGTCGCACCGAATTAGAAGGCATATATTCTGTGGTAGATGTCGTCAACCTTTCAATCAACCAAGAGTCAGAGCTGTTGTGAGGGATCACACGATGCGTAAAAAGTTTTAATGAGTCTAAGGTTACTTTGTTGACGGGCTGATAAACCAATGTGGAGAATGAAGATTCTATAGTTCGGAAATCCGGTTCGAATGTTCCATCATGACATCCGGGGTTAGCACACTTGATGGAGAAAATATTTTTATACAATCCTTGAATTGAATTTGGATCAGGAAGTGGATCTGTAGTGGTAGTAGAATTATGATTTATGGTGTCAAAAGGATTCGACGGAGCATCATCTTTTTTACACGAATGCAAAAAAATAATTCCAATGAGAGATCCTATCAGAAAAAATAAAATTGTTTTTTTATTCATCATACAAATGCTGCTTTTATTTCGCAATTATTCCAATCACTAATATAACCTCCGGGAATAGCGTTGTCGAATCCTAAAAGATTTGCTATTGCCGGAACTATTTCAACACTCTGTCCCATAACAGAACTAATAATTTGATTTTGTTTGACAACTGCTGGCGGACCAACAACGAGACAGAATATTTCTCTTGCAGCTTGTAAATTAGGATCTCCTGAAAAATTTCTGTCGGTAGGTGCGGTGTGATCGAGTGCTCTTCTTCCATAAGTGTCAACGCTTGTGTTAGCATACAAATTTCTTCCATGTTCGGGAGCAACAATCATCACTGTATCATCGGCCATTCCAGGAGTACTTTGAATGGTATTCCATAATTGTGCAACGGCATAATCGGCCTTCCGTAGATTGTTAGCATATTGTGTAAATTGAAAATGACAGATATCTACATCTTGCATATTCACCACCATTAATTCTGGTTTGAAAGTTTTAATAATCTCTGTTGCAAAAAGCACATTGTACATATCGTTGTTCATTACATTCTGTGCTCCCCACGAATTTTGGAATTGCGCTGTTTGAGCTTTTGCATACATATCACTAATGAATTGTTGGAGTAAATGCGCATCAGCATTCCCATTAACTACTCCTGCAGAACCATCACTATAAGTATGGTTAAAAATTCCATTTACAAATCGATGCATATTATTGATGACGGCCTCTTCCTGACTCAAAAAATTGTGTGGGTTGCCGAGCACATCAAATCCTTGCGGGCTAATTAAATTTGTTGGAGAAATAAAATTTGCGCCATACAATGCACCATAATTGGGCGACGAGGAATAATTCAAAGCTGGGTATGGCCCGAGTGAATTAGCAACCCACCATGAGTTGAGAGCAGATTGTTGCGGTGTATTGTGCTTTCTGTAATATTCGAATATAGTTGGATTTCTTGGGTGTTCTCTCAGATTTAAATCGGTGTCTACATAATTTCCTGTCAGTGCAACAGTGTGGCCATTGTAGTGACCGGTTGGTCCATATTGATATCTAAATTCTTTAAACAGCGTTCCATAATTTTGAAGTGGCAAGGGAAGCGGAGAAGCGGGAAGAGATTGCATCGCTCCAGCTATATCGGGAGATATGGATCCGCCGCCATTGAACATCGACGGCATTAAATTTCCATCGTTCATGTGAACAGATTCTAAATTTCTAACACCACCGGCATATAAACAGAAGACAACATGATTGACCTTTCGCAGTCCGCTAGCAGCGAATAGTCGACCACTCGGCAAAATATAAGGAGCAACAAAAGCACCTGCAGTAGCCAGAGCTGATTTTTTAAGGAAGTCGCGACGTCTCATTTTTATTTTTTAGTAAAATCGATATTCATCTGAAGTCATTAATGCAAAGTAAATAGTAGTGGGATTGATATTGACATCAGAACGAATCAAATCAATCCATTTAAATTTTTCGTAAGCATTCGGCTCTCGGTTGTATAATTTTTTATAAGTGTTGGAAATAAATAAAGAGGTATCTCCATTTAATGCTGGAGAAATTGGTAGATGGATCGTAGTATCGTTAAGAAGATTTGAAATAATTCTTTCTTCAATAACTTTTAAATCTCCGAATGAGTTATAGGCGATACTTAAGTTAACTAATTTGGATTGTGGAATTGAAGTTCCGAACAAGTCAGAATAGGCAATCGAAATAAATTCTGTCGTTGATTTTTGATTGGTCTTTTGGCCGTCACCATTTCCAACGCCAACAGGATCAACTTCATATTGGTATTTTTTTTCTTCTGTACATGAAAAAATAAAACAAAGGAGTGATAATATAATTAGCTTCTTCATCAATTGTCAATAAATTCGTTAGAGGTTATAATTCTTTTTTGCACTTCTGAATAACTCTGCGTTGTTTGATATAATAATGTTCCAGATGACATTTCATAGCTACTTGGAATTCGATAAATCAAATTATTGTAAATCTGAATTACTTGCCCCTCATAATAACTATTAGAACTAAGTAAAATATCTAAGAAATTTTCTTTTGAATTTCCAGCTTGAAGAAAGATCGTAGAATTATTTCCTTCTACCATTGAAATACCAAAGGCTTGTTCGGCCATAGTGGGGTTTCTTCCTATCAAATGTTTGAATGTAAAAACAACAAAATTTGCTGACGCCATATTGATGTTGTCGTAGAAATAATTGTTGCACATTCTTTTTTGTAATTCACGTAGGTCAATTTGATGGGTAGTGAATAAAGAGTAAGCAGACTGTAAAAGAAGCAACCTGTCGCGCTCATAAAGCAGAGCTGGCCATGAGCTCAGATAAGTTGAATCAATTAAATAATTATTAAAAATAAAAAGAAACTGACCAAATTCTGTTGTATCGACATTGTTCAGGTAATCAACTTTTAGTTGATCATAGAGATGAGGAAGATATTCTGGTTTGACGAAAATGCTATTGGCAAATGAATTTCTACTCGATGAGTCTAAATTGTTATCCAATAAATTTGTTTTGATCATCGCTAATTCATTACTATCTGGCTCTATGCCAAGGCAACGTATAAATGTCCTGTTAATGTATCGGTCAATTGTGGAAGAGCTGATAGTTGCATCATCAGGCGGCATATTATTTCCAATCGTGACAAGAGATTCTTTTTTGCAAGAATAAAATGCAAGGAGAATACTTAAAAAGAATATTGTTTTTTTCATTCGCAACTAAGGTAGCGATAAAAATACCATTTAATTCTTGAAATGTTAGAACAAAATCATTGAAGTGAATAGAATTGATTTTTGACTCCCAGAAATCGACAAAATTCAATTAAGCTAGAACTTTATAAATCATATTTAATCCGAAAATGACTAAAACAACTCCTATGCTTCTGTTAATCCAAACCATTACATTCGGCTTTAATAAATTTTTAATACGATTTGACACGAAGCTTTTCAAGAGATCAGTTGCAAAAACCGTTGAAAGTAAACTTCCGAAAAATATTAGTTCATGCGTGCGTGTATAATGTTCTTTAACAGATAACACACTGACCATCCCAATCCAAAAAATGAGAACAGCAGGATTAATTATGTTCAATAAAAAACCTTTGATCATAAATTTGGCGTGAACTGTTTTTTTATTGTCGTCAACTTCTTTCAGTTTTACTTTTCTAAAGAAATTAAAGAGGCCAAAAGCAATCATGAGAATACCGCCAATCCATCCCATTGTAATTCGATAATGGCTCAGCAGGGTCAATTGTGAAGCAAAAAAATAGCAGATAGAAATCACTGTTGCATCGCTAATCAAAACACCGATTGCTAAATGAACTCCAGCTTTAAAACCTTCATGTAAGGAAGTTTGAAGAAGTGTAAAAAAAACAGGTCCAAGCATGATCGCTAAAAGCAACCCAAAAGATATTCCGCTGATTATTGGGTCGAGCATAATTAATTTTTAGTTTGAAGAAAAGATTTCCATTCTTCCGCTTGAGATGATTTCATCACTCTAGGGAATTTATTTTGTCCACCCATTTTTCCTTTTAAGGTCATGAATTCATAAAACTTTTCTGTTGAAACACATGAGACACTAACATCCTTCAAAGCAGAAATTCTTTCTACTGCATAGTCGTCATTTAATTCTTTGAGTTTATTGTCTATTAGTAGTCGTGACTTTTCTATATCAATCGATTTATCACAACCAAGATACCATTGATGAGCGAAACTTCCATCTCGAGGAATACCCATGACGGTGTATTCTGGAATTTCAACATCAAGTACTTCAGAAAGATATTCGATAGCCTTATTCATATTATCGACTGACAAATGTTCACCTACCAAACTTAAAAAATGTTTTGTCCTGCCGCTAATAATTAAATGTCCTTGCTTATGATCAACAAATCGAATGACATCGCCAATCAGATATCTCCATGCGCCGGCACATGTACTAAGAAGCAATGCATAATCTGTATTGTCATTAACTTGCTCAATTGTCAATGCCGATGCATTGATTTTTAATTCACCAGTTGAATCGAAATTAGCATCATTGAAAGGAATGAATTCATAGAAGATACCATTGTCTGTTATCAGTTTCATATATCTAACATCGGGCTCCGATTGAAATGCAAAAAAACCTTCAGAGGCAGGATACATTTCTATGTAGTGAACTTTGTGAGAAAAGAAACGATCAAATCCTTTCCGATAAGGTTCAAACGATACGCCACCATGAGCATAAACACGAAGGTTGGGCCATATATCATGAATCGTTTTAAGATTGTAGTGGGCGATAACTTTTTCCATCAGCAACTGTATCCACGATGGCACGCCAGTGATAATGCCAATGTCCCAGTTGTGTGCTTCTTTTGTTATCTCTTCTAATTTGACTGTCCAATCTTTTTCTTTGGAAATTTTTTTTCCTGGCTTATAATATTTCTGAAACCAAATCGGCGTTCTACGTGCAGAAATTCCGCTGACATCACCTTCATAATAACCTCCGTGTTGTTTGAGATCTGTGCTTCCTCCAAGCCAGAGAATACCTTTTTCAAAAGTCGATGCAGGCAAATCATATTTTCCAAGAGTAATGATTTGACGAATGCTTGCTTTACGGAGTGACTTTACCATTGCTGGAGTAACAGGGATATGTTTACTCGCTGCTCCAGAAGTACCAGAACTCAAGGCAAAATATTTTACATGGCCGGGCCAGCAAACATTTTTTTCTTCATTCAAACACCGATGCCACCATTTTTCGAAAATCGTATCGTAGGTATAGATAGGAACATTTTTCTGAAAATCATCAACAAAATTTTTCGAAGTCAACATGTTCGAAAAATTATATTCTTTTCCAAAGGCTGTATTTTCAGCCATGATAAGCAATTTCCGGAGCTCCCGCTTTTGATAAAATGCAAGGCTCTGGTAACGCAGTCTCACGCGACTACTGATTTTTAAACCTTGTTTTATAAGTGCACCGAGTAATGGCATTGATTGCTAAAAGTAAGTTTGCAAAATAGAAAATTGTTTGACATATCAGAAAAGCCTTTGACAAGAAGTATTCAAGGTCGCTGTTGAAAAGTCGGGAAGGGAAATTAAGTGAGAATTGAGAATTGAGAATTGAGAATTGAAGATGGACAATTAATAGAAGATTGAGGATTGATAATTTAGAATTGACAATTCGTTACTGTGATTTTGGAATACATCATAGCGTTCTTTATTCCGTTGATTTTAACTTGTTTTCTAGCTGAAAGTATTTTAGGAATGAAGAACGATGTTTGCTAAATGCGAACTGTCATCCTTCAGGAACTCGTTAGTGAAAAGCGGTTAAATAACTCTTTGGAATCACAATTTGAGAGTCGTGAAAGAAGAAAGTGAGGGAGAAAATTATTAATTATTAGTTATTAATTATTAAGAATTGACAAATCGTTACTGTGATTTTGGAATACATCATAGCGTTCTTTATTCCGTTGATTTTAACTTGTTTTTTTGCTGAAAGTATTTTAGGAATGAAGAACGATGTTTACGGGTTAGGCGAAATGTTAAGCGGAAATAAATGACCATGAATAAATCTTCGCTCACT
>JANLRG010000320.1:0-1078 GCA_031361545.1 Bacteroidota bacterium
ATCACCAATTTACCGGGTTCAGCTTTAAGAAATGACGGTTTGATTTTAAATAATTTGAGGTTATTCAACGACGGTGTTTTTGAAAACAATGGCACTTTTACAATAGTCGGCGATTTTTTTAATAGAACAACTGGTGTTTTCAATAATAATGGCATTACAGAAGTGAAAACAGGTGCTCTTATAAACCAAGGGCAAATCAATAATACCAAGACTTTGCTCAATGGCTCTTGTAGCATCGTCAAAAATTTGGCGGCTATAAATAATACAGGTGGGCTTTTTGAAAATAGAGGTATTTTATTTCAACGCGGTACTGTTACAGGCAATGCTATTGTAGCAGCAGGTGGTATTATTCAAACGTCTGCTACTTCGGATGCCCCCTCAGTATGTATCCCTTCATTAAATACAGGGCTTGATAATATTGGTGAAGGAAAGGTCTATGCTCAAAGTCTGATGAATATTACTCTGGGCTTAGATACGTGCGTTGGGTTTCAATATTTTGTTGAAGATGTGAATAGAAAGATCTATAACTGCGATCAAATCGGTCAGACTTTAACGGCTCATTTTAGACTCCTTACCCGTACAGGCGATTCGTTGACTTGTACTTCTCAAGTGACGGTGACGGATAATATACAACCGACTATCACCAATTGCCCTGCGAATTTAGCGGCAACCACCTTGGATACTTGCTCAATTGTTACGTGGACTGAACCAACGGCTACCGACAATTGCCCGAATTTAAAGATTACTGTTGTTTCATCTCCAACTTCAGGGGTTAAAATCGGTTCATGTTTCCCAGTGGGTAAAACCACTGTGACGTTTAATGCAACGGATTTCAATGGCTTTACAGCTACTTGTAATTTTACAGTGACCATAACAAAAATTGATACGTGTGCAAATGATAATGTCGCGCCAATCATCTCAAATTGTCCGTCAAGCCAATCTTTAACAACTACGGATACATGTTCATTAGCCACTTGGAAAACCCCGACTGCGACCGATAACTGCAGCACCCCCTCAGTAACCTTAGCGTCTTCACCAAAAGCAGGATTAATAAGTGGTTCATGTTTCCCAATCGGAA
>JANLRG010000339.1:0-10484 GCA_031361545.1 Bacteroidota bacterium
GATTTATTGTTTTAATCGGTGGTAACTAAACCACCTATTTATGCAATTCTACCTATGAAAAAATGGAAGGCTGTCCAAATTTTTTAATCTACTTTATCTTTGACGATCTTGATTCGATTGCCCTATCAAGGGTTTTAGAAATGAGACAAAAGCAACTTTTTATTACTTTTCTTTGATTATTAGGAGCGATTCTGCAAATGAAAACTCCATCTCCCCGATTGGACTACTGGTCCAAATGTTTTGGAAACTTTAATTCTGATTTCTCGAGTAAAATAATTAAATATTCGAGTGATGAAAATTTGGGTTTTAGGGAATTTGAACCCCAACATTCAGGATGCTGATTTTAATCATAGATCAACCGATGTATGGCTGTTTAAATTTTCTGATGAGCCACCAATTGTTGGCTCAATAATTCTTTTTCATTAGTCGGAATAAATTCACATGTCTTCACAGCACTTTCGGATGGATTTTATGTGGAGTTACAAAGAAAATAATTCAGAAAAATAGATCATCTGTCGCCACTAATAATTCCACCCAAAAGTCCACCTAGCCCACTTGATTCTTCTTTGCTCCCTCCCCATCTTGATGCAGATATAATTCTATCTGCCAACCTAGAGAACGGTAAAGTTTGTAAATAAACTATGCCTGGTCCTTTTAGTGTTGCATAAAATAATCCTTCACCACCAAATAAAACATTTTTAAATCCCCCAATAAACTGGATATCATATTCAACAGAGGGTTGCAAACCGACTAAACAACCAGTATCAACTCTAAGCCTATCACCTTGCTTCAGATCTTTTCGTATAACCGTACCACCAGCATGAATAAACACTTTTCCATTTCCCGACAGTTTTTGAAGAATGAATCCTTCACCACCAAATAATCCGGCACCAATTTTTTTGGTAAACTCAACCGAAATTTCTATCCCTTGCGCAGCACATAAAAAACCATCGCGTTGACACAAAAAACTTCCTCCAACTTCAGGTAAATTAATCGGAATTATTTTTCCTGGATACGGTGCAGCGAATGTGACATTTCTTTTACTAGAAGTAGATGTATTTAAAAAACTTGTAATAAAAAAATTTTCACCTGAAACAATTCTTTTTAAGCCGGCAAATATTCCCCCACCTGCGCCAGTTTGCATTTCAATATCATCTTCCATATAAAGCATGGCACCTATTTCAGCTCTGACTGCTTCAGAAGGATCCAATTCAATTTCGACGGCTTGCATGTCGTCGCCGAAAATTCTAAAATCAATATCATGCGCCATACTAAAAGAATTAATTAAGTAATGTTTTTTCTGCAGCTTTTAATATATCGAATGCCCCTTCTCGAGTAAATGATTCCGCATAAGTTCTAAGAACGGGTTCAGTTCCTGATGCTCTAATTAATAACCATTCATCATTATTGTCATCAAAAAAATATTTATAACCATCTAGATTTTCTACTCTATGGACTTTATATTTACCAAAAGATTTATAAGCATCTTTTGCGGTGTTTTCCACGATGCGTGCTTTCACTTCTTCTTTGAGGTGCATGTCATTTCTTTCAAAAGAAAAAGCACCAACAATATCATATAATTCTTTCATCAATTCGGGAATTTTTTTACCACTCTTAGCCATAAATTCCCAAATAATTAATCCCATCCAAATTCCATCTCTTTCTGGTATATGTCCTTTAATTGCAATTCCACCACTCTCTTCGCCCCCAACTAAGACATCTTCTTTGAGCATAATTTCGCAAATATATTTGAACCCAATTTTTACCGTCTCCATCGGTAATCCATAATGTTTACAAAGCTTTTCTACTTTAGGAGTCGTGCTAAATGCTGTACAAACTTTTCCCTTGATACCTTTATATTTTACCATGTAATGGATTAGCAACAAGATTATATGATGAGAATCGATAAAGTTCCCTTGGTTATCATACATTCCAATTCTATCGGCATCGCCATCGGTTACTAAGCCGCAATCGATATTCCCTTTTTGTTTTATTAAGTTTGAAAACTCTTGAAGGTTTTTGTCAATTGGTTCAGGAGCTTGTCCATGAAAACCCGGGTTGTCATCGCAATGCAAATGTGTAATGTCTGGAAAAAGTTTTTTGATTACGTTTTGACCTGATCCAAACATTGCATCATAGGCCAGGTTTAAACCTGATTTCCTTATCAAGTCTAAATCGAAATTTTCTTCTACTCTTTTTATGTACTCGTCTTCTAAATCAACAATTTCAACTTGACCGCTTTTTATTAAATCTGATAAGGCTGAATTATTAAGATCAATGGAACAGATTTCCGGAATAATGTCTTCAATTTCTTGAACGTTGGCTGGAGCCATTGGTCCACCGAAAGATCCTTTTAATTTAAAACCATTGTAAGACGGTGGATTGTGCGAAGCAGTGATAATTATTCCTGCATCCGCTTTATGAGTAACTGTTCCAAGCGAAATCATTGGCGTTGAAACAAAACCTTGTGCAAGGAGTGTTTTAACTCCTTTGGCTGCCATAACCTTTGCAACGGTTTCGGTAAATAAAGCTCCTGCAAATCTACAATCATGACCTAAAACAATTGTTGGTTTAGCATTTTTTTTCAGTAGCCAATTTGCTGTTGCTTCTGCAACTCGAGATACATTTTCAACTGTAAAGTCAAGAGCAATAATAGCTCTCCAACCATCTGTTCCAAATTTTATTTTTGTCATTCTTTTTTTATTAAACTTCTAAGCTTTAAATTTTAAATGTGTAGCGAAAATAAGGTCTTTTTTTCAATAAAAGAATAAAGACAACTTTTTCTATTTTGCTTTTAAAAAGCAAATTGAAATTAAGATTTGATTCCTCTTAAATCTAATGCTTTCCTGAATTTTCTGGCATTCTCTAAATGTTTATCATAAGTAGCTGCAAAAGAATGATAGCCAGAAAAATCTTCTCTTGCACAGAAATACATGTAATTGTGTTTGGAATAATTTAAAACTGCATTCAAGGAACTAATCGTTGGCAAACAAATTGGTCCAGGAGGCAATCCTTTATACATATAAGTATTGTAGGGCGAATCAATCTCTTTATAAATATTTAACACTCGATTGATAGTGAAGTCTCCTAAAGCATATACAAGCGTAGGGTCAGCTTCTAACTTCCAGTCCTTTTTAAATCGGTTGATGTAAACGCCTGCTATAATAGGTTTTTCATCTACTTTATTTGATTCTAACTGTACGATCGACGCAATGACTGAAATTTGCAAAGGCGATAAGCCAATGCTTTTGCTTTTCTGTAATTTTTCAGTCGACCAAAAAAGTTGATTTTGTTTATACATCCTCCCGATGAATTTATCTGCTGAGGTATTCCAGTAATATTCGTATGTATTCGGAATGAACATTGAAAGAATATTTTCTGGCGTGTATCCTATTTTTCTAGTATAGTCTTCATCATTCAATAGGTTAAGAATACTTTGTTCACTTGCCTCTATTTGCTCACTAATTTTTTGAGCTAATTGCTTTTTGGTTCTGATATTATTAAAAATTACTTGCACTGGAGTTTGTCTTCCCGATCTGAGCAAAGTTATCACATCCTTATTGCTCATCCCCATTTTTATAAGGTACTTACCTGGCTTGATGTTCGTATCAAAGTTCATTTGATGGGAAGCCCAACGAAAGGTTTTTTCATTCACTAACAAGTCGTTTTTTTTGAGTAACTCTACTACTTGCTCAAAATCAGAACCTGTTGGAATTAGTAAAAATTCAGAAGTCTTTTGACCTTTGAGAAAATTTGGGGTGTAAATTTGTTTATATATTAGAAAACCAAAGATTGCAACTATCAATAAAAGAGTAAATACAATTCCCCAAAAGACTTTTAATATGAGTTTTTTCTTAGCCATATACAGAGCGTAAAATTACTTTTTCTTTTAATAAATTCTCAAGATTCAGTTCTTATTTCTCAACATTTATTTTGTTAATACAAAGGCTTAAGATAATTGAGGAGCACTACATTTTTATTATTCCTGAAGTTAATATTGACTTGTATATTCTTCCCTTTCGATGAACTGGCTTTCACAAATCGATGGTAATATAACTTTTCTTAGTGCTTAACAATTACATTACATTAAGACCTTACATTTGAATAAACAAAAAATCATGATTCAGAAAAACATAAAAATATTAGTTACCGACGACGAAGAGGACATTGTTGAAATACTAACCTATAATTTAGAAAAAGCAGGTTATTTTGTGGTTAAAGCAAGTAATGGTTTAGAGTGTTTATCGGTTGCTGTCAAAGAACTTCCAGATTTAATTATTTTGGATATTAGAATGCCAGGTCTAAATGGCATTGACACTTGCCGACAGTTGAGGTCCATCGAAACTTTGAAAAGAATACCAGTTCTGTTTTTAACAGCAGATTCAGACGAGTTTACTTCTATGAGAGCATTTGATGCTGGAGGTGATCACTTCATCACTAAGCCGATCAAACCATCTATTTTGGTTAACATGATTAATGAGTTACTTGAATAGTCGATTATATTAACTGTCACTATTTAATTTACCTTAAGCTATTTCGATTTATTAACTCTGTAGTTATTTGAATACTTAACATAAACATAACACTAAAATCATCAGTGAATAAGCTTCCAAAGGTTTATTTGCACAAACAAAAACCAATGAAAAAATTTTTATACTTAATAAGCTTTAGCCTTCTTGCTGCGGTATCACCATCACTAGGGCAAGATGTTAATTCTACTGAAACAACGGATACTCTAACTGGAACTGTCGCAGGAATTAGACAAGAGTTAGATGTTTTAAAGAGAATTAAATTAAGTGGGTACATTCAAAGTCAATTTCAGTATGGTGATTCTACTGGAGCAGGTCAATATGCAGGTGGAAGTTTTGCACCTGGTATTGATAAACGATTTAGTGTTAGAAGAGGAAGAATAAAAATTCAATACGACACACCTTTGAATGAAAAAGGAATATCTACCTCGCAATATGTATTACAGTTTGATGTTACTGAAAGAGGTTTAACAGTGAAAGATGCCTATGGAAAATTTACAGATCCTTGGTCTGGTTGGTTCTCAATTACTGCAGGAGTTCAAAATCGTCCATTCGGATTTGAACTTCCCTACTCTTCTAGTTTGAGAGAGTCACCAGAGCGTGGTCGAATGTCTCAAATAATATTTCCTGGAGAAAGAGAAGTTGGAGCAATGCTAACAATTCAAGGTCCTAAATTATCCAATTGGAATTGGATAAAATTCGAAGCAGGATATTTCAATGGTAATGGTGCGCCGAGTGCAGGTGGAAACGTGTCTGACTTTGATAAGAAAAAGGATTTCATAGGACACCTTTCAATCAATAAAAATAACAAAGATGAAAACATTAAATATACATTAGGAGCTTCTTATTATTCAGGAGGATTCAGAATTGATACTGTGAATGTTTACAATAGTTCTCAGGATATCAATGGCATTCGTGGATTTAGTTTATTCTCAACAAAGGATCAAGTTAAACCCATTGGTTATGGCACCAGAGATTACAGCAAACGTGAGTATTTAGGTTTTGATGGTGCAGTAAATATTGACTCAAAAATTGGACTTACTATTTTAAGAGCTGAATTTATTTCAGGAAAACAGCCAGGATCATCTTCTTCGACCGCAAGTCCAAACAGCAACGCACCAATAACAGCAGACATTTACAACAGAAAATTTAATGGTGCCTATTTTTATTTTATTCAATCGATCATGCAATCACCTTGGTCGGTCATTGTAAAATACGATTGGTATGATCCCAATACAGATGTAAAAGGAGATGAGATTGGAAAAGTTACTTCAGGATCACTTAAGACCACTAACTTGGCTGACATTAAGTATACAACTATTGGGTTAGGAGCAGCATTCAGATGGGACGCCAATGTAAAATTGACAGCTTACTATGATATGGTGAAAAATGAAACTTCAAATAATTTGAGTTATTATACTAAAGATATTAAAGACAATGTATTCACTCTAAGAATGCAAGTGAAATTTTAATCAACTTAAAAACAATAAAATGAAAAAAATAATTTTAATCGCTACATTAATAACATCATCTTCTTTTTTTACACAAGCTCAGAAAATTGTAGTCAAAGGAAGTGATACGGTTTTGCCCTTAGCACAAAAGGAAGCAGAAGTTTTCATGAAAAAAAATCCAGGGAAATCAGTTACAATCGTTGGTGGTGGTTCTGGAGTTGGCTTATCAGCGTTGCTTGATAATTCAACAGACATGGCAATGTCATCCCGAAAAATAAAAATGGATGAAAGAATGAAAATGCAAGATGCCGGTCGTGCTTATAAAGAAATAATCATTGCCAATGATGCACTTTCAGTTGTTGTGAACCCGGGAAATAAAGTGAGCAAATTGACTAGAGAGCAACTTGAAGGTATTTTTACAGGAAAAATAAAAAATTGGAAAGAAGTTGGTGGAGATGATTTACTAATTGTTGTTTATAGTCGTGAAACAAGTTCAGGAACGTATGAGTTTTTTAAAGAACATGTGATGAATCGTAAAAACTATGCATCTTCTGTTTTAAACATGCCTGCCACTGGAGCAATTATCCAATCAGTAAGTCAAACAAAAGGCGCAATTGGTTACGTTGGATTAGCGTATGTTACAAAGTCAGTGAAAGATATCGCTGTTAGTTTTGATGGAAAAAATTTCGTTCAATCATCATTAGAAAACGCAAAAAATAAAACTTATCCGATTGTTAGACCATTGTATTTTTATTATCCTACTAATAAAGAATCAATGGTAAAGCCATTTATTGATTATGTATTATCGGCTGAAGGACAAAACATTGTTGATCAAATTGGTTACATTCCATTAAAATAACTTTAAGTCAAATTTATTTTGAATTTTTTTTAGGAATCACTTCGCTACTTAAAAACAGTGAAGTGATTTCTTATCTTTACTCCCAAACTGAATTGCTTTATTTATTGAGATGCTACTAAAAAGAATATTTGAAAAAATTGTTGAGGGATTATTGATGATCAGTAGTGGAATTACCTCACTGATTGTTTTGTTGATTGTAATCTTTTTGTTTAGAGAAGGTTTTTCATTGTTCAATACTACTCCGCTTGAAAATCATAATGTGATAGTCGTAAACAAGGCGAATCCAATTAGTCATTTAAATGCGTTTCAGATTAAAGAAATTTTTGACCAAAAAATTACCAATTGGAACACTCTAGGCGGAAAAAAAGATTCTATAATTCTATTTTCTATTAATGACTTAAGTAACTATTTTTCGGACGAAGAAGTAGGTGCTGATTTCGAATTTCTACCTGAAAAATTGAATAGCTTGGTAGATAGTGTTCCCAACCTTTTAGCTGTGTTCAACGAAAAATATTTAGCAAAAGATTTTAAAGGAAAAATAATTGATGTAGACAAAAACAATATTCCTGATTTTTTATCAGGAAGAGAATGGTTTCCAACAGCAGAACCTGCTGTTCTCTTAGGAGTTTTACCATTAATTTTAGGAACTTTAATGGTTTCTTTTTTTGCAATTCTTTTCGCACTACCGGTTGGCTTAGCAACAGCAGTATACATGTCAGAAGTTGCTGATGAACGTATTCGAAAAATATTAAAGCCTATCATAGAACTCTTATCGGGTATCCCTTCAGTTGTTTTTGGATTTTTTGGATTGATTGTAATTGTACCAATGATTCACGATTTATTTAATTTGCCTGTTGGTGAAACAGCTCTTGCTGGAAGTATTGTCCTTGCAATTATGGCCCTGCCAACTATCATTACAGTTTCTGAAGATGCTTTAAGAAATACACCACGATCAATGAGAGAAGCTTCCTTAGCACTGGGAGCTAATAAATGGCAAACAATTTATAGAGTAGTGATTCCCTATTCTATGTCTGGGATAAGCGCTGCTGCTATACTTGGAATCGGAAGGGCGATTGGTGAAACGATGGCTGTATTAATGGTTACTGGAAATGCAGCTGTAATACCCAAATCATTACTTCAACCGGTGAGAACAATACCTGCAACTATTGCAGCTGAATTAGGAGAGGCGCCTAGTGGTGGTGTACATTACAAAGCTTTATTTGCTCTCGGTTGCATCTTATTTATATTAACTGTTTTAATTAATTTGTGGGTTGAATCTGTTTCTTCTCGCCGCAAAATGAAAAAATAAATGTCAAAAAATTTAAAAGAGAAAATAGCATTCTGGATTTTTAGGTTACTTAGTTTTGGAGTGATCTTAATTTTGTTCTGGATACTAGAATTTATTTTTGTTAGAGGTTGGCATGTTTTGAGTTGGGATTTCCTAACGAAAATGCCTGAAGACGGTATGACTAAAGGAGGAATTTATCCTGCTATAGTCGGGACATTTTATCTTGTAATTGGTTCAATGTCTTTTGCATTTCCTTTAGGAGTAATGGCTGGAATTTATATTCATGAATACACACCAGATTCTTTTTTCAAAAGATTTATAAAATTGATGACAAATAATTTAGCCGGTATTCCTTCAATTGTCTTTGGCTTATTTGGGATGGCTTTATTCGTCAATGCAATGCATTTTGGTGACAGTATCTTAGCAGGCTCTTTAACTTTAGGGTTATTGGCATTACCATTAGTTATTCGAGTGACTGAAGAAGCTCTATATGCAATTGATGATTCGTTCCGTCATGGTAGTTATGCATTAGGAGCGACTAAATTGCAAACGATTCGTCGAGTGATTTTACCTATGGCAATGCCAAATGTAATTACTGGTTTAATTCTTTCGATTGGCAGAGTAAGTGGAGAAACTGCTCCTATTTTGTTTACGGTAGCTGCCTATTTCCTCCCAAAACTTCCAACAAGTATTTTCGATCAAGTGATGGCCTTGCCTTATCATCTTTATGTCATTTCTACTAGCGGAACTGATGTTGTAGCTTCAAGAGATATGGCTTATGGTACTGCTTTAGTTCTGGTGCTTTTTGTGTTAATATTAAATTTAATTGCAAATGCTTTAAGAAAGTATTTAAGTAATAAAGTTAAAATGAATTGATTTGATATGGATAAAATTGAAACAAAAAATGTACAGTTATATTATGGTTCTTTTCATGCATTGAAAGGAATTAGTATGACCGTAAAGCAAAATACTGTAACTGCTCTTATTGGTCCATCTGGATGTGGTAAGTCGACCTATCTAAGATTGTTTAACAGAATGAATGATTTAATTCCTGGTGTTAAAATAGAGGGCGATGTGTTGTTAGATGGAAAAGATATTTATCATCAGAAAGGAATGCGCATCGATGAATTAAGAAAAAAAGTTGGAATGGTTTTTCAAAAGCCAAATCCTTTTCCGAAAACTATCTTTGAAAATGTTGCTTATGGTCTTAGAGTAAATGGAATGAATCATGCGACATTTGTTGAAGAAAGAGTTGAAACATCTTTGAAACAAGCCGCATTGTGGGATGAAGTAAAAGACAAATTAAAGAAATCAGCATTTGCATTATCGGGCGGACAACAACAAAGACTTTGTATTGCTCGAGCACTAGCGATTGAACCATCAGTCTTATTAATGGATGAGCCCGCTTCCGCTTTGGATCCAATATCGACTTCTAAAATTGAAGAATTAATTTATGAGTTGAAGAATAAATATACTATAATTATAGTGACTCACAATATGCAGCAAGCGGGTCGGGTTAGTGATAGAACTGCATTCTTTTATTTGGGCGAACTAATAGAATTTGATGATACAAATATTATTTTTACCAATCCTAAAGATAGTAAAACCCAAAGTTATGTCACTGGCAGATTTGGTTGATAAAATTTAATACAATTATTAAAAACAAAATAAAATGTCACATTTAGATCTTGAATTAAGAAAACTGAAAGTAGAATCAATTGAAATGTTTGATCTTGTTACGATGCAAATGAGAAAATCGCAACAAGCATTCATTAACCTGGATCGAAATATTGCTCATGAAGTAAATTTTAATGAGAAGCGAGTGAATGCCCTCGAACTTAAAATCGATAAGGATTGTGAAAATATTTTCGCGCTGTTTAACCCTGTCGCTGTAGATCTTCGATTTGTTCTGGCAGTACTCAAAATAAATAGTAACTTGGAAAGAATTGGTGATATTGCCGATGGAATCAGTCGTTATGTCGTAGTCTCGACCAATAAATTCGATGAGGAACTATTGGAGGTTACAAGAGTAAATGAAATGTTTGAAATGGCTGTTATGATGCTTGTTGATGTGCAAAGAGCTTTCGATTGTGAAGATTCCAAATTGGCACGGGGAATATTTCAAAAGGACGAATTGTTGGATGGTATTAATGCAGATGCCAATAGAATTATTGAAAATTATATTATTAAGAAGCAAGAGAATATTAGTCAGTCGCTGCACATTATTTCTGCGATTCGAAAACTTGAAAGAACAGGTGATCAAATTAAAAACGTTGCAGAAGAAATTATTTTTTTCCTTGAAGCAAAAGTGTTGAAGCATGTAAACCCTGAAAAAAAAATATAATTTAAAAATCCGA
>JANLRG010000366.1:0-3994 GCA_031361545.1 Bacteroidota bacterium
TAAACGACCCGTTGATCCAAGCTTGGCCAATCAGCTAAGAGAAGAGCTGGAGAAGTGATTAGATTTAATAAATTAGTAGTTCAAAGTTCTTGGTTCAAAGTTCAAAGTTCAAGGCATAAAGTTCAAAGTACAGAAGGGTTAAGAAAATAATTATTACAAATTATTTTCTTAACCCTTCTGTACTTTTACCAATTAGCTTTAATCTGTTTTTCCTTATTACCTATAAACTTTGAACCTTAAATCTAATCACTTCTCCAGCTCTTCTCTTAGCTGATTGGCCAAGCTTGGATCAACGGGTCGTTTAGCATTGAAGTCTGCGATGTCGCCTTTTTTATTCATAATCATATATCGTGGAATACTTCCGATTTGAAAAAACTTACACACTTTAGAATTCCAGTTTCCTGGTGAAACAACCATCTGACCTTCCATCCCTAAATCAGTAATTCCTTTTTTCCATGCCGCTTGATCTGCATCAATTGAAATATATAAAAATACAATTCCCTTTTTTTCTTTCTCAGTTAATCCATCGTGTAACTGCTTAGAGAAAGGCATCATTCCCCTGCATGGTCCACACCAGCTTGCCCAAAAATCTATATAAACGACTTTTCCTTTTAACGATGACAATGAAAATTTCTTGCCATTCAAATCTGTCAAGTCCAATTCTGAAAACTGGTCCTTCGACTGACTAGTGGCTGGAGCATTTTTAGTTTTTTCAACTACTGTATTTTCATTCATCTTCGCTCCACAAATTTCCAATACAATTTTCTGATAACTTTTATCTTCATCGAAATCTTCCAAAGAATTAAATATTTTTTTTGACATGTATGGAGAAATTCTCTCACATTCATCAATCAAAAATCTACTCATCCAATAAGCCAAAACTTCGCTCTTTAGGCGTTCTGTTGCAACAGACGACTTTCGTTCTGCCGACAAAGAAAAATCAGTGAACTTATTAAAGCCATTGGATTTTGAAGATTCATAAATGATATAATACTTTAAGAAATCGCGGTAAGATGAAAGCATTAAAGCCGGTTCGTTTATTATTTTTATTTTTGAAATTCCTTCTAACATGACATCAGGAATCTGATTCACTTTCAAAATAGTTGTACTTTGGTTGGCGTTGAAAATTGGATAGGCAAATAATTGTTTCCAATATCTGTATGTAATTCTATCAAGAATTAAACTTTTAAATCCAACATCCAACTTTAATGAGTCATCGATGTGTTTTAAAAATTCTAATTGTTCTTTCTTTTGAGAAAAAAGTTTCATTTCAAAAGCATCAATTGTCATTGACAAACTATTCACTTCAGAAATTGAATCATTATAATCCCCAGAAAATTTAAAATTGAAATTTTGTAGAAAATTATTTTCGATACTACCTTTCCCTTTAAAAGTAATGCCTGGAAAAGCCATTGTCCCGAAATCAATATTTAAACTATCTCCATTATTTATAAAAAGTGGAATTGTAAATTCTGGATTAACCAGTTCTACAAACTTAGCTCGAACAGATGTGCCAACAATTTCAAAATGGCTTTCCGACATTTTTGCAGGGATGAGGTTAGGCTTTATATTTAGATGGTTTCTATCTACCTTCAAACTAACCTGATTTGATTTTAGTTGAGGGAGATTTCCTGAAATATAGAATTGACAATGCGCCTGAAATATCGATGTAAGAAAAGCAAAACAGACTAGTGCGCATCTTTTCGCGATCAAATTATCTTTGAGTATCATTTTGACAATATTAGAAATGTTAGTTTAATAAATATATTTTCAAACTGTAAGACAATTTAATTTCAATCGAATTAATTCAATGGTTTAAAATATAAAATGTCTTTACAAGTTTTTACTATTTCTTCTTTATTCATAAGCTCTCTTCTGTACTTTCCAGAAATATAAAGTTTAGCTTGATCGCTGTAGTGTTTACTTATAAAATTTCCAGACTGACCACTCGGATTGATGCTGTAAGCTTTTTCTGGTTCTGCAAAATCAACCACTCTTCTTAGAGCAGGCCCTAAGTTCACTTTGTAAATTCCACTTCCATTCAAATCAAAACTTTGATTGTTTACAGTTTCCATTCCTCCCATTTCTGAATATGGACCAACATTAAAAAAACGATCTAGAGGTTTTTGTTTTCCTAAAGGGTGTTCGTATTCAATTGTATGAACTTTTCCCCATGTCCATTTATCAGGATTGAAACTAAGTTGTCGTGTCAACTCACTTATCGTAGTATCGAAAGCTGTCTCTGCAATCATTTGTTCAGTCTCAATGCTATTCTTTGTTAATTTATTATCCCACCATCGTGAAGAATCATTTTTGAAAAAATCTTTAAGCATGACCTTTTCAGCATGTGTCTTCAAAAAAAGTTGAAAATCATTTTCACCTAACTCATCTTGCATTGACATTTCCAGAAAATGAAATAAAAATTTATAATAAATAGTAGGAGCAACTTCTGAAACTTTATGTTCGCCTGTCCAGTTTCCAAGTATTAAACTTGCCTTCTCATGAACTTGCGATTTGACGATTTCAGCTCCTGATAACTTAGATAGCATCTCTCTTCCAATATCTGCGGCGACAGGGTTTTTAACATCGATAGCAAATCGTTCTAAGTCCTCTCTATTAAATTGACTTTTGGTAAATAATAAACTCCTTAAACGTTTATGTCTATCAATGGGAACATAATACCCAGGGAAAATGTCGGTTGTATCAACTTGAGGGTCGTTGTTGCAAGACAATACAAAACCTAATTCTGGGTTTTCTTGTTTAGGATTTTTTTCAAAATTGTAATAGCCTTGCCAATCTTTTGGGCCACTTCCATCAAGCATTAAAGAAGCATTGACACCTTTGGGTCTGATTACAAATTTTGCAGCGGTATACCATGCAATATTATTGGATGAATCTGCATAGACAATATTTAAACCAGGAGCAGCAATCATTGAAGCAGCATTTCTAAACTCTTCAATATTTTTGGAATGAGCAAATTGCCAAGTCACGTCCATTAAATTATTATTGAATTTTAAAAAGGTCCAACTTACACTCACTGGAGAATTTGTCATTTTTTTCAACTCAGGCATAACGTCACTTGCAATTGGTCCATGATGTGTTGCGCGACATTTTAAATTTATGGTGGCACTATCTTTTACAAAAATGGTTTCTTCACGAGTTGTAATTTTCTCCCAATGGTCTTTTGTATAAACTAATGTTGAATCACTTTTTGAAGTTTTTTCTACAAAGAAATCCAAATCGTCATTCTCTAGCATAGTTACTCCCCAACCATGATGGAGTGTATGTCCAATGGGTGCAAATGGAAAACCAGCTAGAAAATTTCCATAAAAATTAAATCCAGGCGCTTCCAGATATGCTTCATACCAAACAGCAGGTTGTTGAATACCGATGTGAGTATCATTCTCTAAAAGTGGTTTGCCCGAAACTGATCGACTTGCGGATAATGCCCAAGAGTTACTGCCGCTCCATATTTTCATAGGAAGAATTTCTTCCAATTGATTAATTAACCCTATGACGGCCGGAGTTTTCGCATTGACTGAATCAATTAGACTAGTTGTATCTGGTTGGTTATTTGAATTTAATATTTCCGACAAATATTTATTGCCCAAATTATTTTTTATTCGTGTCAGAACAGGATCTGTTTTAAATCCCATTTGAAAATTAAATGACATATAGTCAACTATCAAAAACAAATCTTTAACGGTATAAGTCTCTCTAGGTATTCCAAGCATAGTAAATTCCACTCGTGTTTTACCTTTTAGAATATATTGATTGAGACCTTCCAAATAAGCAAGAACATCTTTTTTACACTGACTATCGGGTCCACTTAGAAAAATGGCAGATGAATGATCGGCATGTTGATTAACACCTAACATCCTAAAAAACTTATCAACTTCAATTGTTTTATTTCCAAAAATTTCGGATAGACGTCCGGAACTAACTCTTCTAATTAGTTCCATTTGAAAAAGTCGTTCTTGTCCTTGAATAAATC
>JANLRG010000766.1:0-2816 GCA_031361545.1 Bacteroidota bacterium
GTTCGATTTTTTTATAAAATCTTTGTATATCAAGGTGGAATAAGGGTATATATTGACTTTGCGGTCTATATATGCTATTATATATAGGTCTATGAAAAGCACCTTGACTGTTATGTCGGCTTTGGTTCTTCTCATTATTGCGGCATGCCTAGCATTCCCAACAATGAATGAATCCAAGAAAACCACAATCAAAACCTCAAAGCTGGAAGTAAAAACGACCAGTACAAAGGTTTCCAAACCAAAACCAATTGATGTCCAATTTGGCCTTACCGCCTCATTTGGTCCAAAGCCTCAGCAATAAAAAAATCCTTTGAAACAACAAAAATTATGAAATTCCTCCTCACATTCCTCGGTCTCGCAAGCTTCGCGCTTGCTGGACCAATTCCTATAAATCCTATCCTCGAACATTTGCCTATCGGTGGTGTTGCTGTCGCTGAAGCTTTGGCTAGAGCAAAGACTATGGAAGTTTTCTGCGCTTCGGCCAGTAGTTTCTACAAGAAATTTGATATCAGTGCGATCAATTCGCCTGATGATATTGCTACCATGGTCAGCACTGTAAACGTTCAGGTTTCAGTCACGGATCCGAAAGTAGAATTTCTACTTCAGTCGAACATCACTGCTGCGGATGGCACTCAGTTGTTTGAAGCCAAAAACTGGCTCAAGCTTCGGAAGACTGGATATGACGCAAATGGTCAGTCGGTATATAAACCGTCAGAATATGCTGGTCATCTATACTATGTGTTGACTGACTTCCGTCTTACGATTCCTGGAGCTGAAACCGCCGAAGTGATCGGACTGGATGGTACTATCTATCAACTCAATGTGTATGCCGGTGGTCTCGTCGAGATGCAAGGCTGGATGAATTACGGGCAGATGAGTGAACTTGTTATCAACGGAAACATCCGTTATGATATGAACACTGGTTCTCGTCTGAAAGTTCAATCAGCTAGTATACCGATTACCAGCATCAACTTTGCTGGAATGCAGATGGCGGGTTTTTCTAATGGTGTCAATGTTATTACAACTTGGCCACAATATGGAACTCCTAGTTCATACCGTGTCAAATCGACAACGAACCGGTTCAAGATTCGTGTTGAAAGTACTGAAGGTTGGCAGTGGATTAAACCGATCACTATCTGGTACGCACCGTTGAAAGACTTGCGTCCAAGTGGTGCTGGGTGGAAAAAACTCCCATACAATGACAACATGGAGGTTTCTGTTCCGACTGCAGGTGAGTACATCGTGTTCCCAGAATACGATGCGGCTGATGTCGGTGGAATGATTCCTCGTTCAACACCTACCACAGGTGGTGGTGGACAAGGCTAACAATCAGTATTGAAACTCAACCCCCCCCCCTGGGTGCGTGAAAACGCATCCGGGGATTTTCTTATATTTATTGACACACACATTTATTTGAGTATTATTAATATTGATGTCTAGTTCATGGCCGAATCGAAGACACCAGGTCTTGCTGGCAGACCCGAAAGGTTCTCTGTCAGCAAGGCTGTATTTTTTTGTAATAAAGTTATATAATTAACTCATGACCAGAGAAGGTGCGCCAATATATAACGATCATGAAAAGCTAAAAGCGGTTTCAATAGAAAGAACACCTAGTGGTTCTGTTTCTATTGGGGTCAGTGAGGAGAAGGTTGATGATTTTTATGGTATCAGTAGTATGGTTCAAGAATATCTAGATGAAAAAGGATTGTTTGAGGTTATTCCAAATGAAGAAGATCATACTATTGAAATTCGACCACTTAATCCTAATGAAGTCATTTCCGATGAGGTTTTTGATGAAATAGAAAAACAAGTTAATGTATTTAATCAATAACAGCTATTAAATTTTATCAAAACATGTTATTTTACTTATAGTAATCAATAAAAATAAAATATAAAAAAATATGTCATTTATAGACAATTTGAAAGGCATCTTACGATCATTAGTCGGTAAAAAAACTGATATGGTTGTGGATGAGTCTAAAGCTAAAATTGTAGAGCAAGTTCCTCCAGCTCCTGTAGTGGAAACCAATACTCCAATTATTGAAGTACATGAACCTGTACCAGCACCTATTGACACATCTGTTGACAATGTTACAGTTGCTGTAGAGCAGGCAACGGCTGATTTGAATACTATACATACTGAGAATCAGTAATTATCATACCCGATCGTCTAACGGTAGGACAACGGTTTCTGGAACCGTTAATTGGGGTTCGAGTCCCTGTCGGGTAACAAAGTTTTACAATAATCTAGAATTAAAAAATGCGTAGCATTTTTGGGACTCGAAAAGCTTTGCGATGTTTTTGAGGAATCTTTGATTCTGAGAAAACCGCAAAGGTGTACTGAACATGTAATGTTCGAGTCCCTGTCGAGCAACAAGTATATTTTTTCATTTAGTGTTATTATTATCATATGAAAAATACACAACAAGGATTTGTAGGAATAGCATTAATTATCATTCTTGCAATTGCATTCACTGCGGGAGGAACATATTATGTGACAACAAAACAAAACTCCAATACACAAGTTGACATGTCGACTTCAACTCCTTTTGTTCAAAATTCACAACATGAAAATAAAAAAACTGAAGAAAAAGATACTGTAGCAATTAAATCTCCAACTACTACTGTTGCAACTAATATAACGATGCCTGAAGTAATAAATACCACCCTAACTGATCAAGAAATTTTAGGTTCTACATATAAAATTAGCGGAAACTTTGGTGGGGTAATGACACCGCCAGCAAATATTGTTTTTCCTCCTCTATAAGAGACAAGTAATTCTAAACTATCAGATAGTGTGTACGTGGATAAATCCG
>JANLRG010000479.1:0-9438 GCA_031361545.1 Bacteroidota bacterium
TATGTTAATCATCCAGTAAATTTTTCGGAATTATTAAAAATTACAAGTATTTTTATTCGCCCAACGAGAGCTGATGGCGACAGTATTGCGATTCGGGAAGCATTAGACTTTGGAGTGAATGTTCTTGCGAGCGACTGTGTGGTTAGACCAGAAGGGGTCATTGTTTTCGAAACGGAAAACTCATCTGCTATTTTTTCGACTTTTTCAAACAATTTTGTAAGGAATTCAGGACGTAAGTACAAACAAGAAGACTTTTCTTTGCCGCTAATAGCAATTTACCACTCTTTGATTGGGTGACTTAGATTATAAATGTAGTGATCTTTTTTTGAGGTGACTTTCTTTGAATCGGGTATGGAATCTTCAATTATATTATTATATTTGTTTGGAAGAGCAAGTAAAGATTGAGAATTGAGAATTGAAGATTGAAAAAATAGCTACCCAAAATTTTTAAAGTGGAAAAAGTATTCAGACTTGGTCGTACGGTGAGCCATTTTCGGAGAGCTCAGCTTGGAGAAAAATTCCAATATCAAATTGTCAAATTTTGTTACGATAAGCATTTACTTCCTCTTCCCAAAAAGCAAAATTCTTCGGTAACATTTTTAAAAATAAATACAACATCATGTTGTTGTTCTGTTTTTAAAGATGGTAAATTTTCACTTCTAAATCAGGAGTATAAATTTGAAGGAGCAATCGATTGGAATTACTATGGTCACGGCCAACTGTGGAATATCCGATTGAATTCGTTAGACTATCTAAGTCATCATGAAATTTCAAAAGAAGATGGGCTTCGACTTTTGTTTTCAATGATTAATGAATTCAAAAAAAACAGAACGCAATTTGATTCTCATTGTGCTTCCTTAAGAATAATAAATTCAATAAAGTTTTGTTCACGTTTTGAAATCGATATCAATGAAATTAATTCTTTTATTTTCGCTCAAGCTGCTTACGTAAGAAAAAATTCTGAAAATCATTTGAGAAATAATCATCTTCTAGAAAATGGTTTTGCTTTACTTTTCGCATCTCAATATTTTAATAATGAAAGAACATTTAAAATAAGTTCCAAAATATTAATCAAGTCAATTGAAGAGCAGATATTGCCTGATGGTGCACACTTTGAATTATGTCCAATGTATCATTTATGGACAGTGAATAGAATGTTAGAGAGTTTACAAATCCTGAGAGCATCAAATAATCATGTAAAAGATTTATTGCAGTTGGTAGAATCTAAACTCACTTTAATGCTCGGTTGGATTATACAAATGCAATTTTCAAATGGAACTTTACCAGCAGTTAATGATAGTGCGGAAGGGTATGGCCCTGGAGTGAACGCATTATTGAAAAGTGCCTGTGATTTAGGAGTGAGAGGCTCTGTGCACATGTTAAAGGAAAGTGGTTTTCGGAAATTTAAAAATAGAAATTTTGAATTATTAGTCGATGTCAATGGACTTACGCCCAAAGTTGCACCAGGCCATTCTCATGCTGACACTTTTCATTTTATTCTTCACGTTTTTGGAGATCCATTTATTGTTGACACAGGTGTTACTACTTATGAACCGTCTAAAGCTAGGCTCTACGAAAGGTCCACTCCTGCTCACAATACAGTTACTGTTGGCGGACTAAATCAAAGTGAATTGTACGATGTTTTTAGGGCGGGAAGAAGAGCTAACGTAACAATCAATAAGCAACTTTTTGCAGAGTTGGAAGCATCACACGACGGATATAAACATCTGGGAGTAACCCATACGCGAAATTTTGTTTTTGAAAATGGGAAGATAACCATTACGGATTTAATAAAAGGTCGTAATAAAGATGTTACTGGGGCCGCTTATTTACACATCGATAGAAAGAATAGATTACTCCAAAAGGATAATTTATTTATATCAAAATTTGTGAGTATCCATTTTGAGAATGCTTCAGATGTTGAGTTAACTGAAAATTTTTATGCGACCACATTTGGAAAGAGATTGCCTTGTTATGTAATTAAAACTAATTTTAAAAATAAATTAGTAACGACAATCAGTCTAACAAAGTAATTATTGATTTGTCCGTTATCTTAACAACCAAGTTCAACGCATTCTTTATAACTTTTATCGAAATTTTTATTTTGAATTTATGAATCGTGTTAGAAAGTGCTACATTGAGCACTTAATTTTTAGCATTCAATTGTGCCACGAAAAAAAATAAATATTATCACACCTCATTTTGCTCCAGAGAATACTGCGGCCAGTCATCGAATGGAAAGCACTGCAAAAGTATTGTCTGCCAGTTTCGAGGTGAATGTATTTACACTCACTGAAAAAGGAAAAAAAGTTGCTAGAGCTACGGAGACATGGAGTGATAATCTTACTATTCATTATTTGTATTTACCCCATTATCCCAAAAATAATTTTTTGTTACGCGCTTTTTTTGAATGGTGGTATTCGCGAAAACTAGCAAAATTTAGTAATCAAGTAGAAGCAGACATTGTTCTGGTCACTGCGCCTTTTATGTTTTTAATTAATGCAGTAGAAAACCATTCAACAGCGAAACGAAAAATTGCCGACATACGAGACTTAGTGTGGCATTATCTCCCTGAAAGAAATTATTTTCAGAAAAAAATAAAAAATAAAGTTTCAAAAGTTATTCATCAATCACTTCAAAACTTTGATTCAATCACTGTTACTAATAGCGTAGAAAGAAATTGGCTGATTGAAAATTCACAAATAGAATCAACAAAAATTAAATTAATTCCCAATGGAATCTCAGAGGATAAATTAAGATTTCTTCAGACAATTCGATATTCTAAACCCCAAACAGATTTTATCATTTCTTACATTGGAAATATTGGTTCAGCACAAGCTTTCTTACCTCTAATTGATGCAATAAAAAATAAAGCTGGTGTAAAATTAAATTTAATAGGTGATGGAAACCAACGATCTATTATTCAAAAATATTTACTCGAAGAAGATATCCGCAATGTTTATATGGCGGGTAAATTAAGATGGGCGAGAATTATTCCTTATTATCAATCTTCATCTATCCTCTTTGCATCCTTACGTCCAGAATATGATACAGCTGTCCCTTCTAAAATGTATGAATACTTGGCAACAGGACTTCCCATTATTTTTCTCGGAAAAGGTGCGACTGTAGAATTGCTAAATAATTTTGATAATGTTTTTCATACACACGTTTACAGTTCTGCTGCCATTGAAAATGAAATAGCTGAAATTCGGATGCAAAAACCTGCCAATTCTTTAACGAATACAATAACTGTTGGTGAAAATTTTACACGTGAAAAACTGAGCATCCGCTTTGTTGAACTCATTGCAGGATTGCTCAATGAAAAGATTCCGGGAAGCGTTTATGTAGAAGACATTTTGAGTGAATAATAAGATTGCAAAAATTATTACCTCCATGCAATTCAACTATTATTTCCAATGAACGACTCATTTATTTACGATCGGAACTAAATATTTACCAACTATTGTATTATTATTTTTTTCGTTGAAATTAAATCGTTGTTTTCAATTAGGCGAATATAATATTCTCCGTTAGTAAGCGATTCACGGGAAATTGTTGTCGTCATACCATTTAAATTGGTAATTTTTTTTATCAGTTGCCCAGTGGTGTTTTCGATCAAAAGTGTTGCATCTTTTAAAGTGTGATTGACGCGCAAAATGGTTGATGACGAAAATGGATTCGGAGAAATCGTAACCAGAGAATTTTGACCTATAGTGTTGATTCCACTTATGGTTTCAAGTGAAATTAAATCAAAGTAACCGAAAACTATACCCGCTCCAGAAGTTGAACCTCCATTTAGTACAACAACTGCTGTATCACCAGGAGAAAGATTAAAAACAGATTGGACAAAAAGCGGAGTCCACGAAGTCAATGAAGTGGTGTCTCCGTCTTGCAATGTTATAATTCCATTATTAATTTTTCCAAAGTAAATTCCAACATGAATTGCAGGTTGAGCAAACGCCCATGCTGAAAGTGTAAATGGTTGGCCATTGATGACATTAGGAAATTTTTGATAAGCATAACCCGGAAAACATCCTTGAAAATTTCCACCAGTAACTTTGATGCACCAATTTCCTCCTGAAGGTGGTGAACTGCTGAATGGATCAGCGTTGCAGGTCCACTCCCAATTGGAGAGATCTGCATTCTCAAAACTACCATTAATGATTTGAGAAGAACAAAGTAAAGGTGCTATAGTTAAAATCAGAAAAAAGACAGTTTTCATTTTTTTGCGCTAGAAATTAATGGGCTGACACTATATATTTTCCTTTAAAGTTAAATTTTTATTTTTAAAATATAAGTGATATGCGTGATTAATTGGTGGCATTTGATTTTTGATTCCAAAAAAACTAGCAACATTAACTTTGAACCTTTGTCTAAATGACAAATTGTTACGAAAGTCTTGTTTAATTGAGACCTAGCTGTTTCCATTTCTGAGAAAAAAGCAGTAATCTTGCCCCCCATAAATGGAACAAAAAATAGCAACTATTCCTAGTTCAGTGAATTTTTCTGCCCGCATTCAGGATTATATACAACTGACGAAATTCAGATTGTCGAGTCTCGTTGTCTTTTCAGCAGCAATGGGATATATCATTGCGATGGGCCGGGGATTTAGTTGGTTTTCACTTTTTGTTTTATCTGTTGGTGGATTTTTAGTCACTGGTGCTTCGAATACTTTCAACCAGATTATAGAAAAGGACATTGATAAATTGATGACTCGCACAATGAATCGCCCTCTTCCTACTGGCCGTATGAATGTCTCTGAAGCCTATATAGCCGGTTTCGCAATGGCGATTAGTGGAGCATCTCTGCTATGGATTGGCCTAAATCCGCTCTGTGCAATTCTTAGTTTGATTTCCCTCTTGCTTTACGTTTTGGTTTATACACCTTCTAAAAAAATAACACCCTTTTCTGTTCTTATCGGTGCTATTCCCGGAGCTTTTCCTCCGCTATTGGGTTGGGTTGCAGGAAGAAATGAAATAGGTATGGAAGCATTAGTTTTATATTCCGTCCAATTCATCTGGCAGTTCCCACATTTTTGGGCTATAGCTTGGGTCCTTCACGACGATTATACAAAAGCTGGATTCAAGATGCTTCCTACCGGACAAGGCCGAACAAAAGGTTCTGCATTCCAAACTTTAGTCTATACAATTTGTCTTATACCAATGGCCATCTTTCCTGTCGTTTTCGGATTTGTAGGAATTGTAGCCACCGTATTAATGATAATTACCGGAATGATTTTTACCTATCAGGCACTCCAACTATTTAACAAGTGCGACATCGAGTCTGCACAACGTTTGATGTTTGGTTCTTTTTTTTATCTGCCGGTAGTACAAATTATTTGGATGATTAATAAACTAGTTTAGAATGGAAATGGTACAGACAAACGATTTTGAAAACGTAGAAGCAGAAGTAAAGCGCAAGGCTCAGAAATCACTGCTTTGGTTTGGGTTAGTTAGCATCGTCATGCTTTTCGCTGGATTGACATCCGCCTATTTAGTGAGACAAGGTGAAGGGAAGTGGGTAGAATTTTCAATTCCAGGAACATTTGCGATTTCAACTCTCATAATCCTCATCAGTAGCGTTTCTATGCAGTGGGCTGTGGCTTCTGTTAAAAAAGGCAATACAAGAAATTTAAAGAAAGCATTGCTGATTACTCTTTTACTCGGGGTGGCATTTGCTGGTTCTCAATATGTTGCTTGGTCTCAATTGTATCACAACGGTATCGCTTTTACAGGACGAGTGAGCGACATCAAAACGAATTTCAATTATATTCCTGCAGGAAAAGAAACGGTCGCAGAAGCAGGTGATGTTGGCAACGTCGCGGGGTCTTTTTTATATGTCATTACTGGCTTACACGTTCTCCATTTAATTGCAGGTATTTTATCATTATTTGTTGTATTTTCGCGCGCAAGAAGAAATAAATACTCTTCAGAGAATTACAATGGCGTGAAAATCTGCGCAATATACTGGCATTTCCTGGATGGGTTATGGGTGTATTTATTTTTATTTTTACTTTACATCCGATAAGAGTAACCACAACTAACAATTACGTATAAAATTAAAATAAAACCAATAGGAATTTCATGGCAAACCATTCTTCAGCAGCATCTACATCAACTTCCGTTTGGGGCGGTGATGCTTCTCCGTTCAATGTACGGTGGGGAAAATTATTCATGTGGATCTTTTTAGTATCCGATGCTTTTACATTCTCCAGTTTATTGATTGCATACGGTTCTATGCGCCACCGTTTCACTGAAATCTGGCCCAAACCAAATCATGTCTTTACTCACTTTCCTTTTGTCCATGGTCATTTGCCTTTGGCTTACGTAGGGTTAATGACGTTCATCCTAATCATGTCGTCCGTAACGATGGTTCTTGCTGTCGATGCTGGTCATAATCTCAATAAAAAAGCAGTCATAAGATGGTTGGCACTCACAATTGTAGGTGGATTTATGTTCTTAGGATCCCAAGCTTGGGAGTGGTTTCACTTTATTGAAGGTTCAGAAAAAGGAGCTTACGTTTTAGCAGATGGTCGTTTCGCCAGAACAGATGATCTTGAACCAGGAACGTTGATGTTTCATGATGGAACTGTTGTTGAAGGAAATGAAGCAAAAGAATTAATTACAACAGCACAAAAAAATATCATAGGAGCAAACCTTACCGAAAATGAATACGGAAATACTCCGCTCTTTGGTAATTTTTTCTTTTTTATTACTGGCTTCCACGGCTTCCACGTATTCAGTGGTGTTATGATAAATATTATTGTTCTTGTATTGGTTATGAAAGGATTCAATGAACGTAAAAAAGATTATGAACTAGTCGAAAAAGTTGGTCTCTATTGGCACTTTGTCGATTTAGTTTGGGTATTCGTCTTTACTTTCTTCTACCTCGTTTAATTCACGCTCTAAAATAATTAATATGTCTGATATACATCACGAACACATTTCTCATGATGCTGCTGATAAAGCGCATGCAGGATTAAGTACTAAAATGATCTGGAGAGTCTTCTGGATTCTATTAGGTGTAACAATTTTTGAGGTGGGAATTTCTTTCACTAGCATTTCTAAAGATGTTCTTCTTTACACTTTCATCGCTCTTACAATAGTAAAAGCGTATTTCATTGTTGGATATTTCATGCACTTAAAGTTTGAAGCTATCCCAATGCAATGGTCACTCTTGCTTCCTTTCATTTTGATCGTCTATCTTATTTTCATTGCGATCTATGAAGGTTCTGCGCTTGGACTTTCAATTTATTAATTGCGAAAATGAAAACTCAGTTCTGGAAGAAATTAATTATTCCATTTGTGATTTTACTTTTTCCTGTAGTATTATGGCTGGTAATTGTTACCGGCCATAATCACTTTAAAACTTTACCTGTTCTTGGTCCTATTCAAATCGGCGAAAAAGGAGACACTATTTTTCATTCTATTCCCCCATTTGAATTCATCAATCAAAATGGACAAAGTGTTGGATCTAAAGACTTGGATAATCAAATCTATGTCGTTAATTTTTTCTTCGCTTCCTGTAAAAATGTTTGCCCTCAAATGAATGAGAATTTAGGCAAATTGCAATATGCCTTTAAAGAAGAAAAAAACTTTCACATTCTCACCTTTACCGTCGATCCTGAAAATGATTCTGTTCCCGTTCTTTTAGCATACGCTGAAAAAATGAAAGCTGATAATTCTCATTGGTGGTTTCTAACTGGCGATAAAAAAAGTTTATACGATGTTGCTCGCGATGGCTTTCTCGTTCCTGCTGCTGAAGGAAAAACAAAAGACGATTTTTTTCATTCTCAAGATATTATTTTAATCGATAAACAAAAACATATTAGAGGTGTTTATGATGGATTAGAGGTTAATGAAATTGACACTTTGATTGATCACACCAAATTACTTTTCGAAGAATACCGATTAAAAAAATAAATGGTGCAATTCATAACTCGCAACGATTCCTTTTATAAGAAATTAATATTATTAGTTTCTTCTACGGTTTTTTTGGTGGTTGTCATCTTATCACAACTACCTAAACAAGATGCAATACCTTCGTGGGTGGCTGTCCTTCCAAAACTGAACGCTTTGCTGAATGGAACTTGTACTGTTATTTTACTGGCTTCACTTTATTTTATTAAGAACAAAAATATTACAATGCACAGAAAGCTGAACTTAACTGCATGCGTCCTGTCAACATTATTCCTCTTGTCTTATGTTACCTTTCATGCGTTTGGAGTAGAAACCCATTTCCCTACAGACAATCCAAATCGTCCTATTTACTTGGTAATTCTCAGTACTCATATTCTATTGGCCGCTATTGTAATGCCATTAGTCTTATTATCTTTGTATCGCGGATTAACCAACCAAGTTGTCGCTCACAAGAAAATAACTCGGTGGTCTTACCCAATTTGGCTCTACGTAACTACAACAGGAGTAATTGTGTACTTAATGATTTCTCCTTATTATAAATTCTAAATGAAAAAGCTTTTCTTTTTCTTCTTTTTTGCCCTTGGTGTGGTACAATTCGATGCTAATGCACAATGTGCGATGTGTAAACGAGTCGCAGAAAGTAGCCAAGAAGCCAATGATAATAAAGTCGGAAGAGGCCTGAACACTGGAATTCTCTATTTATTAAGTATTCCTTATGTGTTAGCCGGAATTGGGGCCTATGCGTATTTTAAGAAAAATAAAAAAGACTAACACCACTTTGTCACCATCATTTTTCCGGTTTTCCTATTTTCGGGTAAAAATCATGTTTAGAATTTAATATTCGCTCTAGTTTAGTCTGTTTCCTCGTCAGATTTTTTTATTTTTGCCGTATAATGGTTTTACATAATAAATACGACAAAGAACTGCTTAAAAAACAGTTAATGGTTGAGTCCTTCGCACGAACAACCTTGTCTTTTTACCGATACGTTATTATCAATGATGTTCCTGCAATGAGAGATCAGCTTTATGCCGATTTTTCAGAGTTAGTTGTATTTGGACGAGTATATATTGCCTATGAAGGAATCAACGCTCAAATTTCTGTTCCGTCAAATAAGTTTGACGACTTTGTTTTGAAATTGAATTCTTATTCGCAATTCAATAATGTTGATTTGAAAATTGCTATCGAAGACGATGGTAAATCTTTTTATAAATTAATTGTTAGAACAAGATCGAAGATTGTTGCTGATGGTTTAGCTGATGACACTTTCGATGTTACAAATGTTGGCAACCATCTTTCTGCAAAAGAATTTAATGAAGCGATGAAAGATGATACCACTACAATTGTAGATTTGCGAAATCATTATGAAAGTGAAGTGGGACATTTTAAAGGTGCAATTCTTCCTGATGCAGATACGTTCCGCGATGAATTGCCAATGGTTCTCGATTTATTGAAAGATAAAAAAGATAAAAAAATATTACTCTATTGCACTGGTGGTATCCGTTGCGAAAAAGCAAGTGC
>JANLRG010000557.1:0-1710 GCA_031361545.1 Bacteroidota bacterium
TGCTGCTGGATAAACAACTAGAGATGTTCCAACGACAATGAAAATATCGCACTCTGAAACTATTTCTGCAGCTCTTTCTAATTCTGGAACCAATTCTCCGAACCAAACTATATGTGGCCTCAATTGTGATTTTAATTCGCAAAGATCTCCTAAGTTTATTTCATCTGAGTTGAGATCGTAAATTAGAGAAGGGTTAATTGTAGATCGTGATTTTAAAATCTCGCCATGTAAATGCAAAACATTTTTAGAACCAGCTCTTTCATGTAAATCATCTATGTTTTGAGTGATTATCTGAACATCAAAAAACTTTTGTAATTCTGCTAATGCTAGATGGGCTTTGTTTGGGAACGCCGACTTCACTTGCTTTCTCCTTTCATTATAAAAATTTAAAACGAGCTCAGGTTGTTTCGAAAATGCTTCTGGCGTTGCTACATCTTCAATTCGATGATTTTCCCATAAACCATCGCTATCTCTAAAAGTTTTCAAACCACTTTCTGCGCTAATACCCGCTCCGCTTAAAACAACAACCCTTTTCATAGTTGTAAAATTGCTGATTGTATGCTTTCAAATTCAAAAGCTACTATTTTTTTTTCAACAAACGCATGGTTGTATTGGGCAAATATTATTTTGAATTCGAAAATCCAATTAGCTTTTGGGTAATCATTAAATTTGATTGACAACCCAATCTCCTTCTAACTTTACGCCATTCAAAAAATCTTTTATTTTCATTTTTGTTCTTCCAGAAACTTGTAATTCGGTCACATGAAGATATCCACTTTTTAAATAGATTCTTAAATAATTTTTATTGTCTGTTTCTATTTTGCCCCTACCAAATGAATGAGGCACATCATAAGCTTCTGCGGAAAATATTTTTACTGAAAATCCAATACCATTAGAATTGTATATTTCTGTATGAGCAGTTGGAAATGGGCTTAGTCCTCTAATAAAATTTCTGGCCTGGTCTGCCGAAAAATCTAGTGAAAAGCTTGTGTTTGCTCTGTTCAGTTTTGGTGCTGATTTGATTTTATCTGCCATCAATTGGCTTTGCTCTGTTGTTCGAGCTTTTTTATTCTCAATAAGTTTTACTGTTTCTAAAACTAATTCTGAACCGATTTCCATCATTCTGTCATGAAGTGTTCCTGCAGTATCTTCTGTTGAAAGATTGACTTCCTTTTGGAGAATAATATTCCCCGTGTCAATTTCATGCTTCAAAAAGAAAGTAGTTACTCCTGTTTTGTTTTCTCCATTGATAACTGCCCAATTGATTGGTGCCGCACCACGATATTGTGGGAGTAAAGAACCATGTAAATTAAATGTACCTAATGTAGGCATTTTCCAAACCGCCTCTGGTAACATTCGAAACGCAACGACAATTTGTAAATCAGCTTTCAGATTTTCTAGTTCTTCTAAAAACTTTTCATCTTTCAGATTGGATGGTTGAAGGACTTTTAATCCATGTCTGTCTGCACATTGTTTCACTGGCGAAGTAATTATTTTTTGACCGCGGCCAGCAGGTTTATCTGCTACAGTAACAACTGCTAATATATTGTAATCATTTTTTATCAAGATCTCCAAAGAAGGAACCGCAAATTCTGGTGTCCCTAAAAAAATAATCGAAGGTTTTTTTGTCATAATTGTTTTATGAATTACTTTTTATTTTTATTTTTAATATACCTTAAACCTTGGCCATGAATGACCAAGCAATTAAAC
>JANLRG010000561.1:0-9398 GCA_031361545.1 Bacteroidota bacterium
GGTATATTCATGTACATGAAAGGGATTTCTCGCTAATGATTTTTTTACATTCGGTGTTGTCACCATCATTCTGCCGCCTGGTTTTAAAACCCGCAAACATTCTTTCATGAATTCTTTTCTTCTTTCAATGTGTTCTATAAATTGAAATGCTGTAACCACATCAAATGAATTGTCTTCAAACGGAAGTGGAGGAATTTCTCCTCTCTTAAATGACAAATTTTTAATTTCTGAATATCGCTTTTGGTTATCATCTATTGTTATTTGATCATAATCTAGTCCGATGATTTCTGAAGCTGATTCTGCCATCAACGCTGTACCATAAGCTAAACCACAACCGACATCTAGCACTCGTTTTCCAGCAATAAATGGATTTGCATATTCATAAGCAAACTGACATCGTTGGTAGGTTACGTTGTTTGCTTCATCGTGATGCGCTCGTTCATGTGAACTCATAGAAATTATTTTTTAGAGTGGTAAATGTACTAATTTTCATAGTGTGCCGCAGCGAAAGCAAAACAGATTATAAATAAAAAAACCCTTCCTAACTTTTAGAAGGGTTTTAGAGGTATCGTTATTGTTCTTATCGATTCAAAAGTAAACGTTCCGTTCTTGTTTCGGAAGTCGAAATAAATTTGATTAAGTAAACACCATTGGGTTGGTCTGCTAAATCAATGGATAAATTATTTTCTGAATTTAATTTCTTAGTGAAAATTATTTTTCCAACAACATCGGTAATTTCTAATTGTAGGTTTTCAATTTTATTAATTGAAACTGTTATTTTTCCTGAAGAAGGATTTGGTGAAATGTGAATGGCATTTCTTAACGTAAGTGAATTAATTTCTGTTGGCGAGTTGCATGTAATCGTTGCTCTCCATCCACCACCAGTAACACCGCCGTCAGAATGAAATTTAAAAGTTAATGCGCCTGAATTATGAGTCGATGTAATTATCCCGGGTGAATTCGTTCCGCAAAATGTACCAAAAAATTGTCCGAACACGGTTGGACCATTGTAGATATCTAGATAATCATAACCGCAAGCAGGGTCATCTTCCAAATCGAAAAAGCTGAAATCTGCTACGATGGATGAACCAGCTGTTGCGGGCATAAATGTTTTTGTAAAATCTGTGTTGTCACTATAGTTGTTCGGCCCACCTGCATCAAAAAAAACAGAGGAACAGGTAGTCGCAACTTGATTGTTCATTAAATCAATCACACCTACTACAAATGTTCTAGTAATATGAACCGTATCGATTCCATCAGTTAGAATGTACTGAAGTGTAATCTCCGTTCCAAGTGGTGCTAGTGGATCAATTGAAACATTGAACGAAGTAGGAATGGATTGTGAAACATTGATAGTACCAACACTTAATGAAGGTGTATTTATAGTAATCAAATTTGCATTCACTCCAATTGCTGTACAAGTAAAAGTTGCATTGCCAGAATTAACTTGTCCATTATTCAACGCATATAAATTCAAATTACCTGTTTCACCTGGTTCTAGAAAGCCATTTGAATTATTATCATTAGAAATATTCTGATATAAAATATTTAAAGAGGCAGAAGCGAATCCGTTTCCTAATTTATAATTCATCACCTGTCCTGTATTGCCGATGTCCCAAACTCTTAAACCACTTGGGTCGCCATTATAGAATGAAGAATTAGGAATTGTGTTCTCACTAAATTCAATGTTGAAACTATTTTTAAAACAAGCTCCGGTATGATCGTAAATGTCATTGTTCGCATGATCAAGATAAACTTCATGGTGCAAAGTCTGATTGTCTCCATTGCGATCGATATGCCAAATTGTTAAACCTTCATCATCGATAAATGTGCTTCTTCCGGTTTTTAATCTGTTCTCAAGAAGAAAAAACTCATTCGTATCATTGATGTTCGTATATCGATAACATGTTAATGAATTTGCCGTGTCTGTATTAATGCCATTGAAATTTGTAACGTCTATTACAGTTTTCCATCCGCAATTGGCGAGGAACATCGGATTAGGAATTGTAGGATTGTAGTAATCGCCATACCAACACATCAAATCAAAAGACCCAATTCCATCTGGCCCTGTAGTACCATCATATTTGTAAGTGTCGGGCCAATGGCAAATCATGTGTCCGTTTTCATGTGCAACTACTGCAAGTTTAAGTGGACTGTTAGCAGGTGAACAATTGTAATCGTTGGAAGTAACACCATCTGCACTAAAGTCAGTATAATTTCCTTTGTGATGCCACATTCCTTGCGCCCATGTTGGAGGATTGCCAGTGTACATTAAATTGATTGCTTTAATTGAATTGTCGGCGTTGAGAGAGAGCGTAGAAAAATCAAATCCCATAGAGTCAATCCAGTGAAGCGCAAGTCCTAATATTTGTTGAGCACCGACAGCATACGGCATTGCATCGTAATCTGCAAAGGTGAGAGGAGCACGAAAATAACCGAATACTACATTTTGATAATCGACTATTCCGCCGGAGATATCAGAGTAGAAACTTCTAAGAGAGCCATTATTTCCATAGCCAGTATAATTGATATCATTGCAGAAATTATCGAATTCAGTCATTGGAACAGCAGCTGGTTCATCTGAAAAATCAACTACAATACATAATCCTCGAATATTTCCGGAGACAGGATTGAACGGAGTAGTTAAAGTTGTATTCATTCCACCAGTCGATAAATTATTTTTTTCAAGAGCTGATTTAGTCCCACTCAGGAAATTTTGATTCTCTTCAATTATTTTTTGTTTTGCTTTGATGTTGATGTCAAGATGTTTTTTGAATTGCAAAATTGCATTTGGAGTACTAACAGAATTTTGTTTTCCATGATAAAGAATGCCTGTTGAAATCAATTCACTTCCATCTTCCGAGATCTTGGCGTAACAAATGTTGTTTGTTGATTTCTCTCTTACTAAAGTGTAACCATCAATTCCTTCTGCACGCGCATAGTATTCGGATCCGAATAATTTTAAGTCAACAGTTGTTCCATCGCTTTGTTTAAACGACATATTATTTCCGTTGTAATTGGATGCGATAGCTAAGTTGCAAATTAAAATAAAAAGCAGGAGTAAATTATTTTTCATGAAGAATGATTTTTTGGAGTACTAAGGTAGGAAATAAGTAATAGGTAGTAAATAATAAATAATAATTGATAAGTAATAAGGAAGATTTGTCCATTCTCAATTTTCCAGTTATTTAGCTGTCGGAATAAAGAACGTTGAAAAAGTTTTAAGGTGGATTCCATTTTTTATTTCAACTCACGATTCTCATTTTCTGATTCATAAAAATGTTGACTTTCGCATTTCACAAACAAGATCCTGAAGGATGACGATTCTCAATTTATGAGCGTCGTTCTTCTTTCCTAAAATTCTTTCACTGATAAAATATAAAATTTAGCTGACGGAATGAAGAACGTTGAAAAAGTTTTAAGGTGGATGTCATCTTTTATTTCAACTTCACGATTCACATTCAATGATTCACAAAGCATTTTTGCCAAAATATAAAGGCTGTTGACGTAGTAATTGTGGTCGTTTACCAAGTTGCTTTGTAATCCAGCCGATATGAACCCATTTTGTATATCACAAGCTTCATTAATATGAAAAGAACACTTTTAGTTTTCGCTTTTATTTTTTCCATCTTATTTTCTTCTGAAACTAATGCTCAAGTATTTATTAATGAAATTCAAACCTCTAATACCAAAACCATCGCTGATGAGTTCAGTTCTTGGGATGATTGGATAGAAATCTATAATGCTGGATCGACTGTCATCAACTTAAATGGTTATGGTTTATCAGATGACTCATTAAAACCTTTTCGTTTTACTTTTCCTGATTACAATTTAAGTGCTGGTAGTCGCGTCCTTGTTTTCGCTTCTGATACAAATAAAACAATACTCACTCATTGGGAAACTGCTGTCAAAGCATCAGATTCATGGAAGTACCGAGCAAATACAACTAATCCGGGAACTACGAATTGGAGAGATCCATTTTTTAATGATGGTTCATGGGCATCCGCAATTGGTGGATTAGGAATGGGAGATAGCGACGATGGGACAACGATTGCTGGTTGTTTTTCAGTTTACATGAGAAGAAGTTTTACAATTGCAGATACTTCGAAATTATTTGAAGCCGTTTTTAACATGGATTTTGATGATGGCTTTGTGGCATATCTAAACGGTATTGAAATAGCTCGTATTAATTGCGGCACTCCTGGAAATATTCCTGCATGGAATGAAATAGCTTTGGCCTCGCATGAAGCTGTTCTTTATCAAAATCATTATCCTGATAGTCTCCATTTAAATGTAGAAGACTTAAGAAAATTAATGGTCAATGGAACTAATGTTCTAGCAGTGGAAACGCATAACGAATCGGGAACGTTCACTGATATGTCAAGTAATCCGTTTTTAACTTTCGCAGTAGCAAATGGATCAAATTTTTTTCCTACACCTCCTACATGGTTTCATACAGTTTCGAATTCTTGTTTTCATGCTAAATTTAAAATTAGCAAGACAGGTGAAACAATATTTCTTACTTCTCCATCTGGAGTTCTTGCCGACAAAGTTAGTACAGGAAATATAGAAGTAGATAATTCAATTGCAAGAAATCCGGATGGTAGTTCCAACTGGTGTGTGACTGATAAACCAACTCCAGGAACTACTAACAATGTTAACACATGTAAATCTGGATATGCATCTATTCCGATTTTTTCTCTCGCAGGTGGATTTTATTCAGGAACAAAAAATTTAACGCTATCAACTATTTTTCCTGGAGGAGAAATTCGGTATACAATTGATGGCAGTAATGTGAGTGATACATCTACACTCTATACATCACCAATTGTAATTTCATCATCAAAAACTATTCGGGCAAGAGTATTTGCAAGTGGAATTGTGGGAAGTGCAACAATGACCAATAGTTATTTTATCAATTTGGAATGTAAGCTTCCTGTATTTTCCTTGACAACTGATCCGAAAAATCTCTATGATTATACTACTGGAATTTTTGTTGATGGTCCAAATGCTGCCACTGCAATGCCACACTTTGGAGCAAATTATTGGCTCGATATGGAGAAAGATGTTACACTCGAATTTTTTGAACGCGATAAAAGTTTGCAATTTAAATTTAATGCTGGTTTATCAATTACTGGTGGCTGGTCAAGAGCGGCTCCTCAAAAAAGTTTGGAAATTAAGTTGGGAGATAAATATGGATTGTCATCGTTGAATTATGGTTTGGAAACTTTAAAACCATGGAATGATAAATGGGACGATTTCATTCTTCACAATACTGGCAATGACAGAAATCTTTGTCACATGAGAGATCCATTGATGAATAGAATTTTAAAACCGACATTCAATAATTATCTAGCTTATGAACCTTGTATGGTTATGTTGAACGGACAAAATTGGGGAATTTATTTTGTAAGGGAAAATGATGACCATCATTGGGTGCAGATGAATTATGGTTATAAGTCAAGTGAAATTGATTTTTTAAAAGAGAGTTATTTCTTTCCTGGCATGGAAGTAAAAAAAGGAAGCGACTCTGCCTTCTTTGCAATGTATAATTACGCTACTCAAACTTCCCCCTCAGATACTGCATACTATTCAAGAATTTCATCAATGATGGATCTTCAAAATATGGCTGATTATTTTATTGCTGAAACATATTATCCCAACGATGATTGGATGGGCGGAGGGAATAATAATCTAAAACTTTGGAGACCGAAAACTCAAGATGGAAAATTCAAATATTTAATTTATGATTTAGATTTTGGTTTAGGGTTAAATGGATCTGTTACGAATAATATGTTGAAAACAGCATTGAATCCTTCTCCTCATAATTACAATGCTGACTTGTTTAGAAACTTTACACAAAATCCTACTTACAAAAGATATTTCATCAATCGATATGCAGATTTAATTAATACAATTTTTCTTCCATCTAATATTCAGAAAGAAGCGTACTTATTGAGAGATAGTATGAAATTCGATTATCACTTTCAATATCAAAAGTGGGGCACACCTGATTCTGCAACATGGATAAACGATATTTCATCGATGATGACATTTGCGAATGCTCGTCCAACTAATGCAAGAAATTTTGTTCAAAGCGAATTTGGAATGACCGGACAAGTTACACTCACGTTGCAAGTTAGTCCTTCAGGCGCTGGTACTATTCAGATTTCTACCATCAATCCAAAAACGTATCCTTGGAATGGTGTTTACTATAATGGAAATCCTGTTACAATAACAGCAATCCCAAATCCTGGTTTTACTTTTGATCATTGGAATTCTATAATTGTTGGTGCAAACAATTTAAATTCAAGTGTGACGTATAATTTTACAGTCAACGATTTAATCACTTGTTATTTTACTGGAGCTGTTGCCCCAATATCTATTTCTTTTAGCGAATTGAATTATCATAGCGACTCAATTACGGATTCGGGTGACTGGATTGAACTGCACAACAGCGGCAGCTATTCAATTGATCTTTCAAATTGGATTTTTAGAGATGAAGCAGATAATCATAGTTTTGTTTTTCCAGTGTCAACAATTATCTCAGCTAATGGATATTTCGTTTTGGCATCGGACCTTTCTAAATTCAAAAGTGTCAATCCAACTATCAATAATGTCATAGGAGATTTCTCTTTTGATTTTTCAAATAATGGTGAAGAACTTCGATTGTTTAATTCATCAGATCAATTATATTCTGCTTTTATTTATAGCACTCAACTACCATTCCCGACTCAAGCAGATGGTTTTGGTTATACGCTGGAGCGACGCAATGAGAATATCTCTGGCAATGATGGAAATAATTGGTTCCCCGGTTGTCTGCGTGGCTCGCCAGGAAAAGCTTATGCTGCGCCATTGGCTGTTGTAACTCCACCGTCTTCAACAATCATTTGTTCTGGAAATAGAGCTACAATTTCCGTTTCTCAATTAGCAAATGCTACTTATCAATGGCAAAAAAATAATTCATCACTTAGTGGTGAAATCAATCCAACGCTAGATGTAACTTCAACAGGTTATTACAATGTACAAGTAACAGCTAATGGTTGTTCAGCAAACTCAGATAGCATCCAACTTACGGTTCAAGCATTCGAACAAATATTATCAAGTACAGATAGTTCAAGATGTGGAGATGGAGTCGTTTCTCTTTTAGCAAATGGTACATCATCTTTGAATTGGTTTCAGGATTCAGTTGCATTAACTGTTTTGTTTAATGGAAATAATTTTATTACACCAATTTTAAATCAAACAACTAATTATTTTGTTCAGGCGGATGGAGATTGCCCGAGTCAACGAAAAAAAATTACTGCAATAATAAATTCTATTTCTCCTGACCCAATTGCAGCAGATGTTGAACGTTGTGGTGCAGGCACTATTTCCTTTTCAACGAATGATAGTTTAATATTACATTGGTACAATTCGCCAACATCAGAAGTGTTACTTTATTCTGGAAATAATTTTACGACTGCATCGATCAACACCACCACCTCTTATTTTGTCTCTACTGGAACAGTTTGTCCTAGTGCAAGAGTTTTGTTTAAAGGAATTATTCATGAAAACACTGCAGATCCAATTGTCCCTTCTGTATTCAGATGTGGCGATGGAGCAGTAACTTTAATAGCTCAAGATACTGCTGAAGTATATTGGTATGATTCTGCTGTCAATGGTAATTTAATTTTTACCGGAACAAATTTCGGAACTCCAACTCTGTCATCTTCGACTACTTATTATGTACAAGCTGGAACTGTATGTCCTTCTTCAATTATTCCGATAACAGCTAGTATTGAAAATACTTCTCCGACACCTATTGTTAGCGATGTTGCAAGATGTGGAGAGGGAGTTGTTAATTTGATTTCGAATAATTCTTCAACAGCTTGGTTTATCGATAGCACTTCTTCGAATCCGCTTTATGTTGGTGACACATTCACTTCTCCCTTACTAAATTCATCGTTAAACTTTTATGTGCAAGATGGTTTTAATTGTCCGAGTCCACGTGTACCTGTTCATATAACTATCAATCCTAATACTTCTAATCCCCTAGTTACCGAGGTAGGGAGATGTGGAAGTGGAAAAGTAACTCTTGAAGCAAATTCTGCGGTGACTACTAATTGGTACAATGCTGCGAATGGAATATTAATCTACTCAGGTCCACAATTTACTACTCCAATTATTTCACATTCTACAACTTATTATGTTCAGGCAACAGATGGAATTTGTCAAAGTGATTTTGTTCCTATCAATGCAACTATTCACAGCATTCCCGATGATGCGCAAGTTGTATCAGGAACAATTTGTGGAAGAGGGTCTGTGACATTGTTAGCTTCGTCCCCCGATTCAATTTCATGGTATGATTTTCAAGGAGGAAATTTATTGACTAATGGGAACTCATATACAACTTCAATCTTAAATACTTCACAGATTTATTATGTTCAAACATCAAACGATTTTTGTTTTGGTAATTACGTCAGTGTCGAAGCAAATGTAAATCCGAATTCTATAATCACTTCGGCTAGTAATGGTGGAGTTTGTGAAAGTGGTTCTGTTTTACTTTCTGCCAATTCAACTTCTACAGTTGAATGGTATGATGCAATTGGCGGAAATTTAGTAGCAATTGGAAATAATTTTTCTACACCATTTATTAATTCGTCAACAACTTACTTTGCTGTAGCTTCTGGTTTATGTCCATCCTTACCAATAGCAGTCATTGCAAATATTTATTCTTTACCTGCTGTTTTTCTTGGCAATGATACGACGATATCTTCCGGACAAAAATTGGTATTGGATGCTGGAAATAGTTTTGTGAATTATAATTGGAATACAATGGATATCTCTCAAACGATTATTGCCAATGCTGCGGGAAATTACACTGTATTAGTGACTGATTCTAATGGTTGTTCTGCTTCTGATACAATAATGGTTTCATTGATGGATCAGGTGATAGATAACCATTCTAAAAGTGCATTAAGTGTTTATCCCAATCCGACTTTAGATAAATGTATAATTGATTTGGGAGAAATCACTTCAAGTTATATTGTCAAGTTATTTGATTCTCATTCCAAACTTTTACTTACTAAAGAAGTCGATCATTTATTCTCAAAAACAGAATTGGAGCTCGGAAGTTATGCCAATGGAAATTATTTTATCATCATAACAACTGACAAAGAATCGTTTGTTCGAAAAATAGTGAAAGATTGAGAATTGAGGATTGAGAATGAAGAATTGAGGATGGAGGATGGAGGATTGAGAATTGAGGATGGAGGATGGAGGATGGAGGATTGAGGATTGAGAATGGAAAATGAATTTAGTTTGAAAATGTATGGTGATACAGTTTATATAATAAAAATTATTTATTGGTGAGTTTTTAATTTTAATTTAGTAACCATTACATTTTTTATTATGCA
>JANLRG010000563.1:0-3942 GCA_031361545.1 Bacteroidota bacterium
TATTTACTGAAACTATGACTGGTACTGAAACTGAAGAACAATCTATTTACTGAAACTATGACTGGTACTGAAACTGAAGAACACTCTATTTACTGAAACTATGACTGGTACTGAAACTGAAGAACACTCTATTTACTGAAACTGGCTCTGGAATTGAAACTGTAAAACGCTACCTTTGAAACTTAATAAAAACTCCCTCTCCCAAAATGATCTCTGTAAAAAATGTAACCAAAGTCTATGGCTCGCAAAAAGCACTCGATGATGTCTCTTTTGAAATTGGAACTGGAAAAGTAATTGGCTTTCTCGGTCCCAATGGAGCGGGGAAATCAACGATGATGAAAATTTTAACTTGTTATATTCCTCAGACTTCCGGACTAGCATCTGTTGGGGGTTTTGATGTGAACGAACAGTCAATAGAAGTAAAAAAAATTGTCGGGTATCTACCTGAACATAATCCACTCTATCCGGAAATGTATGTGAAAGAATATCTCACTTACATCTGCGAGGTTTACAAATTTCAAGGCAACAAAGTTTCTAAGGTTAAAGAACTAATCGACCTTACGGGACTTACTATCGAACAAAATAAAAAAATTGGCGCCTTGTCTAAAGGATATCGTCAAAGAGTTGGCCTTGCACAAGCCTTGATCCACGACCCCAAAGTGCTCATATTAGATGAACCTACTTCTGGACTTGATCCAAATCAGCTCACAGAAATACGATCACTCATTCAATCAATAGGAAAAGAGAAAACTGTTGTTCTCTCAACTCATATTATGCAAGAAGTAGAAGCGATTTGCGATCGAGTAATTATTATTAACAAGGGAAAGATTGTCGCCAACGAAAACACAGCTGTTCTTCAAAAAAGAAATATGTCTGGTGAAAATATTTTAGTGGAATTTGACAAAGAAGTTTCTCTCTCTCAATTGAAAAAAGTCGAAGGTGTGATTGATGGGGAATTAATAGGTAAATGCAAATGGCGGTTAATCATTAAGGACCTTGAAACTCGTTCTCATCTTTTTAAGTGGGCGGTTGCAAATAATTATACCGTTTTATCTCAGCAAGTAGAAGAACAAAGAATGGAAGATATTTTCCAGGAACTGACAAAAAAATAATAGTGCTTCATTTCGTGAAAAAAATACAACCACTTATAATTCTTTTTCTCATTTGTGTTTCGAAATTTATTTCAGCACAAAATATCACTGCCTACACTGATTATCGGGGAAACTTACAAGCTTTTGAAGGCGGACTTATACGGCAGTTGGAATATCTTCCGATCAGGAATTATAAATATGGCGGAACTTCTATTGCTTACGTTGACAATAAAAATGATTTCAAAGTTTATTACAAAGGGCAATCGATTACAATGGTCAATGCTGCTGATTTCGCTTATGGGGTTTCAGATTATCTCGTCTCTTTTAAAGTTGGAAATGTATTATATGCTTTCGATAACGGTGAAAAGAAAACGCTCTGCTATTATAGTCTGATGACTACATTGAGTGATAGCATCATTTCTTATTTCGACGATTCAAAAAACACATTCAATGTTTATTATAATGGAAAGATAGCCTTGTTAGAAGACTCTTATCTCGACAAACCTAAATCTGTTAAAGTAGGATCAAATACATTGGCATGGGTGAATCAATCCAATTACTTCAATGTTTTTTATCACGGACAACTTTTCAATCTTGACAATGTTGCTCCGCTAAAATATGAAGCCGGCCGAGATTTAGTTGCTTATGTAGATGACTACACCCAACAGTTTCATCTGTTCTATTATGGTGACACAGCTCTCGTTGAAACTTTTGCACCTGATTCTTTTAAAGTCGGTTTTGGAATTATGGCTTATGTAGATCAAACAGGAAACTTCCGAATTTTTGACAATGGAGCAACAAAAAAAATTCTTTCTGACCGCCCTGATTTCTTTGCCGTTAAAGGCAACACTATTGTGTATAGTTACAACAACACCTTCAATGTGTATTATGGCGGAAAAACATTTGAACTTCAGAATAGAACACCTCGAGATTTTCAATTGGGAAATGATGGTATTGCATGGCTTGACGATATGGGGCGGCTGATGTTATTTCAAAAGGGAAAAATCTATACTGCGAGCTATGAAATCATCAATGGCTATACACTCAACGGTGATGTTTTAAAATATCAGGTCGGAACCAATACAAATGGTGTATTCTATAATGGCCGAAACTATTGATTTATCAGTGATTTTCGCTAGATAAAAAAAATCATTGCCAGAGTAGTTGCATCCTGATATTTTCTTATTTTTGCAGCCAAAGGTGGAAGGATTTGATTGCTTCACAGCGATATTGCAACCACGGTAAAAAAAATGCTAACGCACTTGATTTTCCGTTTGCCCTTTTCACTAGCAAGTGTAATTACTAACCCAAAAAAAATTAAAGAACCATGTCTTATTTGTTCACTTCAGAATCTGTTTCCGAAGGCCATCCGGACAAGATTGCGGATCAGATTTCTGATGCGTTAATTGATCATTTTCTCGCTTACGATTCAACTTCTAAAGTTGCGTGCGAAACATTAGTAACTACTGGTCAAGTTGTACTTGGCGGTGAAGTAAAATCTTCTGCGTACTTAGACGTACAAGAAATTGCTCGTGAAGTCATCCGTAAAATCGGATACACTCGCAGCGAATATATGTTCGAAGCGGATTCTTGCGGTATACTCTCTGCTATACACGAACAGTCTGCTGACATCAACCGTGGAGTTGAAAAAACTGATCCATGGAAGCAAGGTGCGGGCGATCAAGGAATGATGTTCGGTTATGCTTGTCGCGAAACTGACAATTACATGCCATTGTCATTAGAATTAGCTCATACGCTTTTAAAAGAACTTGCCGTTATTCGTCGTGAAGGAAAAGTGATGACATACTTGCGACCAGATGCAAAATCACAGGTAACTGTTGAATACAATGACATGCACCAACCAATACGGATTGACACAATTGTAATCTCGACTCAACATGATGATTTTGCAAAAGATGCAATCATGTTAAAAAAGATTAAAGATGATGTTATAAATATCCTCACACCGCGTGTGATGAAAAAACTTCCGAAGCGTGTACAAATATTTTTCAATGACAAAATAAAATACCATGTTAACCCAACAGGAAAATTTGTTATTGGTGGACCTCACGGTGATACTGGCTTGACAGGAAGAAAAATTATAGTTGATACTTATGGTGGAAAAGGTGCTCATGGTGGTGGTGCTTTCTCAGGAAAAGATCCTTCGAAAGTAGATCGTTCAGCAGCTTATGCTACTCGTCACATTGCTAAAAATTTAGTTGCGGCTGGAATCTGTGACGAGGTTTTAGTTCAAGTCGCTTATGCTATCGGTGTTGCTCAACCAGTCGGCTTATATGTCAACACTTACGGTACCGCTAAAGTAGAAATGATTGACGGCGATATCGCTAAAAAAGTGGAACAGATTTTCGACATGCGTCCTTATGCTATCGAAAAACGATTCAATCTTCGTACACCAATTTATCTCGAGACTGCTGCTTATGGACACATGGGACGTAAACCTGAAACAAAAGAGAAGGTGTTCAACAAAGGCAAGAAAAATGAAAAGCGGATCACAGTAAAATTGTTCCCTTGGGAAGAATTAGACTATGTATCAAAATTACAAACGGCTTTTAAAAATGGTACAACTAAAAAAATAACTCCAAAGAAAGTAGCCGTTAAAAAAGATGTTACTAAAAAATTAACTCAATTAGAATTGATTTAATAAATTAGTAGTTCAAAGTACTTGGTTCTAGGTTCTAGGTTCAAAGTTCAAAGTTTATAGGTAATAATCAAAAACAGATTAAAGCTAATTGGTCAAAGTGCAGAAGGACTGGGAGCTAATTGAACGACAAGTCAACAAGCAAGCGGAGCAGGAAGATCTGGAATTCCAGACCAGCGTGGCACCAATCTG
>JANLRG010000572.1:0-1228 GCA_031361545.1 Bacteroidota bacterium
TCCAAACGCCAAGGTAGTTGCGAATAACCCCAACTCTCATTCACCCAAACAAGATTTTTCATGGACAAAATGGACAGGTTTGAATGACTTAAAGTCATGGATAGCCATTTTTGCAGGAATTGCAGGTATTTTGACTTTTTATTTTAAGTTATGCCCAACTGAAATAGATGGAAAAACGACAAATGTATCTGTATTTGTGAAAGATAAAAAGAATGAGTCTGTTTTGCGACAACAAGGTAAAATTGAAATGGAAGTCCAAGGCGGTGAAAAGAAAAGTGAGGATATTGATAGCAAAGGCACTGCCTCTTTTAAAAATGTCAAGATTGGCGATAAAGTCAGCTTGAATGTGAATTTTTCAGAACCCTATCGCCCTTTAAATCCCGATTCACTTTATACCATTCCGTCCGATGGGCGTATTACCCTCACTGTTGGATTACAAAATTTAGGACGTATTTTCGGAACAGTCAAATATGGTGATAAATTTATGGAAGGCGTTTTGGTGGATATAGAAGGTTTGCGCGATACAACTGATATGGCTGGAAGTTTTGAGATTATCATTCCGGAAAATAAGCAACGAAAAGACCCTAAAGTTAAGTTCTTGAAAAAAGGTTTTAAAGATATGACTAAACCTGCTTTTCCACAAACGAATGAACCTATGGAAGTTGTTTTGGAAAAATAAAACTCAAATACTGAGGGGATATTTGTTAATCAACAAAAACAGATGCTCATGAAAAATGCTGCACTTTTCTTATTTTTCACCCTCTCACTGACACTTTCAGCACAGCAATCCGACATCAAAGGCGTCGTATCTATCCATAACAGCGAATACGAAACAGGCAAACGCCAGTATGTTCCAAATGCTCAAGTGGAAGATGAGTTTGAAAAAGCACAAGCGACAACGACATTGGCTGATGGGAATTTCAAGTTGACCTTTGTACAAGTAGATGAAAAAACATCGGTACATTTGATTGTCAAAAAAGAAGGTTTGCAAGTTGTCAATATTGATGGCTTGAATGCTGTTGCAGGACAAGTGGGACTTGTCCGCCTGTCAATGGCGAAGCCTGAGCGCATTGCCGAATACCGCCGAGAACTCTACAAAATCGGTAAGACGGAAGCGGATAAAGCTTTAGCTATTCAACTCAAAAAGAAAGGTGATGCACTGAATGTTTTGAAGAAGGATGCCACTAAGAATGCTGCCCAAATCCAGCAATTGCAAAAAGAATACAGT
>JANLRG010000783.1:0-1872 GCA_031361545.1 Bacteroidota bacterium
TCTTTGACACCCCCTCAGTATAGCTGCCGCTAACATGCCGTATAAATGCCGTAGCCAATAATGAGCAAAAGGAGAATAAACCCCTAATTTTGTTCTCAAAATAATAATAAAATGACTTCTACCTTTTCTTCTGAAAAACTCATCGAATTACGCAAGCTGAAAGGATATAGCCAAGAGAAACTGGCTGAAAAAGCAGGTGTCAATATCCGCACCCTCCAACGCTTAGAAAAAACGGACGTGAATCCTCAACCGCATACGCTCAAGATATTAGCCGATGCCTTAGAGGTTTCGATTGATGATTTTATGGCAACACCCGCAGAGGATATGCCGACACAAATGCCTGCTTTGATGCACTTTTCAGGTTTGTCAGGTACGTTTATCCCTTTGGGCAATGTACTCGTACCATTTTTGTTTTGGTTGTATAAAAAAAAGCAATTTCCGGAATTGGATAGCCATGCAAAGCAGATTGTGAATTTTCATTTAAGCAATACCCTTTACATTTATTCAACTATGATTATGTTTTTTACAGTTCCATACATGGGCGTTATATTGATTGTCATCATTTTATTGGGATTGAGTATCCTTATTTTTTCTATCCTCAACGGATTCAGAGTTTTGAAAAATCAAACACCTATTTATCCATTGACCATAAAATTTTGGAAGTAATTTTTCACCTTAAATCATAAAATATCATGAAACATTACCTTTTAATTTTAACAACCACTATGATGGCATTGAACATCGTAAATGCTCAAACCATCCAAGAAATAACTCAACTCAACGGGAAAAAGATTAAAGCCCAAAATCTCACAATTACCATTCAGAGCATAGTTGATACAGGGCGAATCGCGGGCTTGTCAGTGGCAATCATCCAAGACAATCAGATGATTTACAACAACTCTTTTGGCTTCAAAAATTTAGAAAAGCAAGAGAAAATGGACACCAATACGGTCATTTATGCAGGGTCTTTTACCAAACCTTTTTTCTCAACCTTGTTTTTACAATTGGTGGATAAAGGCATTCTTGAACTCGATAAACCCATCGTTCAGTATGTGAAAAAACCGATTGAAATCTATCCCAAATGGCAGACTTTGGCTCATGAAAAAGACTTGAATAAAATCACTGCGCGAATGATTTTAAGCCATTCATCAGGTATGCCTATTATGCGCTATATCTACGGCGATTCCTTGTATTTGATAGCCAAACCGGGCGAAAAGTTCTATTATTCCAATGAAGGCTTCAACTTCTTGGGGTTTGTGGTAGAGGAGTGGACTGATAAAAAATTAGATGATTGGGCAAAAGAACTCATTTTTGAACCATTGGGTATGCACCATTCAGGCTTGGTTTGGCATCCCGAATTTAAAGCCAATCATGCTACTGGACACGATCCAGAAGGAAAGGTCTTGGGTGTGCAGGTCAAGGAGAATGCCAAAGGGGCGGGTTCTTTGGTGACGACTGCTTCTGATTATGGTAAATTTTTAACAGCCCTGTTTCAAAAACAATTATTGTCCAAAACTATGTCTAATGAAATGCTCAAACCTCAAATCAAAGTGACCAGTTATAGAGGGTTTGGACCTCTGCGGGATAGTATTTCTAATCAATTTACTACCATGAATTTTTCTTGGAGCTTGGGCATGAAGTGTTTTGATACGCCTTATGGCAAAGCTTATGCGCATGGTTGCCATCTTGACGGCTGGCAGAGTTATTGGGTAGTCTTTCCTCAAAAAAATACGATACTTATTTTGATGAGCAATAGCGATAATTTGGAAAAAAATATCTACAATCTTCTTGAAAAAACCATTGGTGATGTGTATTCGCCTATGGAATGGAGTACGGGTATTCCCCGCACGATTAGGAATAATTGACCGTCAA
>JANLRG010000598.1:0-5128 GCA_031361545.1 Bacteroidota bacterium
CTGCGCTCTAACCATCTGAGCTACCTCGCCATTTTGGGGCTGCAAATATCCGAAATCCTTTCTTTTCTGCAAATTTATTTCAGCTTCTATTCTCTTCTTTTAAAACAGTTGTGTAATGTTTTAAAGAGCGTAGTATGACCGTAATAACAATTGTTACTCCGAGTAAGTACAAGAAATTTTTTCCAACAGCAAATTCATGCCACTGCTTAAAACCAATAAGTAAGTCAACAAAAACAAATCCGATAACAGTCGCTAAGACTCCACTGTATTCTCTTCTGAGAACACTTTTAATTGAAAATGGAATATCACTTTTAACGAAAGCGGAAAATTGTGGAATGAAAGCAGGAACGGAAGCTGCCCAATCTAAATATGGACGACCAAATTTGCGCTCTAAAAATCGTTCTTCTGCAAACATAATTCTTTCATAGTATAACCAATACATTAAGCTTACAATCACAGTGAAAGAAATGTTCTTTGTAAAAAGTACAATTCCAATCCACATCAAATAATTACCGAGATACAAAGGATGACGGACGATAGAATAAATTCCGCTATGATTCAATTGTTCTGCTACTTGCTCTGCAGTGTTTCTTCCTGAAGTTCCTCGAGGGGTAGTACCAATCGTATAACTTCTAACGATGAAGCCCAAGATGCTTAGAAGATAAGCAGTATAATTAAAGACTTTTACCACGGGCAGACTTATTCCCCCATAAGAAGTAAAATAAACAGCTGGGATGGCCAATAAGAAGAGAATAACCGGGAGCTGTCCCCGGTGTTTAAAGAGCCAATTACCCTCTTTTTCTAAAGAATGCAGTAGTGCCATAGATGCTGCGAAGGTATTATCATTTTTGAGCAAATCAATTAAAAAAAAACACTATCTTCGGCTCCCCTGAAAAAAAAGGAATTACTTAATTAGACTAAACTAACGTGAAGCAGGAACTAAAAACGAATAAAAAAATCAAATATTCACTGGAATTCGAAATCAAATCGTCACCCAAAATATTATTCACCTACCTCAGTAATGCAAGTAGCCTCGAAGAATGGTTCGCCGATAAAGTTACCATTAAAGATGGAGACTATGTATTTCATTGGGATGGTTCGGAGGAAAGAGCCGCAATCATTGCTAAAAAAGAAAATCAAATGATTCGCTACAAATGGGTCACTGAAGATAAAAAAGATGATTCCTTTTTTCAATTTGAAATTGTACAAGATGAAATCACTTCAGACATCGCTCTGATTGTGACAGATTTTACCGATGAAGATGAAAAAGCAGAAAACTCTTTGTTATGGACTTCTCAAATTCATAGCTTAATGCATATACTTGGATGTTGAAATTAAAATAGTCAACAAAATTTATTTTAAAAGGGAATAAAACATTTTATATGTTTCTATTCCCTTTTCTTTTAACATTGAAAAGTGATCAATATCCAATCTACGGCTTAACTTGACAAATTCATTTTGCGAATTCATCGTCGTTATGTCGTCGATAGTATTTTCACTGAGCAAAACGTAATTATCTTCTTCATAATGATAATGCCAAGGCGTCTTGCCAACGCAATAGTAAACATCCTTTCCAATAAGACTTTCTATATCATTCACCAACTTGTTTCGAAATTTGTCGAGCGCTTTTCCTTGTAAATGTAAAGTGAAACTAAACCCACTCCCCCACCAAAACATTGTTCGAAAAGCAAAGATGGATTCTGTTGTAAAAAGTCGTGGATAATCCAATAAAACATAAGGATATAAATTATAATTCTCACCACGAAATATTTTTCCGTTAGACACATTCAAAGCTTCCACATTCAAATCATTTTCACTAGCAATGGCCTTGAGCTCCTTTTCCAATTCCCCAAATAAATCAACAATTTTCTTGGTTGATGAGTGTTTTAATTCAAAGAAATTGCGGTCTTTGATAGCCGCTAATTCCTCATTACTAAATTTCAAAATACTATCTTGCATCCGATTATGTTGAGCAACAAATATAAGCCTAAGAAACTTACACTCCTTGTTTTAAAATCGTTCGCCGGTCCTATGGTGGTGACTTTTTTAATTTCACTTTTCGTTTTATTGATGCAGTTTTTGTGGAAGTACATTGACGATTTAGTTGGGAAAGGTCTCGATTGGTTTATTGTTCTCAAATTAATGATTTATGTTTCAATCACGCTGGTTCCATTAGCACTTCCACTAGCTTTACTGTTGTCATCAATTATGACTTTTGGAAATTTGGCTGAACATTTTGAACTGACCGCTTTTAAATCAGCTGGCGTTTCCTTACAGAGAGTGATGCGACCTTTGATTGTGACAGCTCTAATGATTTGCATGGCCGCCTTTTTTTTTAGCAACAATGTTCTCCCATATGCGAATTTAAAAATGAATGCATTACTCTATGATGTACGTCAACAAAAACCAGCACTATTAATCAAGGAAGGAGTTTTCTACAATGGCATCGATGGCTATTCAATTAAGATTGGAAAAAAGGATAGTGACGGACAAAATTTAAGCAATGTGATGATCTATGATCATACAGAAAATCGAGGCAATTCAAAAGTTGTGCTCGCTGAAAGAGGAAAGATGGCTATGTCAGAAGACGAAAGATATCTCGTCTTAAATTTATTTAAAGGATATAGCTACGAAGAAAAGGACAATCGTCCAGGTCGAAACAACCGACCTTTAATGCGAAGCGAATTTGAGGAAGAAACAATTCGAATGGATTTAAGTTCGTTTAAAATGACACGAACAAACGAACAACTTTTTAGAGACAATTATCAGATGTTAAACTTACATCAACTCAGTTATGCCTCCGATTCAATTGTCAAAAAAATGAATGAGAGAAAGAATAATTTTTTCAACATCTTGATACCTTCACTCAACATAGATACATTTCAAGCACAAAATTTAAGAATAGTTCACTTTCCAAATAATAACTTCATCAACAATTTTTCAAAAGACAAAAGAGAAGCAATTGCATCTTCTGCTCTGTATGCCGCTAGAAACATTCGAAGTATGACTGAAGATACGGCCAGAGATATTGATGCAAAATCCAGGACACTTGCCCGACATAACATTGAATGGCAACGTAAATTTACATTGTCATTCGCTTGCTTAATTTTGTTTTTCATAGGCGCACCTCTAGGAGCAATTATCCGAAAAGGTGGCTTAGGAATGCCAATGGTAGTTTCAATATTCTTTTTTGTCATCTTCCATATTATCTCCATTACAGGAGAGAAATTTGCACGAGAAGAAGTAATCGCTCCATGGAAAGGAATGTGGATTGCATCTATTGTTCTATTCCCAGTTGGTTTATTTTTAATTTATAAAGCAACAACTGATTCAGCCTTATTTGATATTGAAAATTATGTTCGATTTTTCAAGAAATTAAATAAATCAAAAAGCAATTCCCAGTGAAGATTCTTCAAGTATGCCATAGAATTCCTTTCCCACCTATTGATGGAGGTAATATTGCTATGATGAATATGGCTTTATCGCTCATTGCTGCAGGTAATGAAGTACATCAGTTTTGTTTAAACACATCTAGACATTTCATTGATCCAAAACAAATTCCATCTGATATAGTTAATAAACTTCATTTGACAACTAGCGACATAGACACGCGAATAAAAGTAAAAGAAGCATTCATAAATCTTTTTCAAAACGGCAGTTATAACATTGATCGTTTTTATTCTGCTTCAGTAGAGCGTGATTTAGTGTTGAAATTAAAAAGTGAAGAATTTGATTTTGTCCAACTCGAAACTCTTTTCTGTGCTCCATATATATCGGCAATTAAAAAGAATAGTAAAGCAAAGATTATTTTACGGGCGCATAACGTAGAACATATTATTTGGGAAAGATTAGCCTTGAGCCAGAAAAATCCGTTAAAGAAAAAGTACCTGACAATACTTGCAAAAAGATTAAAAAAATTTGAATTGAAAACATTGCATGATGTTGACGCGATTATTCCAATCACTCAGATAGACCAAGAACACTTTAGAAATTTAAATTATAAGGGCCCAATGATATCGCTTCCCCTTGGAGTTGATTTGAAGGAGTATGTAGAATTTCATAACAAAGATGCAGCATTTAATTTAGTTCATCTTGGTTCAATGGATTGGCTACCCAATCGAGAAGGTGTGGAATGGTTTTTAAAAAAATGTTGGAATACGATTCACAACAAACATCCGCAGCTTAAACTTTTTTTAGCAGGAAGAGATTTTCCAAAAGAGCTTGAAGACTTGAACCCTCCCAATGTTATTTTCGAAGGTCGTGTTGATCACGCGAACAATTATTTGAGTGACAAACAAATAATGATTGTTCCTCTTTTATCGGGAAGCGGAATGAGAGTTAAAATTATTCAAGGATTGGTTTTAGGCAAAACGATTATTAGTACGACCATTGGCGCCGAGGGGATTGATGTTACACACGGAAAAAACATTTTACTCGCAGATACTCCAGAAGATTTTTTAATTTATGTTACGCGGTGTTTGGAGAATCCAATTTGGTGTAGAGAAATTGGATTGAATGGTTATAATTTAGCAACTGAAAAATATTCGTTGGAAGCCGTTGGAAAAAGTGAAAATTTATTTCTAAAAAATTTACAAAAATTGAAAAAATGAATTTGTAGAAATGAAGGCCTTCAATAGTATAAAGAAAATAAAAAAATCATGGAAGAAAAAAAATATAAACGAAGACCAGAACAAAATATAGAACTTGTAAAGAACATGGGCTATTGTCTAGCTTCAGATAAAATTACTGTGGAAGGACTACCAATTGGCTTTATGTATAGGGAAGTACCAGAAGAAGAAATGGATAGTGGCTGGCGTTTTTTATCGGGTACAGAAGAACAAGATTACATAAACGACCCTAACAACTCTAATATTTTTGATGTGAATACAATTGCCAATTTCGATCAAGCCATCATCCCCTATTTAAAAATGGCTTATGGATCAGAGATGGAACGAATTCCGGGGGAGGATAAATTTAGGAAGTATGTAGAGGAATGAGGTTGGAAGTTAGAAGTTAGAAGACGGAGAAGAATTAATAAGTAAGAATTGAGATCAGTCGCAGGAAGTGTGTGCGATACGCTTACAAGTGATGTGAATGAAATAAAGGTTGAAAATGTTTTTGATCTGTT
>JANLRG010000624.1:0-28178 GCA_031361545.1 Bacteroidota bacterium
TTCATACACCTTTTGTAATTCATTCAAAAAATATTCTGCAACGGATTTGTCATTGTCTAATGCTTTTTCAAAATACCTGCGTGCATGAGCCATGCATCCGACCATCGTAATACCCATACGCTTTTCAAATTTATCATAGCCCGAATAACCATCAGTCTGAATAAATCCATTGTAATTTTTTAAAATTTCCTTTGGGCCATTTACTCGCTCTCCCTGGCCGATAATCAAACAGAACCATTCGTTGCTCTATTTCTAGCTTTCAACCTATGAAGTCTTACATTGTTTATTGCGTTTTACTTCCTTTATTTTTTACTTATTACTCTTGTCTTATTAAATCTGACCGATCCTCTGACCTTATTTATTGGCTTATGCCTTCGCTTCCTTGACCTCCACCTTCACTAACTTACTTGTAGGCGTATTTGATTTATCTGCGGTGCTATCGATTGGGACTAGCACATTCGCTTCAGGAAAATATGTTGCACAACAACTTTCAGGAATGTCGTAAGAAATGATTTTGAACTGTCGAGCGACTCTTTCTTTTCCATTGTGAAAATTATAAATATCAACGATGGTTCCTGATGTTAATCTTCTCGATACAATATCTTTTTCATTCATAAAAATTACTCTTCTTTCATTTAAAACTCCTCTGTACCGATCATCTAATCCATAAATAGTTGTGTTGAACTGATCATGACTTCTTATTGTCATTAACATTAATTCACCTTCCTCAAGAGATTGATTAATGTGCTCAGAAATTGTGAAAGGAGCTTTGCCCGATTCCAAGTTGATATTTCTTTCTCTTGTAGAATTTGGAAGATAAAATCCGCCTAACTTTCTAACTTTCTGATTGAAGTTTTCAAACCCGGGAATTGTTCTTGCAATATCGTTTCTGATGAAATCGTAATGGATAATGTAATTTTTCCAATGCGCCGAAGAATCGTGATGGAATAATTTCAATGCTAACTCACTTATTAAAGTTGGTTCACTTTTTAACTCTGTGCTTATTGGGTCAAGATTCCCTTTAGACATTTGAACAACGCCCATTGAATTTTCTGTAGTAACAAACTGTTGTTCATTGTTTAAAATATCCTTATCACTGCGACTAAGTACGGGCAAAATAATAGCTTCTTCTCCTGTAATTAAATGACTGCGATTTAGTTTTGTTGAAATCTGCACTGTTAACTTACACTTTCTCATAGCCTGTGCTGTAAAGGTAGTATCCGGTGTTGCTGAAATAAAATTTCCCCCCATTGCGATAAATACATCGACTGTGTTCTCATCCATTGCATGAATACTTGCGACGGTATCATAACCATGTTTGGAAGGAGGAGTAAAGTGGAAATTTTTTTCTATTGATTGAAGGAAATCGTCAGAAGGTTTTTCATAAATGCCCATCGTTCTATCACCTTGAACATTGCTATGGCCCCTTACTGGACAAGTACCTGCTCCGGGTTTTCCCAAACTTCCTTTAAGCAACAATAAATTTACTATTTCTTTTATAGTGTCAACTGCATTCTTATGCTGCGTAAGTCCCATTGCCCAACAAGCAATAATTTTATTTTTCTTAGAAAGTAATTCTGCAACTTTTTCTATCTGATCTTTTGAAATGCCACAATTAGAAATCAGTTTTTCTATTTCTAGATTTTTTAAATGGCTGCAAAATTGTTCATACCCTTCGGTTTTATTTTCGATAAAATTTTGATCGAAAACTTGACCAGGATGTTCTTCTTCCTTCTCCAACATTATTTTCTCGATGGCTTGAAGAAGTGCCATGTCACCATTTATTTTTACTTGCAAATAAATGTCACTCAATACGGATTTTAGTCCTAATATTCCTTTGACTGATTGCGGATCGTTAAACGCAATTAGTCCCGTTTCTTTTAATGGATTGATGGCAATTATTTGACATCCATTTTTTTTGGCCTCTTTTAGTGCACTTAGCATTCTAGGATGATTGGTGCCTGGATTTTGACCAAGAATAATAATCACTTCTGCTTGATAAAAATCTTCCAGCGTCACTGAACCTTTTCCTATTCCCAAAGTTTCAGTTAATGCAACACCACTAGATTCATGACACATATTGCTGCAATCAGGCAAGTTATTCGTTCCAAATTGGCGAACTAAAAGTTGATAGAGAAAAGCGGCTTCATTACTAGTCCTTCCGCTTGTATAAAATACAGTACGATCCGGCGACTGACACTCTTTTAATTTCTGTGCTATGTAGTTCAGCGCCTTTTCCCATGAAATTGATTCATAATTTGTAGCTCCTTTTCTGAGAAAAAGCGGTTCGGCAATCCTTCCAAGTTTTCCAATTTCATAGTCACTTAATTTTCCTAACTCAAAGACACTATTTTTTGAAAAAAAGTCTGCAGTTATTTTTTTTGTGGTGGCCTCTTCTGCAATTGCTTTAATTCCATTCTCACAATATTCACCAATAGAACTTCTTTCTCCATCAGGATCAGGCCAAGCACAACCTGGACAATCATAACCTTGTTTTTGATTTAATGAGTGCAGCGCTTTGAATGCTCTGAACACTGGCATTTCACCTAATATACTTTTTACTCCGTGGTAAACTCCAGGAATTCCAGCAGCAACTAACTTGGGTGGGATAACTTTTAACTCTAGAAATCGGGTTGGATTTTCAGCTGAAGCTTTTTTATTTAATTCGTTTTCACTCATCAGTTTTTTGAAGCCAAAGGGTTTTCATAGTTGTCACTTTGGTCTTCTATCGTTTCATCTAAACATTTGAAATCTTTTTCAATGGTGAGTTGTAAATTTTTTCCTTCACTTGAAGAAATGTTGAGATAGATTCCAACTTCATTTGAATCGGTCCAACGTTTAGCCGTTTTTAGTGGTAATTTAATTACCAAAGTTGATTCAACAAAAGAGACATCCACTGAAGAGAGTTTTGGATCAGCAACTAAACAATAATTAAATTTAGTGTCAACGAAATTAGTCGTCTCAGAAATAATATTTTGTTCAGCAAAGTCAGCAACTTCACATTTTGACAGCCTAAACCTTACGGTGTTTCCTTTGATGCGTAATTTCATATACGTAAATTAAATGTTTTTTTTCCTTTTTTGCTAATGAGAAATTGGAAGATGAATGAATTTGGTATACTTTAGGTGGACATATTCCCAATTAGCTATTTGTCTGGGGAAACATGTTCATATTTGTCTTATGTCAAAGATTGAATCGACTAAAACCAGAATTGAAAATTTACTCAGATTTTTGAAATTTTAATTGAAAATAACCAATTTCCTGTTTCATTACCTTCCGGATCTTACTTGCTACGAATTTATACTGAGGGAAAAATAATTGATAAAAAAATATTGATCAGATAATTTACGGAAGGCACTTCGTAAAATTGGATTGAAAGAGTTAGTATAAATTAAATTTGTCTTTCTTTAGAAAACCGATCAATTGTATTTTTAGTTCTCGTGCTAATTCAACTGCAAGGCTTGAGGGTGCTCCGATGGCTGCTACAATTGGGATGCCCGCCATTCCAGCTTTTTGAATTAATTCAAAACTAGCTCGACCGCTTAGTAATAGAATGTTTTCACGAAGCGGAATATTTTCTTTGAGAAACGCTGTGCCAATTAATTTATCGAGAGCATTGTGCCTTCCAACATCTTCTCGTAAATCTATATAGTCACCATTCAATTTGAATAGTGCCGAAGCATGCAAGCCACCTGTGGTTTTAAAAATTTGTTGCTGTTGACTTAATATTTCTGGCAGTTTAAGAATAATGTCGGAGTCGATTGGAAATTGATTCTCTATAGGAAACTGTGAGACAGTTTTTATTGAATCAATTGATGCCTTTCCGCAAACGCCACAACTAGATGTCGTATAAAAGTTTCGTTCAATTTTATTTTTGTCAAATAGTACAGCGTCGTTTAAGAAGACCGTGATTTTGTTTTCTCCGTCGTGCGATATTTTTTTTATTTGTGATAATGAACTGACTATTCCCTCCGTAAATAGAAAACCAACCGCTAATTCAGAATCATTGCCAGGAGTTCGCATGGTGATTGAAATATTTGTTTCCTTAAAAGTTGATTCTGATTTATAATTTATTTTTATTTCTAGCGGCTCTTCTACGGCAAGCACATCATTCACTTGTTGGAACGAATTGTTATTGTATTGATTTAAAATTACAGAATGTGTGCTTTTATTATTCATTGTTCAAATATAGTTGGCAATTAAATTGTTTGTTTTTGAAATGATTTGTATTCCGTTATTGTGTCAAAGCTTTTTAGGTTAGAAGCATGCTCTGCTACTAATTTAATTGCTTTAATTTCAATGAGAAAATTATTAAGGGAATACAATTTGGATTCAAACCGTTCTTCTATTTTATTAAAATCGGAAGGATGGTACACTGCCAAGAGAGGTTCGTAATTCAAATTAAAAAACGCACTAGAGTTTTGGCTTGAATTAATGAGTTGTTCGATTTCTTTAATTGATAACAATGGATAATCGCAACCAATGAAAACAATTGATTTGTCAGGAAATTTTTGAATGCAACTGAGTAAACCACTGATAGGGCCGTGGCCAGCATAATTATCATCGTCCAATATTATAAAAGGAAATGGATCATAATTTATTTTTTGATCTTTTCGTATAGACAAAAAAGTTGGGAGATCAGTTTGGGAGAATAATTTAATTAAATATTCAAATTGTGGAAGATCGCGATACTCCAACAGAGCTTTTTCTTTTCCCATTCTAGTGCTGTATCCACCGCAAGCAATTACGCAAACTACATTTTGATTCATCAATCGATTTCAAAAAAAATAAATTAGTCGTAAGATTCAAACCTGATTTGTTTTTTATCATAACCCATTTTTTCAAGTCGTTCTCTCGCATCCACTAGCATATCACGCCACCCACACATATAAAAAGTTGCAGATCGTTTGTCTTGAAAAATTTCTTCATACACCGCATGCACATAGCCACTTTTCCCTTTCCATCCCTCGTTATCTCTCGATAAAACTGGAATGAATTCAAAAGAGGGATGGATGTGTTCCAATTCTTCCATTTCTTTTCTATAAATAATGTCTTTCTCAAAACGATTACCAAATATCATATATATTTTCTTATGGCTAATTTGGTTTTCTAAAATGTGATGGACCATTGATCTGAGAGGAGCAATTCCAGTACCAGTACAAATCATAGCTATATCATTTTCGATAGGTTCGGTGATTATAAACTTTCCTAAAGTTTTTGATGTTTCTATTTCAGAGCCTACTTTAACCTTACCCCAAAGATAAGGAGTACCAAGTCCACTTGGATTAAGTACAATTGCAAGTTCAAAAGTATTTTCATTATTTGGTGCGGACGCTATTGAATAACTTCTGTTAGTAAATTTTGATTCTATTGGTAAGTTTAGCATGATGAACTGACCAGCTTTAAAATTAAATTCAATTTCGTCGGGGACTTTAAAAAAGAATCTACGAACTAAATCTGTTTCTTGGACAATTTTGTAAACGGTGCTCTTGTAATATGAATATGCCATGGGTTTAATATTTTTTTAAAACAATACTTAATTGAGCTAACATTTCATCAGTGAAATCTAGGTGTGTAACAAAACGAAGTGTCTGCAACCCAAATTGAAGTGCCTTGATGTTATTCTCTGACAAATATTGGATAAATTCTTTTATGGGCTTTCCCTTATCAATTTTGAAAACAACAATGTTTGTTTCTACCGGCATTATTTCTTCGACATAAAGACAGCTCTTTAATATTTTTTCAATTTCTTTCGCTCTAACGTGATCATATTTTAGTTTGCCAATGTTGTGATCTAATGCATAAATTCCGGCAGCAGCTAAAAATCCTGATTGACGCATTCCTCCACCAAAAGCCTTTCGAACTCTTTTTGCTTTATTTATATTTTCAGTTGATGAAACAAGAAGCGAACCGACAGGCGCACCTAATCCTTTACTAAGACAAACAGAAACTGTGTCAAATAGTTTTCCTATTTCTGTAACTGAATCGTTAGTCTCAACTGCTGCATTGAAAATTCTTGCGCCATCTAAATGAAATTTCAGATTGTTTTTTCTTACGACTTTAGAAATTTCATGAATTTCTTTCAGCGTATAAAAACTTCCACCGCCTTTATTACTAGTATTTTCAAGTTCAACTAATGATGTAAATGGTTGATGAATGCTTTCAGGGGGATTAATGTTTTCCTCTATTTGAGTAGGGGAAATTCTTCCTCTGTCACCGTTTAATAATCTGATCGACAATCCAGAATTACTAGCAATTCCACCGCCTTCATAGTAATAAATATGAGCAAGTTTGTCACAAATAATTTCTTGTTGTGGCTGAGTTAATATTTTAATTCCAATTTGATTGGTCATTGTTCCACTGGGACAAAATAGAGATGCTTCATGACCGAATAATTTTGCAACTTTTGATTCTAACTCTTTAACTGTTGGATCTTCGTCAAAAACATCGTCGCCAACTTTGGCGGCAAACATTGCATCCAGCATTCCTTGGTCAGGCCTTGTAACTGTATCGCTTCGGAGATCAATTAATTTTTCAATCATCATCAAAGAAAGTAAGATTTTTGTCAATGTCAAAGAATGACTTTACTTGTTTGTGAATGTTTTTAATAACAGCAAAAAAGCCACTGAAAGAACAGTGGCTTTTCAAAATATTTTCAATCAGTAATTAGCAGCAACTTATAATAGGAACTGAATTATTAGTTTTTTGGTGGTGGAGGAGATTTGACTGGTGCGTCATCATCTCCTTCGTTACCAGAGTTCTGACGGTTCAATCGTCTATTTCTATTCATTTCCCTTTGAGAATTTTGATTTTCTTTTAATTTTTCAAATTGCTCAGGAGTTAATATTCCTTTCATTGCATTTTGATGATTTTGTCTGGCCTCCTTAATTTCATTACGCTTTTGTTTGATCAAGTTTTGTGTTTTGACAAGCTCATTGTAAACTTGTGTAGTTTGTGCATCTGTTAGCTGTAACTTCGCTTTTAGCGTTTCAGATCTCTTGCGGGCCATTTCTTCCGGGGAAATATCGCGGCGGCTTTTATCGCCTGTTTGTCCACTAACAGTTAACGAAACTATTAGGAAAGTTAGAAGGGAGATTATATTTCTTTTCATGTTCTTAGGACTTTGGATGAAACGTTTGGTTTAATTGGCTTACTTAAAAAAATGAATCTGATGGAATGTAATTTAAATGGCTTATTAAATTCTGAAGCTGATACTAAAAGTGGATTATGAAATCTTTTGCATAACCAGCAAGCCATCTCTTACAGGGAATAGAATTTTTTCTAATCGCTTATCATCGTGAATTTTGATGTTGAATTTGTGAATTGCTAAAGTGTCTTTATCCATTTCATTCTCTGGAGAAAGAATTTTCCCGCTCCACAATACATTGTCTGCAATGATGAACCCGCCTGATCTCACTTTATCTATGATCAGATCAAAATAATTTGAATAATTGAATTTATCGGCATCAATAAAAACGATGTCGAATGGACCAGCCAAAGTAGGGAGGAGATCTAAAGCATTTCCAGTAAGTATATTGAATTTGGAAAGCAATCCTGTTTGTGAAACATATTTTTTTACCAGAGGAGTCAATTCATCATTGATGTCAATTGTATGGATGATCCCGTTTGATGTAAGGCCTTCTGCTAAACAAATTGCTGAATAACCAGTGTATGTTCCAATTTCTAAAACAGATGAAGGTTGAATCATCCGACTGAACATGCTGAGAATTCGCCCTTGCAAATGACCTGAAATCATTCGAGGCATTAATACATTAGCCTGAGTTTCGCGATTAAGTTTTTTTAGTACATCACTTTCTTCTGTACTATATTTTTCTGCATAGGTAAGGATTGCATCGTCGAGGAAGTCCATCGTTTAATTCCAATCTTTGATAGAACCTATAGGAACTTGTTGAACATTTTCAATTAAATGACTTGTCGAAGTTGTTCCATATTTATCAACGAAGAAAATAATTACGGAGTTAGAAAGATTTATTCCAGTAATGTCAACATAATAATCTTTGACAAAAACATTTCCTTTTACCATAATGGCAGAAGGAATTAAATCTCCTACAATTCCTGAGTTGGCAATAATTTTTTTCAATACATACTTGTGAGTGTAATGGTGAATGGTGTCGTTAAGAGCATAAAAAGAAAGGGCAGTATCAGGTGAAGATCCTTGAGAGCTGAAATCATTTAATTGATCATAAGTGCTATCTAAAGAAGCAACTGTTTTTTCTACGATATATCCTTGAAGTCGATAATCACCAGAAAGGTTTTGAGAAAAACCCGTGTGAACAGAAACAGTTAAATGATTATTTACAATTGCGCTAGAAGCATCGATTGCTAAACCACATGCTGGAATTTGCCCTAGTTTTGTTTGAACTTTGGAGAACCAAAGATCTGGTGATAGATCGAGAGGAGAAGTAATATCTCTGTTTATGCTTCCGCTAGGATAAACCATAAAAGTGTTGAACATACTATCAAGCAAATTCGTTCCTGATGAGGTGTTCACGTTTGAACTAGCTTCTAATGGATCACCAACATGGATTGCAACTGCATAAACTTTATCAGCCCACATAGCAAGAAGTGAATCTGCATAGTAATGAGCTTTGGGGCATTGCCCGCAAGAGACTTGAGTATATTCTTCAATTAATAATTTTTGTTTAAAAATTGAAGGTAGCGCGCTGATTGGCCCAGCATTGCTAGGATTTGGTATATCTTGATTTGATTGAGAGCAAGATGCAAGCAAGGCCATCGTTGCAATAATTATAGAATTTAATTTCATAGGGTTTTAGTTACGTCGGAAAAGTAAGGAATATCTCCTATTTAATAAAATATTTATGGACATGATTTTATATTTAATTTCACAATCAAAACTCTATATTTGGCCTCAAATTGATCAATTGATGAAAAATCTATCTCTTGCCTTGAATGCTATTTTGATTGTAGCTGTTGGCGTTTTGTATTATTTACATTTTAAAGGAAGTTCTTCCTCTACTTGTGAGGCACCTTCTATTATGAACACTTTACCTGTGAACTCACATGGAATTGTCTATATCAATTCAGATTCTTTACTTGATGAATATCAGTTTTACAAAGATGAGCGTTCTAAATTAGAAGTCGCTCAAGCAAAAATTAAAGGGCAACTCAAGGATGCAAGTGACAAGTTGCAAAAAGATGCAGCGACGTATCAACAACAAGCGATTGGAATGACAAATCAGGAAAGAGCAACCAAAGAAGAGGAACTTGGCCGCCGTCAACAAATGTTGATGAATCAGAAAGACGAATTATTGTCGCGACTGGACGAATCGCAGGCTAAATCTTCTGAAGAGTTGTACACTCGACTTTCTGAATATTTGAAAAAATTCAATAAAGGAAAAAATTTCCAATTCGTACTTGGTTTCCAAAAAGGTGGCGGGATATTATTTGCAAATGATAGTCTCAATATAACCAAACAAGTGATTGAAGGTCTGAATGCAGAATACAAGAGCGAAGCGGCGAAATAATAAATTAGTTTTTGTTGAAGAGAAGTTTGAAATAAAAACTTGGCTGTTTTAATTTAGCGCGGAGATCCATGTCCTCAAACATACAAGTAATTGTTTCACGCAGAGTTTGATTTTTTATTGCTTTATTTACTACTAAATTAAAGAGCGATTCATATCGAGCTAGTTTTTGCATTTTATGACTCAGGTTGATTTCGCTGCTGAGTTTTGAATAAACATTTTTTTCAAATGCCGATAAAAATTTCGCATCAAATCTATTTTCATTTACTGCTTTGACTATTAATTCTCCTGCCAGACGTCCACTTAAAATAGCATTTCCAATTCCTTCTCCAGTGAATGGGTCTATTAATGAAGCCGCATCACCAACTAACATAACATTGTCATCAGAAATTTTCTTTTTTGCAGACCCTAATGGAAGTCCCCATCCTTGTATCCTAGAAATGGGCCGAGCATTTACAAATCGCTTTGAAATGGTAGGATGATGTTCGATAATATCTTCAAGGACTTTCCTTAAATTGATTTTTCTTTTTGAGACATACGAACTTAACATCCCAACTCCAACGTTTACTGTTCCATCGTTCATAGGGAAAATCCAAAAATAGCCAGGAAGAAGTTCTTTTAAGAAATGAAGTTCGATGAAATTATTGGGGTGCGAGTCTGATACATTTTCATAATATACTCTTAATCCGGCGCAGTAGTGTTTGTTTTCTTTTTTATATGGAAGTAATTCTTTTCCTACAATAGTTCGATCACCTTCTGCACCAATGATGAGATCGAAGTTCTCTTCGTAGAATTTGCCTGATTGGTTTAATTTTGCGACCAACTGATTTTCGCTTCTTCGAACTTTTTCCAGTGACGTACTTTCATGTACAGTAACAAACTTTCTGTTTAATTTTGAAAAAAGAAAATTGTCAAAGTTCAATCGAGTTGCAATAAATCCGGGTGCTTGCTTTAATTTATCAGGATTATTCGAAAAAGGAACATCAAGCATTTTTCCATTCGGAGCAAAAAACCTGACGCCATAGCTTCCGGAATATTGATTTGCAATTTTAGAAATTTCATCTATGTAAGAAAGGTCAATTTTATTTAATTCTTGAACTACTTTTCCACTTAAAGCATCCCCGCAAATTTTATCCCTTGGAAAACTTTGTTTGTCTATGAGTGTGTGAACAATTTTATTTTTACTAAGCACCAATGAGCAAGCAACTCCTGCTGGTCCAGCTCCGGCAATTAAAATTTTTTTTGTATTCATTCTTTGGGAAAATTCTTTTAAAATCAGAACACTTTCATTCAATGGTTGTTGATGAGTGGATGGTATAAAGATATATCTTTGAATTGAATTTACAGTTGATAAGATGAAGGATAAGTTTCCATTTGTAGTGCGTGTTTACGGCATTTATTTTGATCCAGAGAATGGGATTTTAGTTAGTGACGAGTTAGTTTATAATCAAAAGATTACTAAATTTCCAGGTGGTGGATTGGAGTTTGGTGAAGGAACGATAGCTTGTTTAGAAAGGGAAATGCTAGAAGAGACACAAACAAAATTTGAAATCATATCGCATTTTTATACAACCGATTTTTTCGCTCCTTCAGTATTCAATGACCAAATTCAGGTTCTGTCAATTTATTATTTGATTCAACCAATTGGTCCATTAAATTTCATCGTTTCGAAAGAGGAATTTGATTTTAAGGAGGAGAAAGAAGGGTCTCAATCTTTCCGTTTTATTAAATTAGCTGAAATTGGAGAAAATGATTTTACATTAAAAATTGACAAAGCAGTAGGGCAGATGTTAAAAAAAAGAATTCAATAAGGAGTTAAATTATTAGGATTACTGAATTAGTTTTTCAATTATTTTGGATTGTGTGAATCCTAATTTATGAAAAGTTGAGACTAAATTTAAAGCGTCTGCTTGCTTATTGATTTCTGTAATTAAAATTGAAAAAGTTCTATGTGAAATACTCCCATTAATTTTGACAACAACAGTCCGTTTTTTATTTTCTAAGGTTAAGATTGAAGCCATGTAAAAAGCATGTTTCCACGATTTTGTTTCCCAGATAAAAATATTTTTTTCGCTGAGCTGAATTTTGTTGGCATAACAATCCCAAACATCATTTTCTACAAATTGACTGTCGCTGAATTGAAGCAAATCAAGATAAGTTAATTTATCAATAGAGACTGAGACAACACCAAAGGGGACCATGCCGATTTTTTTGGCGGCTGATTTTGTAAGATCAATCACTCTACTTTTTCGAAATGGCCCTCTATCGTTAACTCTTACTACGACTGATTTGTTATTTCTTTTATTTGTGACTAGTAGGAATGTGTTAAAAGGAATGGTGCGATGAGCAGCGGTAAAGTCATCTTTATCATAATTCTCTCCACTGCTTGTTTCTAAGCCTTGAAAGCTATCGTGATAAAAAGATGCCTTTCCAGTTTGATTAGAAACTGAATCGGTCCTGTTTTGAGCTGATATTTTTAGAGAGAAAACAAGAATAAGTGCGAAGAAAATTTGGCGGAGCATTGCCACAAACTTATTCTAATTTTAATAGTGAGCAAACTGAAATGGAAGAAAAAGTTTATAAATTATCTTATGTAAAGTGAATATTTTAATTTAATCTACGATTGATTATTTCCTCTATTTTCTGCATGAGGTCCAAGGGCTGATAATTTCTCCAAGGTATATCATCTAATTCTCCGCCAGAAGCTATGTAGTAATCCAAATTGAAACGATTCATTTCGGTTAGTACATGCGGTCTGAAGTTAATAGCAGCAATCCAACCATCTTCGATTTCCTGATACCATTCTTCATAATAACAGTCGTCGCTCCCATGATAATTTAAGACGTTTTCTCCTATGAGAATGAATTTATTAATTCCATTGCTTATCATTGATTCAATAATTTCTCGCTTTAAAAACATAATATCATTATAAAGCGCGTCATTCCATTCCCCAATAAATTCTATTACCACAAAATTTCTTTCATATTCGGCATACAAAACTTTTAAATATAAAGTATTGCTTCCAAAGTTATCCCATTGTGGATGGATGTAGTAATTGTAAATAGTATTTGAATATTCGAATTCACTATTCACTTGGCCTAGATAAGGAGATAAGCTGTCTTCCGAAGCAATATATAAATCGCGCCAATTGTAGAAAGGTTCGAGGTCTTTCATTGATGTTTATAAGTATTAAAAGGAGAGCAGCCTTTACAGTTCAAAAATGACTTAAGTGATTTCTTAAAAGAATCATTTTATCTTTTCAATAGGTAAATTTAAAAATTATTCTGATGGTAAATGAAAAATGGTTATAATATACTAAGAAAACTAATAAAAATGATCGTCAATATTTCCAAAAGAAACGTTCAAGAATTAAGATCTTTTACTGATGAAAGTTGAATTTTATAAATGATTAAAATTAATTTTCAGGTTTATATTGTTCAATCGCTTTTCTAACATTCCCGAATTTTTTCAAAATCATTTCAGCTTCTTCTTTAGAGACTTTGAATTCTTCCATCAACATTTCTTCTCCGCGGGCAATTAATTTATTGTTCGTAAGCTGCATATCAACCATTTTATTTCCTTTTATTCTGCCTAACTGTATCATGACAGAAGTGGAAATCATATTGAGGACTAATTTCTGTGCGGTACCTGCTTTCATTCGTGTACTGCCAGTTACAACTTCAGGTCCAACAATTACTTCTATGGGGTAATGAACATTTTTGGACAACAATGAATCTTGATTGCATGTTAAGCCAATGGACAAGATGTCTAACTCTTTGCATTTTTTGGTTGCACCGACAACATAAGGTGTAGAACCACTTGCTGCAATTCCAAGTACAACATCTGCAGAAGAAATGTTATGCTCTAAGAGTTCTTTCCACCCTTGCTCGAAGTCATCTTCTGCAAACTCAACTGCTTTTCTAATGGCAGCATCGCCACCAGCAATTATTCCTATCACCACTCCTTGTTTTAAACCAAATGTGGGTGGAAGTTCCGATGCATCAACAATTCCTAAGCGACCACTTGTTCCTGCACCAAGATAGAATAGACGTCCACCTTTTTTTAGTTTTTCAGTGATTAATATTACTACGGTTTCTATTCGATGTAATATTCTTTCAATTGCTTCAGGAACTGTTTTGTCCTCTTTGTTGATAGAGGTTAGTAAATCAAATACGCTCATTTCTTCAAGAGAGTCGTAATTGGATTCTTTCTCTGTAATTTTTTCTGTCATTATTTTTTCAGACATAAATAAATCTAGTTTTGAAAATTTTAACGAGTTAAATATACAAAGGAAATTGTTCAGGATTGTATTCATTCATAATTCTATACACAGAGTTAACAACATCTTCCGGTGAGGGTTTTGAAAAAAAATCTCCATCAGATCCATAAGCAGGACGATGAGCTTTAGCTGATAGTGTAACTGGTGCTGAATCAAGCAATTGAAATGCTTTTTGGACTTCAATAATTTGCTGAAGAATGTATGCACTCGCTCCGCCTGGAACATCTTCATCTAAAATAATCAGCTTATTGGTTTTTTTAAGACTTTCCTTGATACTATGATTTATGTCAAAAGGCAGCAAAGTTTGAACGTCGATTAATTCGACTGATATATTCATTTCCTCCAAATATTTAATGGCTTCTTCTGCTATTCTTACGCAACTTCCATAAGTCACAAGTGTAATATCTTTTCCTTCGCTAATAATTTCTGGAACGCCAACTGGAATTTTAAATTCACCGATATTGATTGGAAGTTTTTCTTTCAAACGATATCCATTGAGACATTCAACAACGAGAGCGGGCTCATCAGACTGTAGCAACGTATTGTAAAAACCTGCAGCTTGAACCATATTTCTAGGAACTAAAACATGAATTCCTCTAATTGCATTAATGACCATTCCCATTGGCGATCCGCTGTGCCATATACCTTCAAGACGATGACCACGGGTGCGAATAATCACTGGAGCTTTTTGGCCACCTTTAGTTCTATATTGAAGCGAAGCCAGATCGTCACTTAATATTTGAATAGCGTAAAGTAGATAATCCAAATATTGAATTTCAGCTATTGGTCTAAGTCCTCGTAAGGCTAATCCAATACCTTGTCCCATGATAGTCGCCTCACGAATTCCAACGTCTGTAATTCGCAGTTCTCCATACTTCGCTTGAAGTCCAGCGAATCCTTGATTAACATCACCAATTTTCCCTAAGTCTTCGCCAAAAGCTACTAGCCGTGGGTCTTTGGCAAACATGGCATCGAAATTTGCTTGAAGGATTTCTCTTCCATCTATTAGAGGCGAGTCTTCATTATATTGGGGGGCAAGTGGGGTTACTTTGAAAATAGATTCTTCTGACGTGCTAAATAAAGTTGAATTATATCGGTCAATATTTTTATCTAGAAATTCATTGTGCCATTCTATCAATTCATTTTTATGGTCGGAAGATTCTGTTCTTAAAAGTCGTAATACTTTTTGAACAGCGACTGAGATATCTCTTCTAGCGGGGTCAATTGTAGTGGTTAAATCATTTTTTATTTTTTGGATGAAAGTACTTTGACCAGTTGTGTTGCTGAGTTTTTCCAATAGCGTTGAGACAACATTTATTTCTTCTTTAAGAGGACGCATGAAATCGTCCCAAGCTTTTTTACGACACTCCGCTGCATATTTTTTTGCATCAGCTTCAATTTTTTCACATTCTTCTGATGATGCAATGGCAGAATTAATAATCCATTCTTTCATTTTTTTAAGTGCATCAAATTTAACTTCCCATTCAAGCCTTTCGTTTGACTTGTATCTTTCATGCGAGCCGCTAGTACTGTGACCTTGTGGTTGGGTTAACTCTGTAATGTGAAATAAAACTGGGACTTGTTCTTCTCTACAAATTTTTATTCCCTTTGCATACATTTCACATAAGCCAGGATAATCCCATCCTTTCGCTCTAAGTATTACATAGCCTTCTCCTTTGTCATTTCGTTCAAAGCCTTTTAAGATCTCAGAAATATTTTGTTTGGTAGTTTGATATTTTGCAGAAACTGAAATTCCATAACCGTCATCCCAAACTGAAATTGCCATCGGTACTTGAAGAACACCAGCAGCATTAATTGTTTCCCAAAATAATCCTTCGGAAGTACTAGCATCGCCTATTGTTCCAAATGCTACTTCATTTCCTTTGTTTGAAAAATTAGTGTATTGGTGTAACTCAGTATTGTTTCTAAATAATTTTGATGCCCATGCTAATCCTAATAATCGGGGCATTTGTCCGGCTGTTGGGGATATATCTGAAGAAGAATTTTTTGAAGCGGCTAAATTTTTCCAACTTCCATCATCATTTAAAAATCGAGTAGAAAAATGTCCATTCATAGATCGACCAGCAGAGCTTGGTTCGGCATCTAAATCTGGGTTGGCATAGAGCTGGGCAAAGAAAGCGGTAATATTCGATTGCTCTATAGCAAACATAAAAGTTTGATCTCTGTAATAACCTGATCTAAAATCTCCAGGCATAAATTGTTTTGCCATGGCGATTTGAGCAACTTCTTTACCATCGCCAAATATTCCAAATTTTGCTTTACCTGTTAATACTTCTTTTCTTCCAATCAAACTTGCTTGTCGACTTTCATTCGCAATTCGAAAATCATTTAGAACTTCTTGCTTAAAGTCATCAAAACTCACTGCGCCGGTTTTAGGTTTTGTTTCGGCTTCTTTCATCATAAATAATGGGGGTAAGGTTATTGACAAATGTAATAAATTTTATTCTTTTTTAAATTTGTTCAACTACTTTTATTGATGATTTTCATTTAAAAACGGCAGTTCTAATAAATGTCTACAGAGAAAGTGAGTTACTAAGTGAGTTACTATTTAATTTATTACATCTGAGATTTATGGCACTTCAGCAGAACTTCAATTCGAAGAGATGAAATCGGATTCAATCAAAACTTCCCCTTTTCTTGTAATGCTTTTGAAGCGTTTAGAATTTTCAAAGAACCGACAGCAACATCCAAACTTTAAATGACTAAATTTGTTGAGAAAAAAGATGGCGAATAAATTATTTCTTTGTTGTAATTTAGTAGTGCTATTGTTTGCCTGTTCAAATAATAAAAAGCAGCCTGATCAACTTTCAGTTCCTGAAAAAGTAACGATGTCAAATGATGCAGGTATTATTTTGACAGAGGGAATGCTCTATACACATACCGATACTGTTTGTGGAATGGACATTGGAAATGAGCCTCAAGATACTTTGACTTATCATGGGAATCTTTTTGGTTTTTGCAGCTCAGGATGTAAAGATGAGTTTATTGCTGAACATAAAAACAAATGAAAAAACAACTGATATTAAGATGGGGAGTCGTTGCTATCGTAGTATTTTCTGCAATGATGTGGGGATACAAAATAATTTCTTCCCAACGAAAAGAAGAGCCAGTACTTCCTGTATATGGAGAAAAAAATGATGACTCCTCTTTTCATAAAATTTCTGATTGGAAATTAATTGACCAAAACGGAAAGTATTTATCTCAAGAAGATTTTATGAATAAAATTTATGTAGCAGATTTTTTCTTCACAACATGCAAAGGTATTTGCCCAAAGATGTCAAACCAATTGGAGCGAGTAGCCCAGAAATTTAAAAATAATTATGAAATTCAATTTCTCTCTCATACTGTGAAGCCGAGTGAAGACAATAGCAGCGTTTTAAAATTATATGCTGATGGACATCATGCAGACGAAAAGCAATGGCATTTTGTAACTGGCGATAAGAAACAAATTTATGAATTAGCTAGGAAGTCTTATTTGTCCAGTGTTTCAGCAGGAGATGGCGGAGCTGATGATTTTGTGCATACACAATTTTTCACTTTAATAGATCGTGAACGGCGTATAAGAGGTTTCTATGATGGAACCGATTCGACAGACGTTAACAAACTAATTGATGACATAAGTATTTTATTGAATGAATAATTTTATAAAATGAGTCGGTTAATATTCTTCTTCTTTATTACTATAATTAATTCATCTGTTGTTGATGCACAGATCGATTTTTCAAAAAAGGAAGATTCTGAATTTATATGCAAATTCCCTCTGGAGAATAAAAATTTCAATGCCAACCATGTCTATGAAAAAGTAAATATTATTTATGCTAGATGTAACTGGAAAATTGATCCATCAAAAGATAGTATTCAAGGTTCAATTAATTATTTGTTCATTCCAGAAAATAATATTGATTCTTTAACTTTCGATTGCTCGAGTTCTTTGCTAATTGATTCGATTCTGTTTCATCAAAATGCAGTTTTATATACTTTTGACTCTAGCCAGTTAGTCATCAAATTTCCTTTTACTCTTTCTGGACAAATCACAGATTCGCTTTCCATTTTTTATCATGGTCAACCCTTGAGTACTGGTAATGGATCTTTCGAACAAGGCTATCATAGCGGCGCTCCAATTATTTGGACTTTATCTGAACCTTATGGAGCTTCGGATTGGTGGCCTGTTCGTCAAAATAATGCCGACAAAATTGATTCGATGGATATTTATTGTGAGATTCCTTTTGGAAATAAATGTGCTTCTAATGGAGTTCTTGTAAACGTTGATTCAACTGTCAATGATTTAATTTATCACTGGAAAACAAATTATCCAATCGCTCCTTATTTAGTAGCACTTGGAGTAACGAATTATACAGCGTTTAGTGACTATGTTGTCTTAAGTAATTTAGATACACTTCCAATTTTAAATTATGTTTATCCCGAACAACTGGCATTACTTCAAAGTTCATTGTCAGTTACTAAATCACTCATTGAGTTTTACGATAGCCTATTAATTGATTATCCTTTTTACAAAGAGAAATATGGTCATGCGCAGTTTGGATGGGGCGGTGGAATGGAGCATCAAACGATGTCGTTCATTGGCAGTTTTGCTTTTGAATTAATTTCACACGAGTTGTCGCATCAGTGGTTTGGCGATTATAAAACTTGTGCAAGCTGGACTGACATTTGGTTGCATGAAGGATTTGCTACTTACATGGCTGGAATGACAATTGAAAGATTTCATCCTGAAAATTGGTACACTTGGAAAATAAATACACTCGATGATATTATTTCTAAATCGGATGGAAGTGTTTTGTGCAATGATACTTCAGAGGTTTCTCGAATTTTCAATGGAAGGTTGTCCTATAGAAAAGGAGCATTCGTCTTGCACATGTTGCGATGGAAATATGGCGATTTTTTGTTTTCTCAAACGCTCAAAAATTATTTGACTTCGCCCAATGGCGCTTTTGATTATAACAGAACCGATGATTTAAAAGTAGCATTTGAAAATGTTACTGGTGAGAATCAGGATCAATTTTTTAATGAATGGTTTTATGGAGAAGGGTTTCCCTCTTTTAGAGTAGAGTGGAGCAACAAAAAAAACACAATTGACTTACAACTTTTTCAAACCACTTCAAATCAGTCTGTCTCATTTTATCACATTCCTGTTCCAATAGAATTCGGAAATTCAACAAACGATACAATCATTGTTTTCAATTCAACTTTTTCTGGTCAGCAATTTCATTTTGATTTAAACTTCATTCCAGAATTTGTAAATATTGATCCAGAAGTCCGAATTATTTCTGGTAGAAATAATGTCATTAAAATTCTACCCGATGGTAGTGTTTTGAATCGTTTATTAATTTATCCTAACCCTTCCAATGGTACTTTTTTCTTGAAATCAATTGATCCTTTCAATCCAATTGTTGGTTTTAAATTATTTGATTTATTAGGAAAAGAAGTTTTTTCAGAAAATGTGATTGTTGGTGGAATGAATAAAAATACAGAAGTTTCGGTAGGTTCAGGAATATACCTTGGAGAATTGACTACAGAGAATGGACGTTTTTACCAAAAAGTGATAATTGAAAAGTGATATTTTTCAATCTAAATCAACTCATTTAGATTTCTCTAAAAAGATGTCATTTTAATTTTGATTTAAAATGGTTTAGAACTATTTTAGCAGAAAGGTGTTACTCTTTGAAACTGCGAAAACCTTCTGCGTAAACTATTATCAATTATGAATATCAAGCTTAATTTAAAGCTGTTCTTGCTCGCAGTTGCCACGATTTGTGTCGACAATACCTCTGCTCAATCATTTTCTAATTATTGGACTCCAATCAATAAAAGTGAAATTATAGGAAAAAGTTTTTTGTCAAGCTTACCAAAGCAGTTCTCCGTTTTGAAATTGGACATTGCTCTGTTAAAAAATGAGATGGACAAAACATCTTATGAGAACAGTTCTAATCCTATTTCTGCTGTCATATCTGTTCCGATGCCAAATGGTACTTTTCAGAAATTCAAAATTTATAGAAGCGAAGTTATCGCAGATAGTTTATCAAAACCATTTGAATCTATCATCCGAACTTTTACTGGAAAAGGAATTGATGATCCAAGTGCTAGTGCAAAATTTGATTATACACTTTGGGGTTTTCATGGGTTTATTCTTTCGCCGAATGGTTATGTTATAATTGATCCATATTCATTAGGCAACACAACTGATTATATTTGCTATGACAGGAAGAATGGCACAATGCCAAGAAATTTTATTTGTGAGACAGAAGAAGGACTAAAAAATAATTTGCAATTTCCAATTCAATCAGTTCAACGAACAAGTGGAGCATCATTGAGAACTTACAGATTAGCTCTTGCATGTACTGGAGAATATGCTGCCTACTATGGTGGAACAGCTTCAGGTGCTTTTTCTGGAATGGTTACTTCAGTAAATAGAGTTACGGGTGTTTATGAATTGGAAGTTAGTGTGAGATTAGTTTTAATTTCAACAACCAATTTAGTTTATACAAATGCTGCGACAGATCCATACACTAACACGAATGGAAGTACAATGCTGGGCGAAAACCAAACAAATGTCACAACCGTTATTGGGACTGCAAATTATGATATCGGACACGTGTTTAGTACTGGTGGAGGAGGAGTGGCAGGCTTAGGTGTTGTCTGTAATAGTTCAAACAAAGCAAGAGGAGTTACTGGATCATCAGCACCGATTGGTGATAATTTTGATATTGATTATGTAGCACATGAAATGGGACATGAGTTTGCTGGTAATCACACTTTCAATAGTGTAACTGGAAGTTGTAATGGAAATCGATCGTCGGGTGCAGCGTATGAGCCAGGAAGCGGAACAACAATCATGGCGTATGCAGGAATTTGTGGAGCTGATAATACGCAAGCGCATAGTGATGCAATCTTTCACACAAAAAGTTTTGATGAAATTCAGACATTCATTACTACAGGCGGTGGAAGCACATGCCCGACTTCAACTGCAACTGGAAACACAGCTCCAGTAATTACTGTTCCTGGAAATTATTCTATTCCTTTCAAAACTCCTTTTCAATTAACTGGATCAGCGACCGATGTGAATGGAGATGCCTTAACTTACCTATGGGAAGAATATGATCTTGGAGCATCAGGTGCTCCCAATTCTCCTTCTGGTACAGCACCAATTTTTCGAACATGGGTTCCTGTTACAACTGGCACAAGAGTTTTCCCACGCATGCAAGACGTTGTAACCAATACACAAACGATTGGTGAAATTCTTCCAACTTATGCTCGAGCAATGAATTTTAGATTGTCAGTCAGAGATAATCGTGCGAATGGTGGAGCTGTAACAAATAATGATGTTCTAGTTACAGTCAATGCTATCAATACAACAATTCCATTTTCTGTGACTTACCCAAATACTGCTGTGACTTGGACAACTTCGAGTTCGCAAACTGTTACTTGGGACGTGGCTTCTACTACTGCATCACCGATTAGTTGTGCCAACGTGAATATTCTTTTATCGAATGATGGCGGGTATACGTATCCTTATACTCTTGCAACTGCTGTTCCAAATACCGGTACAGCAACTGTGTCAGTTCCATCTGTATTAACCACCACTGCAAGAGTAAGAGTTGAAGGAGCTGGAAATATTTTCTTTGATATTTCTAATGTGAATTTTTCTATCGTCAGTGGAGGCGCTGTCTTAAGTAGTATATCAACCAATACAATTTCGCCAACAAGTATTTGTGCTGGTGCTTCTCTCAATGTTAATTATACAGGTGATGGACCTGCCTCAGCAGGTAATATTTACACTGCACAACTTTCTAACTCCGCCGGATCTTTTGCATCGCCTACAACAATTGGAACACTTTCTTCAACAGCTTCAGCTGGTACTATTGCATGTACAATAGCAGCAAGTGCAACGGCTGGAATTGGCTATAGAATAAGAGTAATTTCTTCCAGCCCTTCAATTACTGGAACCAACAATGGTGCGAACCTAACCATTTTACAAATAGTCGGTGCTGCTGGTTCTATTACTGGCCCTACAGTTGTTTGTCAAGGTCAGACAGGAGTAGTTTATTCTGTTGCATCGATTTCAAATGCGACTACCTATAATTGGATTTTACCAACAGGTTGTACTATCACTGCTGGAGCTGGAACAAATAGTATTACTGTTTCTATTGGAACATCAACAATTTCAGGTAATGTGACGGTAAATGGTGCGAACAATTGTTTTACAGGTACAACATCTTCCCAATCTATTACAGTGAACACTTTGCCAACGGCTTTAAGTGTGATTACTGGAGCTAATACAGTTTGTCAAAGTCAAACCTCTTCTTATAGTGTCACGACAAATGCTTCTGCTACTTCTTATTCTTGGACGGTACCATCAGGAGCAACAATTCAAAGTGGAGCAGGAACAAATTCCATTACGGTTTTATTTTCAACAGCTGGTTCGGGAACAATTAGTGTTTCAGGAGTGAATAGTTGTGGTAATGGAAGTGCATCAACACTCAGTATAAATGTAACTGCCATTCCAACTAGTCCCACTATTAGTGCAGGTGGTCCTACATCATTTTGTACTGGTGGAAATGTAAGCTTGTCATTTACTTCGACTGCAGGAATAGTTTATCAATGGATAAAAGATGGTGTTGCAATTTCAGGCGCAACTTCTTCGCCTTACATTGCGAGCACAACAGGAATTTATAGTTTAGCGGCTTATGATAAACAAACAATTACTAATTCTACAGTAGTATCGATTCCAGATAATCTTTGTACTGGTGGTTCAAGTAGTATTTCTGTAAGTGGTTATTTAGGAACTGTACCATCCTCTGGTATTTCAATTTCAATCAATATTACTCATACTTATGATGCCGATTTATATTTGATTTTACAAGCACCAAACGGCGCATTGTTAGGACTTGCCAATGCAGTAGGAGGCAGTGGTGACAATTTCACGAATACTATTTTCAGTGATGCCGGATCAACTGTTATTCCTGTAACAGGTGCGCCCTATACTGGTACTTATAAACCGTGGGCTTCTATCATGACAACATGTACAACTTCAACAGTTACTTCTTTTGCAGCAATTGGTGGAGGAAATATTAATCCCAATGGGACTTGGAAATTAATTGCCATTGATAATGCTGCGGTAGATGTAGGAACGATCAATAGTTTTTCAATAACATTTCCTGCAAGCGCATCTGCACCATGTTATGGAATCAGTAATATTATTCCAGTAACAGAAATCAGTGCGCCTGTCATTACATCATTTACTCCATCTAGTGGAAATGCAGGTACAGTTGTTACCATCACTGGATCAGAATTTGCAAATGCTTCATCAGTTACATTTAATGGAATTACGTCTGTTTTTTCAGTAACGAATAATACAACAATTTCAGCAACTGTTCCATCTGGAAATGCGAATGGAAATATTGTAATTGTCACTCCTTGCGGAACTGCAACGAGTAGTGCAATATTTAGCTCGTCAATTACTTTGAATTTAAAAGTTTTGATTGAAGGGTTTACAACAACAGCGGGAACAATGCGTCTGCCACTTGGAACAAGTTGCGATTCATTACGTGTATATTTAGCATCTTCAACTAGTCCATACGGAATTATCTATTCAAGTAATGGAACTATTAATGCAACGGGTAATGGTGTTTTTAATTTTTCAGGAGCAGCAATGAGTGGTAGTTTTTACATTGTAGTAAAGCATAGAAATTCTTTAGAGACATGGAGTGGAGCACCTATATTAATGCCATCGACGACTAATTACTTCGATTTCACCACAGGAATTACTCAAGCTTATGGAAGCAATCTTATAAATATTGGTTCAGGAAAATATGCAATCCGTTCTGGTGATGTTAATCAGAATGGAGTGATTGATATCAATGATTACACAGCAGTGCATACAGCTTTGTTGACGTTGAGTTCAGGATATTTGGTAAACGATCTTACAGGCGACAATCTAATTGAATCGACCGATTACTCTTTAGTAGAAACAAATTCGCAAGCAGGATTGATGGTCAGAAAACCGTAAAGTTGAATCTTGAAGAAGAAGGCTTTTTTTTATTCTTTCGCTTTTGGTTCAGACAAATGAATTTGCACAAACAATCGCTCACTGCTTTGACTAGTTATTTCAGGAAATCCAGATCCTGTTTTTAGTTTTGATTTTAGCTCTTGGTTCCAAGTAATAAAACTGTCATAGTTCAATCCATTTAAATTAGGAAATACTTTTCGGCATTCTCATTACCAAATCGGTAATTACAAAAATTGCAAATACTAAACTTGCAATTCCATTGGTTGTGAAGAAAGCTAAATTTACTTTACTCAAATCATCTGGCTTTACGATCAAATGTTGATAGACTACCAATCCTGCAAAGAGTACAGCGCCGATCCAAAAGATATTTCCGAATGGTAAATAAATGCCAGCCAGAAAAACAAAACCAATCGATAGCAAATGCAAGAAAATAGAAATCGTTAGTGCTCCTTTTTTTCCAAATGCAGCTGGCATCGATTTTAAATTTAAGGAACGATCAAAATCTTCGTCTTGTAATGCATATATAATATCAAAGCCGCTCACCCATGTAATTACAGTAAAGCTAAAGAAGAGGGGAACCCAACTGAATTGTCCGGTTACCGAGAGGTATGCACCAATAGGAGCAAGAGATAATCCGACCCCTAAAACTAAATGACACAGCCATGTAAATCTTTTTGTCAATGAATAACCGAGTACAATGAAAAGCGCAACAGGTGATAAATAAAAACAAATTGTATTGATGAAATACGTCGTCACAATGAAAGCCAGTGAAGATAAAATTACCAATGTTATAGCCGATCGTTTAGTCACTACACCACTTGGAATTTCTCTTAAAGCAGTTCGTGCGTTTTTTAAATCGATGTCTCTGTCTATATATCTATTGAAAGCCATCGCTGCTGTGCGCGCGAAAACCATACACAAAACAACTTTAAGAAGCAGATAAATATTGAAATGTGAATCGATCCTGACGGCTCCCAGTGAAAAACCAATCAGAGCAAATGGCATAGCAAAGATTGTATGACTAAACTTTACCAGTGATAAATAATTACTGAATTTTTTTAATAGCACAAATAAATTCCTCCGACTCAAAGGTAGAGTAATTTCATTCACAAAAAATAGTTGTATCGAGAATTCTTATAAACTATAGAACGATCAATTTTTCTGTACGAATTGTTTTTCCATCAACTTTTAATGCAACAAAATAAATACCGCTATTCAATTCCTGACTCGAGAGAGAAAGACTGTTTGAAAGTTCTTTGAGCTCAATTGTTTTTATGGTTTCTCCTAGAAGATTTGAAATTTGAACAACTGCTTTTTTCGTATTACCAGTCGTACTGAAATCATATTGGATACTAAAATAATCTGTAGCAGGATTTGGATAAATTGAGAAATCAATAGAAGAATAATTCAATTCATTCACACCAATCGTGCAACCAATGACGGAAGAATAGGCGTTCACCTTGCCATAACCCCATTTATTATCAGGTAACATTTGTCCCGTAAAACCATCTTTGTCTGCGCAATTCAACAATGCATTTTTCACTTCCAACCATGTTGCTGTCGGATGTTTTTGCAAATACAATGCAGCAATTCCCGCAACGATCGGCGATGACATACTTGTTCCACTACTCCGTTTATGCTTTCGTCCTGCTGCAACTTTATCTGGTTGTGTTCCTGTTAAAATACTTAACTCTGCTTGTGTGCCACACGATAATACCCATTCTCCAGTAGCAGTGATGTCAGGTTTTATTCGCCCGTCGCGAGTTGGTCCATGACTTGAAAAAGAAGAAAGTTGACCGACTTGAAGAGTTGTGTCTCTCGTAATAGCAAAGTTAGCATTGGTGTAATAATTTCTGTTGATATAAGAACCAACTGTTATAACTTTCTCACTGCATGAAAAACTGCTGACAATTGTTTGATCAGTATCGGGTTTTTTGTAGAGAGATATTGCAGGATAAATAGTGTTATCAGGTAGATTATCAAAAACCATATCTAAACTCCATGCATCCATTCTTCCGCTACCATAAGTTTTAAAATTCCACATGTATCGACTCGTATCTTGTCCTGAAATATTCATTACAGAATCAGGATAAATAATATATTCCATAGAATAACGATTGCCGAAATTCTGAGCATAACTATAAATAACGCCTAACCGATCTGCTCCATTGAAAAGTGTATCCACAAAAACACTGTCAGGATTAGAGAGAATATTTTTATATGGTAAAGAAGCTATTGATTTGAAATCTGGTTTTACACGTTCAATTCCTATAGAGAAATTTGCATTTTCAAAATTTCCTGAATCGCCCCATGCTTCTATATCTATTGTTCCGCTGCTAAATTGTAGCCACGTTTTATTAGTATCCGTACTAAGGTTATAACCTAAGTGGAGTGGAGCAGTGCCGGCATTTCCGGCAGAACATACGACAACGTGTCCGGGAGAAGCTGTAATTAAATTATCGATGCTTTGAGCTTGAATATCTTTTCCATCATGCGAACCGAAATAAGTTCCTAAGCTGATATTGATTACTGCTGGTTCACCTAGTTGATCAGCTCGATCAAAAATATATTTGATGGCATCAACTAGCGAACTTAAAAATGCATTATCAGGTTGATTTAAATTTGATTTGACAATAATCATATCAGACTTTGGAGCCATGCCAGTATAATTATTGACAGCTAATCCATTTCCACAGGCAATTCCTGCTACGTGAGTACCGTGACCAAAAGGACTGTCGTAATGTTGTGTTGAAGTATCAATTTGACTTCCGATGTATTCTTTTCCGTATCCGTAAGGTTGAGGTTGAGTGGCAGAATTTGTATTGATGATTGTTTGATCCCATAAATATTTTATTCTCGTTCTTCCAAACTGATCTCTGAAATCAGGATGGGTATAATCAATTCCTTCGTCTATTATTCCGACTACAACACCAGTTCCATCATAACCTTGCGACATTCCAAAACCACTTTGTACTTCTAGAACATGATTGTTCCTTATCGCCTGATCATTGAGTGGTTGTAATTTGTATTCATTGCTTTCTATTCTTTTGACTTCAGAAATTTTTGCCAAGTCATTAATTTTATCTAAAGGAATTCTGATTGCTGCAATGTCACCTGCAGCATATTTAAAAACTCCACCTAAAGAAAGTGTTGTTGATCGAATCAATTCGATGTTCCCTTTTACAAAGACGGAAATTTCTCTAGTTGATTGCGATTTATCCATCAACTTTCTTTTCAGTTCAAAATTCATTTTCGAATGTTGACCTTGTGAATGGGAGACGAATAAAAGGGTAATGATTAAGACGGTTAATTTTTTCATTGAATAAATTTCTATAGTAGTTACTAATACTAAATAGAATCGTTTTTGTTACTCTTCAAAACGTAAATTCTTCACTAAAACCATTCGAAATTCAAATTCAAGTTCTACCATAATTATTCAATGCAATTGCTTTAAAAGTGTTCATTTGAAGCCGCTATTTTGGTTTTATTGGCCTGTTTATTTTTGCTAATGATTTTGAAGCCGATAAAATCTGAATTTAAGGCTATTTTATTCAGCAATTTTGTATGAAATTTATTGATCAATTAGCGTTGACAATAGTTCTAATTTGCCCTTTTTTAACCATATTTGCAGCCTAATAAAATAAAGAGAAAAAGTTATGGCAGACGATAAAAAGATCATTTTTTCGATGGTTGGGGTTAGCAAAATTTACCCACCTCAAAAGCAAGTTCTTAAAGATATTTACCTCTCATTTTATTATGGCGCTAAAATCGGTATCCTTGGTTTGAACGGAGCTGGTAAATCGACCTTAATGAAAATTATTGCTGGACTAGAAAAATCCTTTTCAGGCGAAGTTGTTTTCTCGCCAGGATATACTGTTGGCTACCTCTCTCAGGAACCAGAATTTGATAAAGAAAAAACTGCGCGCGAAATTGTCATGGAAGGCGCTCAAAAAGTTGTCGATCTCTTAAAAGAATTTGAAGAGATCAACAATAAGTTTGGAGAAGAAATGAGTGACGATGAAATGAATAAACTCATCGAACGTCAAGGCAAAGTTCAAGATGCTATTGATGCAGCAAATGGTTGGGAGATTGATAATAAAATTGAAATCGCAATGGATGCTCTCCGTTGTCCTGATCCTGATTCTAAAGTTGCTAATCTTTCAGGGGGAGAAAAAAGAAGAATTGCACTTTGTCGATTGCTACTTCAAGAGCCCGATGTACTTTTACTCGATGAGCCAACGAATCACCTAGATGCAGAATCTGTTTTGTGGTTAGAGCAACACCTCTCGAAATATGCAGGAACTGTTATCGCTGTTACTCACGATCGTTACTTTTTGGATAATGTGGCGGG
>JANLRG010000656.1:0-1293 GCA_031361545.1 Bacteroidota bacterium
CGATATGTCGAAAAGCAAACCCCTCAGTATCAACCTCCGTGCGTGGGAAAATGCGACTGAGGCAAACGCTACCGAAAAATACACGTGGGAAACCAACGGCTTAATAAAAACTCGAACTTTCAAGGGTTTCGTTTGGCAATATGAATATTTGCCGAATACTCGATTGGTGAGTAAAATTATTGACAAAGACGGTCAATTTGTTACCTATACATATGACCATTTGCAGCGTTTAAAAACAGCGAGTGCCAGAAATGGGGCTGTTTCTACAGGCTATATTTATACTTACAAAGACCCGACGCAATCTAATAAAAGTTGGATAGAGACTAAGACAACTTTTACATCCGTCATAGGCGGCACTTTGAGCAATAATACCACTTATAAAACCATCCGCCAGTACATGGATGGATTGGGTCGCCCGATTCAAAGCGTGGCGGTGGCGAACTCTCCCAATTTGAAAGACGTTATTTCTACAGTAGCGTATGACAATCAAGGACGGGAATCTCTCAAATATGATCCTTTTGAAAGTGTCAATGCAACTGGGGCTTTTGTAAGTGCTGTACCATCAGGTCAACCTTATACGAAAGTAGAGTACGAAGCATCCCCCCTCAGTAGAACAAGCATTGTAACGCCGCCGGGCTGGCTTCCGACTACCACAACTTACGGTACAAATACAGGAAGTGAAGCGTATGATAATACAGGGGCGGCTTTTTTTCCAGCCAATACTTTGAACAGAACCATTACCACTGATCCCGATGGTCGACTAATGAAAACCTATACCGATAAAAAAGGGCGTAAGGTTTTCACAGTAAAAGTTCAAAATAATGCGGCGGGTGGTCATTATATGATTTATAGTTTTGATGATAAAGACCGTTTGAATAAAGTTTATACACCGCGCAATACTTGGCAAGAATGGTTTTACGCGCCTAATTTGGATTATTCATACCTCTATGACTTCAATGATAATATGATTCGGAAACAATTGCCTGATATTGCCGCTATCAATATTCAGTACAATGCCCGCAATCAGATGGTCTTGATGCAAGATGGTCAACAAGCATCAGCCAGTCAATGGTTGGCAACGCAATACGATGATTATGGTCGCCCTTCGGCAACGGGTTTTGCCACCAGCACAGCTTTAAATGCCACCACTTTTAATCCTACTTTATCGTCCACTTTAACGACAACGGATTATAGCACCGTAGCAGGTACGGAATTGGGCAAGCCTATTCGCACTAAAAACTATTTGGGTACTTACTTGGAATCTTTTATGCAGTATGACGCTTATGGTCGTTT
>JANLRG010000683.1:0-11667 GCA_031361545.1 Bacteroidota bacterium
ATCAATTCTTCTACTACTCGCCCCGACAATTTTCCGTAGTGATGGGATGAATTATATTTCAGTACATCAAAATAAACAGAACCATTCGACTCATAAGCAAAACCATTCTCAATTATTTTTTTTATCATTTCAATCTGCTCGATGATATGACCAGAAGCGTGTGGTTCTATACTTGGTTGTAATACATTCAACTTGTCAACTGCCTCGTGATACGCATTTGTATATAACTGCGCAATTTCCATTGGCTCTAATTTTTCAACGCGAGCCTTCTTCGCAATTTTATCTTCTCCTTCATCAGCATCATTTTCTAAATGTCCAACATCAGTAATGTTTCGAACATATCGAACACGATATCCTAAATGTATCAAATAACGATTGAGAATGTCGAAGACAATAGCAGGGCGACTATGTCCTAAATGCGGAGGTCCGTAAACTGTAGGTCCGCAGAGATAAAGTCCGACATGGCCGGGAACTAAAGATTCAAACTTTTCCTTTTTCCGGGAAATTGAATTGTATAGAAAAAGATTTTGTAACACAGAAGTAATATTAAGGGATGAATATCAATGGTGAGAAACCATTGCTTGAATATGACTCAACATATCGTCAGTCATACTCGATAAAGTAAATTCAGGTTTCCAATTCCAGTCTTTACGAGCTTGAGAATCGTCGATGCTCTGCGGCCATGAATCGGCGTACTGCTGACGAATATCGGGGTGGTACGTAATTTTAAAATCAGGAATATGTCTGCGAATTTCCACCGCTAATTGTTGCGGAGTAAAACTGAATGCACCAACATTATAAGAGGATCGAATCTTTACTTGATCCGCCTGAGCGTCCATGAGTCCTATCGTAGCGCGTAAAGCATCATGCATGTACATCATGGGCAATTCCGTTTGTTCCGATAAAAAACATTCGTAATTTTTATTTCGGATGGCTTCATGAAAAATATGAACAGCATAATCCGTCGTTCCTCCACCTGGTTCTGTTTTGTAACCGATGAGGCCAGGATAACGAATCGACCTTATGTCAACATTGAATTTTTCAAAATAATATTCACACCAACGTTCGCCTGCTAATTTACTGATGCCATAAACTGTGGACGGTTCTGTAATTGTAAACTGAGGGGTGTTAACTCTTGGCGTGGTAGGTCCGAATACAGCAATCGAACTCGGCCAAAAGAGTTTAAACTTTTCTTCTCGAGCCAACTCAAGAGTTCCTAGTAATCCTTCCATGTTAAGTCGCCAAGCTGATTTCACTTTTTGTTCTGCTGTTGCACTGAGAAGAGCTGCTAAGAGATAGACCTGCTTTACATTGTGCTTTCTTATAATTTCAGACACCTGAGGAAAATCGAGGACGTCGAGCTGATAAAATGGTCCGCTGTTCAGAAAATCGGTCGACGGCATTTTGATATCCGTCGCAATTACATTTTGATCGCCATGAATTCGTCGGAGTTCTTCTACCAATTCCGATCCGATCTGGCCTTTAGCCCCAATTACTAAGATGGTCTCTTTCATTGTCGATTGTTTGCTCGACAAATGTAGTAATTGAAGCCGATAGTTGATAATTGCCCAAGTAAGCTTTGATTTTTATATTTTGGCTCCCGATACTAAATTTCGAATTTCAGTTTACATCAATCCTAACCCATCATCAATTCTCAATCTTAACCCATTCTCAATCTTCAATTCTCAATCATCAATTCTAACCAATCCTAACCCATTCTCAATCTTCAATTCTCAATCATCAATTCTAACCAATCCTAACCCATTCTCAATCTTCAATTCTCAATTTTCAATTTAAAAAAAATGCGTGTCCGCCTACTCTTATTGCTACTCTTGTTGCCGCTCATTTGGATAAATGTTGGGGCGACACATGATTGGGGCGATGACTTTGCACAGTATCTGATTCAGGCAAAAAATCTGACAACTGGCAAGCCGCAAACAGAGAATAGTTTGGTCTTTCCATCTGGAGAATTGCCGTATGCATTACAAGCTTATCCCGTTGGATTTCCTCTGATTCTCGCACCGGTTTTTACTTTTTTTCAACTGCAAATTCAACCTTATCTCATTCTCAATGGCTTTCTCTTGATTCTGCTTTGTATGTTATCATTTGAGTATTCAAAAAAATATTTTGATCATAGAAAAGCACTTTTGATTGCACTTTTGATTGGATATAATTTGTTTTCTCTTTTACTTAAAGAAGAAATTCTCTCCGAATTTGCTTTTACGATTGCTTTAATGGGCTTGTTTTTACTCTTAAAAAAAGATGGAAGAGAAGCGGGCAAAACTGATTTTGTAAAAGCTGCTTTGCTGACCGGATTTTTAATCTCTATTCGATTTGCAGGAGTCGTCATTTTACCAGCAGTGATTGGTTGTTTGCTGATGTGGAAATGGCAAAATAAAAGAGAACGGTTGGTGAATGGAATGCTCTTTTCGATAATTGCTATCGGACTATTTCTCATTTTAAATGTGCTACTTTTCGACATCGGATTAACTCACTTCATTTCATTTTATGGTCGACAGTTTGCCGCCACTAACTTGAAAGTGGACAACACTTTTTCTCATCTCCTTTCACAATTACCCGCCATCTTTTTTCCATTTGCTCAGGCAAAGGTCGTCAGCTATCTCATTCTCGGTGTCATTTTAATCGGACTAATCAGTCGACTCGATAAAGTAGAAGTCTCCGATGGATTTTTTCTGCTCTACATTTTATTGCTAGTTACCTATCCTTATTCTTCAGCTTCTTTTCGGTTTTTATTTCCTGTCGTTCCACTGTTGATTATCTATTTCTTTTCCGGTGCGCAGAAAATTCTAGAATTTATTTCATCAAAAGAAAGTGCATTTATTGTTTTGACAATCATTACAGGAACTTCTATTCTCTTTTCACTTAAATATAACTTCGATCAGCCCATTGCTGATGGACCTTACTCGAAAGATGCACGAGCGGCCTTTGCATTCATCCGAAAAAATGTTCCTCCAAACGAAGTCATTCTGTTTTCGCGGGCCCGAGCAATGGTCGTCTATGGAAATCATCGTTCTACTTTTCTCACTCAGCATAAAACCCCAGAAGAAAATTTCGAATTGTTGGTGGGATTAAAATGCCGAACTATCCTTTTTGCCGATGAACGTTCTGGCGCTTACAATGAAAGTCTGGCCGAATTTATGGCCGCCAAAAGATCCAGTTACGACACACTTTTTCACGACGACCGCTACACGCTGTTGACTGTTCATGTGAGTTTGCAGGAGTGAAAGGTCTGGATTCATGATTAAGAATTAAGCTTTTTTTAATAATCCAATTATGCTTAAAGTTTTACTTCAAATGAAATCCCTTCCCCTTTAACAATCATTCCACTTATTTATCTTCCCTTTCCCTACTTTCTAACATCAATATAAAGAATCTTGACTATTCCATTTGCTCTCGACACGATCTTTTTCGGAGTTTGACTTTCCTATTATTTAATCGTCGTCCTTTTTTACCTAACTTTGAGTCATCTGACTAAAAACGAAATCTTCTCCTTAAAATAATATAAGATAACATTCGTTTTTTCACTTCTCTATCGCCTCTATCTTCTTTATGAAAAAAATACTCCTACTTTTCTCCTTCTTCTTATTACTTTTAAATGCTCAGGCACAAATTAATCCAGTGGCACTTGGAAATTGGCGGTTTCATATTCCTTATGGAAAAGGAATTCAGGTAGCAGAAGACTACCAAGGAAAAATCTATTGCGCTACACAATTTGGAATGTTCAGCTACAATAACAACAATGGCGAATACGAATATTATTCAACTCTTTCTGGACTATCAGATCACGAACTCAACAATATCCGTTTCGATCAAGTGACCAAAATATTAATGATCACTTACGTCAATTCCAATATCGATTTGATTTTGCCTGACAAAACAATCATTAATATTCCCGACATCAAACAAAAAAATATTGTCGGTGGAAAAGCAATTAACAGTATTACTTTCATCAATGGCCTAGCTTATCTGGGATGCGAATTCGGAATCGTTGTCTTAGATCTTTCTCGCCGTGAAATTCGCGACACATATTATATTGGCCCAAGCAGCAGTACTGTCAATGTTCAAGGAATTGCTTTTAGTGGAACAACTTTACTAGCCGCAACTGAAAGTGGTGTTTTCACTGCCGACATCAATAATCCAACTATTTTTAATTCGACGGCTTGGACAAAAGATTTAACTTTTTTTGCTCCAACAGCAAATTACTCTTCGGCTGCAACTGTAGGTGGAAAATTTGTGGTTGTGAAAACAGATGGTGTTACTTTTAGCGATACCGTTTTCATTAACAATGGTGGTGTATGGCAGCAGTTTTATTCTGAAACTGCTAATCGTGCTAGTGTCGATGAACACAATGGAATGATAATGTACCGCAACTGGTATGAAGTTTTAGCCTTAGATGAAAATGCGAACGTGGTAAAGGGACTCAATATTTATAACGGTCCCAACTTTGCGCTTCGCAAATGTATCGTCGATAACTCAGGAAATTTCTGGATTGCCGATTATCAAAATGGATTGATTCTCCAAAATTCTTCTACTCCTTATACTTTTCTTACTCCAAATGGTCCGGGAGCTGAAGCGGTCTATAGTTTGCAAGCTCTTGGTGGAAAAGTTTGGGTGGCTTCAGGTTCTGTAAATGGCGATGTGGCCATCTACGATTACAAATATGGGAGCTATCGTTTTGCCGATAACAGATGGAAGTCTTTTAACCGCGCTACTGACTCTATCTATAATCAAGCGTGTAATTTCTCTCCTGCGAATAGTTCGGTGGCGATTGACCCGCTCGATTTGGAACATGTATATGTAGGTAATTTCGGAGCTGGAATTTTAGAATATAGAAATGATCGTGGTGTAGCGATTTACAATACGAACAATAGCGCAATTGCCAACGTAACTGTTTCTGATTCGAATGACACGCGCGTTGGTGGACTTACCTTCGATGCAGATGGAAATCTTTGGGCGGTGACAGGTTACAATACAAAATCTGTTTCTGTGCATAGAGCTAGCGGAGGTTGGTTCGCTTATCAACTACCAGATCCAAATTTAATTGATAACGTTAACTTCAAACCAATCGTCGACGATTACGGACAGAAATGGTTTATCTCTCACAAAGGTGCCAGCAACGGAGCTGGTGTTTATGTTTTCAAAGAAGCTAGTCTTAGCTCTTCTTCCGGCGTTCAACTCAAAGCTCTGACGACTCAAAGTGGAAAAGGAAATCTTCCTGATCTCTTTGTGCGATCTTTAGCCAAAGACAAAGACGGTGCTATTTGGATTGGAACCAATCAAGGTGTAGCGGTAGTTTATAATCCGGGTAATGTTTTTAATGGTGGAAATTACGATGCACAGAAAGTGATTTTGGTTCAAGATGGTTATGCGCAATATCTTTTAGAAACAGAAAATGTAACTGCGGTAGCTATTGATCCCGCCAATAGAAAATGGTTTGGTACTGCCAACGGTGGCGTCTTTAACATGTCAGCCGATGGCACAAAACAACTTTTTAATTTTAATGTTGACAATTCCCCTCTCCCATCTAATTCAATCACAGACATAGCTATCGATGAAATGTCTGGAGAAGTTTTTATTGGTACTGACAAAGGTTTGCTTTCTTATCAAGGCGACGCAACTACGGGCGACGATCATTGCAAAGGCTTTATCGTTTTCCCTAATCCTGTTCAACATGATTACAATGGACCAATTGCTATCCGAGGAACAGTTAATAATGCCGATGTAAAAATTACCGACATTGCTGGAAATCTAGTTTATCATACAAAAGCAAATGGCGGACTCGCTACATGGAATGGAAAAAATTATTCTGGTGAACGAGCACAAACAGGAGTGTACATTATATATGTTTCCAATGAGGATGGCACACAGACTTGCTTAACAAAATTACTTTTCTCCAGATAATGCTTCATAAGACTAGAGGAATTGTTTTTTCTTATACAGAATATCGTGAAACAAGCTTGGTAGTAAAAATCTATACCGAACTTTTTGGAATCCAATCTTACATCGTAAATAGTGTGAGAAAAAAAAATCCTAAACTCAACATCGGATTGTTTCAACCATTGACCTTGGTCGATTTGGTTGTCTATCATAAGGAGCGGCAAGGATTACATCGCATCAGTGAAATCAGACCGATGCCTCCGCACTCTAGTATTCCTTTCGATGTAATCAAAAGTATAATTGTTTTATTTCTCAACGAAGTTTTAGGCAAAGCAATCAAAGAAGAAGAAGAAAGTTTATTGCTGTTTGAATTTTTGTTCAACTCTATCCAACTTCTCGATGTTCAAGAACCGGTTTCAAAAGATTTTCATTTGGTTTTTCTGATGCGACTGACACGTTACCTTGGTTTTTATCCAATGAGTAACTCCTCTGCAGACAAAAAAATTTTTAATTTGATGGATGGAAAATTTCAATCGGAAATTCCACTTCATCCTTACTACCTCAGCGAAATTGCCGCAACCAACTTTTCAAAACTGATAGCTGGTTCGACCGACCTTTCTTTCAATTTAAATCTTTTGTTAGCGGATAAAAAAATTCTAATCGAAAACCTACTCGAATATTATCGTCTCCATATCACCGGTTTCATGAATGTAAAGTCGCACAAAATTTTGGAACAACTATTTGAATAACATCAAATAAAAATCATTGTGGCAATCGCTCAATTATTCGTGAGCAATTTTAATTTAACGAGAGAAGTATGCTTACAGACATCAGTCCGAAATTGCCAATGCGAAATAAAAATAAGACGCGAGGTTTCTATTTATATAAATTAAATTTTCTAAAAGCATATTTATGAAGCATCATGTTTTAATTTCAATCCAGTATTTTTAATCCATCGCGGCAAAATAACTGCTCCGATAAAAAGATATGGATAATAACTAATCAATCGCCATAGCAATCCGAGTGATGCCGATAAGCCGTGAGGGATAAATTCTCCGAGAAAATCGTTGAACATAAATTCTGCAATACCACTACCACCAGGAGTTGGGCTAAATAAAATAATTATTCCCATCACAATCTGTCGTCCAAAAATCAACAAGTTGTCTATATGAACATCGTGAAATGCTAAAATAATACAATTCACTATACAATACCGGGCTGTCCAAGAAGCAAAGGTTCCAAAAAAAGAGTTGAACCAAAATTTACGTGATTTGTTTTTTAATCCGTTAGATGCTATGATGAGCTGACTGCCGGTTTCTCTGGCGCTGTGCTTCCATCTTTTCAATAATGGCAATGAAAATAATTTAATTAACAACCATTTTACAAATCGAGGATTTACAAATAATGCATAAGCTACAAATACTTTGTATGCAAGAATGATATAGTAAACTGTCCAGAAGGAATAGAAAAAACCATTTCCAAATTTTACTGCGGCAATATTATTTACATCTAATGTCGAAAATAATTGTTCTTTCCCAATGGTAAAATAAACCAATGGCGCCATTATCGCTAAAAATATTCCGTCTTGAAAAGATGAGAGCATAATAGCAGTAATGCTCTTACCCATATTTATTCGCTCTCTATTTAAAATGAAAATAGCAAATACAAATCCGCCACCTAACATTCCTGGAGCTAAAGCAGAAGCAAATTCCCAAAGCATAATAACGTTGAAAGCGCTTCTCCAATTTAATTCGTCATCTGTTAGCGCACGAATTCTGATCATATACGCGCCATCGCGAACAATCATCATTAGAAAAGCCATGAAAATCCAGAATGAACTGTTCCATGTCCAGTGAATATTCAAGAAAGCTTCTTTGTTGAAATTTCTAACGAGCAAATAGGTGGCGGCTCCCAAACCGAGAACGACCGGTATCATAATTCTACTGGGACGAAATGTCTTTAAGAGTTTCTTGCTGTCTGTCTGCATTCAAGGTTATTCAATCACGCTTGCGGCTCTAAGTTTTCGCTTAACCAAAAATTATTGAAACCAATACCCAAGGTGATTTTAATCAATTGCTCTTGTAGTAATTCAAGAATCCCAAGAAAAGTAAAAATTGCCTGAACTTTATTTTCACATGCAAATATGATTTCTGTAAATGCAACTTTCTCTTGGCCTTGTAACATCGATTTTACTGTCGCCTTCTGATCTGAAATGGTGTATGGATATTGTACAACGTGATGAAACACTTTGTTCTTCTCGGCATCAAAACGCGTCAACACTTTATTGAAACTATTCAGTAGCTGATACAAAGTTAAATTCATCAACTCTTCTGTATGCGAATTTTGCATAGCAATAGTCGCTAACTCTTTCTGAATATTTCCGCGAGTCGCTATCATACCACGATCATCCTCTTTCACTTTCATTTCTTCACAAGACTCTTTATATTGTCTGTAAAGTAAAAGTCTTTCAACTAAATCTTTCCGCGGATCGACTTCATTCCCTTGATCATCAATTTCTGGACGAGGCAATAACATCTTCGCTTTGATTCGCATCAACGTTGCGGCAACCAAAATAAATTCACTGGCCACTTCAATGTTCAGTTCATTCATTCTATGGACATATTCCAAAAAATCATTTGTGATATTTGAAATAGGAATATTATGAATGTCGATCTCATCTCTTTCTATAAAAAATAAAAGTAGATCGAACGGGCCTTCAAACTGTGGTAACTTTATTTCAAAAACTTTTTCCACGACTTATTTGTAATTGATTAGGATTCAAACATACTCAAAAAAAATGAGATTCTATAGCCGACAAAACGTTAACAGCGGTCAGTTTACGCTCTGAAATTCCAACCATTTCAGTTAATATTGCCAAATATTATTTCTGATGAAAAAAATCTATCACTTAAGTTCGTGCTCAACCTGTCAACGCATAATCAAAGAATGGAATGTGGGAAAGGATGTTCAATTTCAAGATATTAAAAACGAAAAAATAACGCCAGGTCAAATCGATGAAATGGCCAAGCTAGCAGGTAGCTATGAGGCCCTCTTTAGTCGTGTGGCCCTTAAATTTAGAGCTCTGGGCCTGAACGAAATGAAACTAACTGAAAAAGATTATAGAAAATATATTTTAGAGGAATATACTTTCCTGAAAAGACCTGTTCTGATTCTGAATGACGCTATATTTGTGGGCAACAGCAAATCTAATGTTGCTGCTGCCAAGTCGGCCATTCATTCATGATCGGAAAAAAAAACGCGCATCTCGCCACTTTTACTGCCAATTTAATTTATGGCGCTAATTTTAGTATTGCCAAATTGGTGATGCCCGACCTAATTAAACCAAACGGATTTATTCTCCTTCGCGTCTTTTTTGCAACAGCACTTTTTTGGCTGATGAAGTTTTTGATGGCTAAAAATCAACAGATTGAAAAGAAAGATTATGTTCGATTTTTCCTTCTCGGTCTGTTTGGTGTAGCAATCAATCAACTACTTTTCTTCCAAGGTCTTTCCAAAACAAGTAATATCAATGCCGCATTAATCATGACCACCAACCCGGTGATGGTTATGCTTTTCGCTGGAATTATTATAGGAGAAAGAATTACTCTACTTCGGATTTTGGGAATTCTTTGCGGAATCATCGGAGCTGGCGCTCTTATTTTTTTAGGGAAAGCAAATGGAATCGGTTCATTTTCAGGCGACCTTATGATTTTAACCAATGCGGCTTCTTATGCCATTTTCTTAGTCTTAGTAAAACCGATGATGCAGAAGTATAATATGTGGTTGGTTTTGGGCTGGACGTTTTTCTTCGGACTAATTATCGTCACCCCTTTTGGTTTTCAGGATGTTACTACTATTCAGTGGCAAAGCTTTGGCGCTGTTCATTGGGCTGCTGTCGTTTTTGTAATTTTCTTTACCACCTTCCTCGCCTACTTACTTAACACACTTGGACTGAAAGAATTAAGTCCATCAGTAGTGAGTTACTATATCTATCTTCAGCCTATCTTCGCAACAGCCATCAGCATGGCCATTCATCACGAAAATTTACGACTCATTCAGGTCGGTGCTTGTATTCTCATATTTACAGGTGTTTGGTTGGTGACGAAGCCAACTTTTGCCAAAGCGGAATCTTAGTCTACTTTTGTCCCTCTTTTAAAAATGCTCTAATGATTCGTTCAATGACCGGTTTTGGTACCGCTTCCATCGATTTTAAAAACAAAACTATTTCTGTCGAAATCAAATCGGTGAATAGCAAATTTATTGATCTCAACCTCCGACTTCCATCAGCCTATAAGGAAAAAGAAATGGAATTGCGCACTGAACTTTCGAGGCTTATAGAAAGAGGGAAATCAGACGCTACTTTTATCATCGAATCGCAAGATGGTTCAAAAAAAGCAGTCATCAATCATCAACTTGCAAAAGCATATTTTGATGAATTAAAAACATTGGATGCTGAGTTGGGAATTACGACTCCAAATTATTTGCAGTTAATTTTACCGATGCCGGAAGTATTAATGAACGACCGTACTGTTTTAACTGAAGAAGAATGGGAGGCTGTTACCAAGGCGATGAAAAACGCTTCAGTAGAATTTCAAAAGTTCAGAAAAAATGAAGGCGATGCAATTAAAAAAGATTTGGTTTTACGCATCAAAGGAATTTTAGAAGGACTTATAGAAATAGAGAAATTTGAGAATGGAAGAATTGAAATTGTTCGCCGCCGCTTACAAACAAATCTGGAAGAATTTATTCAAGTTAACAACATCGACAGAAATCGTTTCGAACAAGAATTGATTTTCTACATTGAAAAATTTGATATTTCAGAGGAGAAAGTTCGCCTCAAAAGTCATTGCGATTATTTTTTAACGACGATGGACGAAGAACCATCGGCTGGAAAAAAATTATCATTCATCGCTCAGGAAATAGGAAGAGAAATTAATACGATCGGATCAAAAGCAAATGATGCCGACATGCAAAAAGCTGTAGTGGTCATAAAAGATGAGCTAGAAAAAATCAAAGAACAAGTGTTGAATGTATTGTAATGATTAAAGACGGGAAACTACTTTTATTTTGTGGGCCATCAGGTAGTGGAAAAACAACCATCGTTCACCATCTGTTAGATACCGATCCGCGCTTACAATTTTCTGTTTCTGCAACGACAAGAAATAAAAGATTGAACGAAGTCGATGGCGAAGACTATCATTTTTTATCAATCGATGAATTCAAAAAAAGAATTGCTAATGATGAGTTTATAGAGTGGGAAGAAGTTTATTCCAATGGTTTTTATGGCACACTAAAATCGGAAGTGGAATCTATTTGGTCTTCAGGAAAAACTCCAGTCTTTGATGTTGATGTTGAAGGTGGATTGAAAATTAAATCGATTTTTGGCGATCAACTCTTGGCCGTTTTTGTTAGTCCGCCTTCTGTGGAAGAACTACACAAACGACTGATTGCACGAAATTCAGAAACACCAGAATCATATAAATTGAGAATACAAAAATCAGAATACGAATTATCTTTCGCCCCTAAATTTGATCATGTCATCTTAAACGACACCTTGGAAAACGCTTTTGAACAAGCGAATACAATTGTAAATGGGTTTTTGGTTTGACTGGCAAAGTTCTAGGTTTAAGGTTCAATTGCTTGGTCATTCATGGCCAAGGTTCAATTGCTTGGTCATTCATGGCCAAGGTTCAAGGTTCAAGGTTCAATTGCTTGGTCATTCATGGCCAAGGTTCAAAAGCAAAGTAATTAATAAAGTTAGAATTAAAA
>JANLRG010000699.1:0-1139 GCA_031361545.1 Bacteroidota bacterium
CTAAAATACGGACATTCGAATATTGACAACGTTTGTCGGACATCGGTTCGTGACAACCGTTTACATCCCATGTTTCTAAAAATTCATTATTGTACCAAATACCGTTTTCAGTTACCCAATGCGGTATATAACTTGTGCCACGCCAAAAAACGAACTTGCTCGCGTTGTTGTCAAAATTGATGACAATATCGGCTTGATTGGAGACGGGCCAAGGCTTATCCCACGCTTCATAAAATTTCAAAGTCGTGTAAATTGCCCCAAATTTGCCCGCTTTTGCACCCGATAAAGGCAGCGAGCGTGTCGCTAATGGAGGTGCGGTTTGTGGTTTTGTTTTGTTGTAATAGGCTTCTATTGCGGTGCTACTGAGGGGGGTATCGTATATTTTTAATTCATCAATCAAACCGTCAAAAAACGTGTAAACAGGCTGTGTGCCATGCGGACGTACCGTACCTTCTGGTTTTTGAAGAATGGAATTTTTACCAATCAATATTTTTGCTGAATTGGCAGGTTCAAACGCACCCGTCGTGGGTACAGTAGCTACTTGTTTACCGTCCAAATAAAGCGATAAACCGTCTTTTTTTGAAAAAACGCCTTGAATATAAGCCCATTTCCGCAAAGGTATTTGCTCTTTCGATTGAATTTCTACCAATTTACCACCGATATAGGCTTTTATGCCCGCATGACCATAGGCATCAATGCCTAAGAAAAAACCTTTTTGGGTGTTGATATTTTGGTCAGCAACAGGACACCAATGCGTCGGAAATGCGCCCAAAGCAACCCACGCCCCGACACTAAAATCGCTACTCAATTTGGTATTCAAAGGCATTTCTACAAAACTTGTATTGCCGTCCAATTGCAAAGCATTACCCACCACGCCTTGTACTGATTTGTGGAAAGCTCCCAATATTTTACCTTTTGTTGCCGATATATTTTCTGTGACAAAAAAGGAACGGTCAATTTCAGGTGACGGAATTTTACGCCTTTCAAGTGGCTTGACGATTTCGGTTTTTTCGATTTTATCGAATGTCCATTCTGCCACCAAACCCTTTTCTTGTCCTTGCAAGGTGGCAGTAATTGCGCTCAATAGGGCGAGTAGTATTTGCTTTTTCATTTTTACTAAAAAATATAAGTAATTAAAA
>JANLRG010000740.1:0-1306 GCA_031361545.1 Bacteroidota bacterium
TAAAATGGATGATTATAGGTTATTGCGGCAAAATTTACCGCAAACATCTTACCCATTTTTGTACTTATTAAATTTCATGCCCGACGAAGCCGATGATGATACTTTGGATAAATTAGCGGGGTCGATTTCTGAAACAACAGGTTGGCATAAATCACTGATTAGTGACGTTATCAAATTGGTTGATGCATACCCCTCAGTATCTTTTGCAAAATTATCAGCATGGCAACGTTTATTAGCCATTTTGCGCCTTGTTGAAAAAACGGATGCCTCAGTAAATAACCTCAAAGCATGGGCAACGAACCCAACTGATTTTGACGTTTTGCATGATTTGTCCTTAGACATCAAACAGACTGCCCGTGCAAGATACACTGACGAAGGTTGGCAAGAAACCATTAGCACTATCAACGACAAATTGCGTCACCACCAACGCGATGCTTTGATTGCCTTTCTTTTACAAAATGAAAAACTCAAACTATGGGACGTTACTGACGCAGATGGTTTGTTTGAATTTTTCTTAATTGACGTGCAGATGGGTGCTTGCATGGAAACCTCCCGCATTAAACAAGCCATTTCAAGCGTACAAACCTTCATCAATCGCTGTTTATTGAATTTGGAAAAAGAAGCCAAATCTTCTGATATTGACCGCAATCATTGGGAGTGGATGAAAAACTACCGTGTTTGGGAAGCCAATCGCAAAGTATTGCTCTATCCCGAAAATTGGCTTGAACCTGAATGGCGAGACGATAAATCGTCCTTTTTCCGTGACTTAGAGGGTGAAATTACCCAAAATGACATTACGGATGCCACCGTAGAACAGGCTTTTAGGAATTACCTGTATCAACTCAATGAGGTGTCTCAATTGGATATTGTTGGCGTGTATCAGGACAATGACACAGAAGTGACTCATGTCGTTGGGCGTAGTCATTCTACACCTTATCAATACTATTATCGCACTTTGCGATTTAGTGGGGAACATCGCTGGTCGGCATGGGATAAAATCCAAGTGGATATTCGTGGTTCAGAGGACAATGAAAATAGTGGCGTGCATTTGGTGCCGATTGTTTGGAAGAAGCGGTTGTTTCTTTTCTGGCCCGAGTTTATGGCAAAAGATGCAGGTAAAAAAGAAAATGAAACAATACCTTATTGGGAAGTGCGTTTGGCTTGGACAGAATACCAATCTGGAAAATGGAGTCCTAAACAGTTGTCGAAGGAGTTTTTGAAGCCTAAAAATTTTCTTCGTAATATTGATGCTTACAAGCTATTACCTTCAATTGATGCTGCAAATGAATTAACATTGTCATTAAAT
>JANLRG010000745.1:0-1549 GCA_031361545.1 Bacteroidota bacterium
ATTAAGGCTTAAATGTAAATGCGTATAGGAAACTTGCGTCTCAAATCCGTTTTATTTTTTTATCTCAAACCAAAGTATTAATTTTGAAAACAATTTTCACACACCATCATTAAGTCAAAACCCATAACCCCAAATGTTCTATAAAAAATTTCCACCGCCGCTGCATTTAAAACCCTACGTGGAATGTTTCTACGTTTGGGAATCTTACTTTTCACAACCTTTACTGGTAGAATCGCCGCCCACCGCTTTCACTTCAATGGTTTTCAACTACGGCATACCCTATGCTGTTCAAAATGCTAAGTACGAATCAGTTGCCGTTCCGCAAGCTTTTCTAACAGGTCAAGCCACTACAAGTTATCGTTTATCTTTATCGGGTGCTATAGGTATGGTAGGTATCGTGTTTCGCCCGGCAGGAATGCATACTTTGTTCAATTTGCCTTTGGGAGAATTGACCGACGAACGGCTCAATATTGCTGAAATACTGAGGGGGAGTGAAATACGTGTATTGCAAGACAAAATAATGGAAGCTGAAACTGCGGCTGAACGCATCAGTTTATTAACCCAATTTTTGAATATTCAATTAATGAAAAACGAGTATCGCTTTGATGCTGTTGATTTCACAGCCAACCAAATATTAGATGCAAAAGGTATCATTAATGTCAGCGATATGATGAATAATCTTTTTATGTCTCGTCGCCAATTTGAGCGTAAGTTTTTTCAAAAAGTGGGTTTAAGCCCTAAATTTTATGCGCGTACAAGGCGTTTGGGCTACCTCTGTTCTCTCATGGCTGGTAAAAGGGAAGTCAATTGGCAGCATATCCTCTACGATTGCGGCTACTACGACCAAGCACATTTTATCAAAGATTTTGCTACTTTTTTAGGCAGAACACCAACAGATTACCTTAAAAACAATGTCGAATTGTCTCATTTTTTGAAAAATGCTTAATTGTCCTTGCGAAGCACGAATACCCTTGCGAGGTACGAAGCAACCTAAAATTTGTCGCATTTTTACAATACCCGCTCAACTATGCTGCCTAATTTTGTCTTATCATTCACCTAAAAATCAAAAAACAATGAAAAGACGAATTTTAAGATGGTTTCGTGCTTCGCAAAGGCAATTGAAATCGATGATTTTCCCATTTTTCGCCCTACTTTTAACAGGCATTTTACAAGCCCAAGAAGCTAAAAGCCTTTGGACGGAAGCCGACCGTCAATACACATTGGACAATATGCGCCGCACCCGTGATGCACTTATCAAAGAAACAGAAAACCTCACCCCTAAACAATGGGCATTTCGAGATTCTACCAATCGGTGGTCAATTGCGGAGGTGGTAGAACATTTGGCATTGTGGGAAATTGTTTGGTCGCGTGAAATAAGCATGGGTAGCCGTAGCAAACCGCAGCCTGAATTGAATGCCACAAGCAGCCCCGATAGTTATTACACAACTTTCATCATGGAAGATAAGCCGCATGTTGATCCTGATTTTGCAGTGCCAACAGGCTTTATTCAAGGTAAAAACAACCTTACTTTTTTTCTAAGAGGACGTGA
>JANLRG010000767.1:0-1146 GCA_031361545.1 Bacteroidota bacterium
GAAAATGAGAATTTCTCAGAAAGAATTTTAAAATATTTCTATGCATAAATAATTGACTTCATGGAATTTATAAAAAAAAGAAGCCTTTTTGATTGATTCAAAAAGGCTTCTTTTTTTTATAAATTCCATGAAGTCAATTATTTATGCATAGAAATATTTTAAAATTCTTTCTGAGAAATTCTCATTTTCAAACCAACTTGCACACTCACTGTGTTGATTTTATCATTGCGTGAGCTGATGCCATACTTACCGAATTGCTTCTCAACGATGGGTTGTAAATAGGCACTTATTAAAGGTGTTACTTTACATTCAACGCCGATTCCAGCATGAGCTGAATAATAAAAACTGCCTTCATTTTTATCTAAACTTAAAAACTTGTAAGGTTTTCCATATGCATTGATAGACGATGCACTGCGCGATTGTAAACCCAATGTTTGTTGTGTCGTTGAAGCGACGGGTATTTCGTAATATTTGACATCTATTTTAGAAGTGGCATTGAATGATGCGCCCAAAGTCGCAAACATATTCCATCTGCCAAGACTCTTAAAATGATAGTCCATACTGAGGGGTATGCGTACTATATCGAGATTGACAGCTTCTGGTAAAACGGCTTGAGTTGAGTTTCCCGTAACTACGGAACCTGTTATTAATTCAGGAGGCAAATGTGTTTTATAGTTTTTTTTATTAAAAATAAGACCCATTCCAAATTCAAACTTACCTTTTCTACGGATGGCAGATACCCCCACGCCTTTATTGAAAGATAAATCAGCCAATTTATTAAGATCGCCTCGATACACATACGAGGAGGTCATATAATCCGTACTCTGCGAACCGAAGATACCCAAACGCCACCATTTATTTCTTTTTGCCATTTTCGGCAATTGAGGTTCATCATATAAAGTGCTGATTGTCAAGGCTTTAGGTTTTAATATATTGAGATCACTAACCTCCGCTATTGGATTAACTGGAGTATTTATTTTATTGAAGTCTAATTTTTCTTTATTAAAATTGAATGCAATAGCATTCGCTTTTTTCAAAGAAATGGGCATTAATACTTCAAAATTATTACCTGCTTGATTTTCAGAAGTAAGTTGATTAAAATCGTTGGCAACAATATTTGGGTTATTTAAAATATTGCCGTCTGTA
>JANLRG010000772.1:0-5520 GCA_031361545.1 Bacteroidota bacterium
CATTTAAAAAAACAATAGAAAAAACTGGATTAATTTATTTCTAAACTAGAAATAAAGTTTTCATTTTGAATTTAACAACCAATTGAGTTGTGCCTCCATCAACAATGACTGTGTTCTTAACAGAATTTCATTTTCTAGTGGACAAATAAAAAAGGGATCACCCTGTGACTCCTTTCAAATTTTTATCCCTAACCCCAATTAACGTACAATAATAAGTTTTCCATTTACTTTATTGGAACCAGAAGTCAGCGAATAATAGTACACACCACCACTTAAAAGATTACCATTAAAATCATCACCAATCCAGTTGTAATAATGTTTTCCCGCAGATTGAAGTTCATTGAATAATATGTTAACTAAACGTCCAGTAGCATCATAAATCGACAGTGCTGCATTTTGTTTACCATTTATAACATAAGCAAATAATGTATGTGCCGACATTGGATTTGGTGCATTGCTAATACCAAGCTTATCATTATTCAATGAATTTATGTTGGCAGAAATCCCTGCAGTGACTCCAAAAAAAGGTGTTCCATCGGTGTTAAATACTTCTGGTGTACCTGAACTTAAGTCCATAAAAATATCAGAATTATTAACATCTTTTCCAGTATTCATTCCAGTTGCGTCGCGGAAGTACATCCCGATTCTCTGAATTGATGCACCTAAAACTGGACCATTAGGAGCTTGACTGTAATAGGCAACTGGATCAATTGTGATAGTCCAAATGTTGCCGACCAAATTTGTCATTTCTCCTACTCCATCATCTAATCCCAAATTACCGACGATATAGTTCCAAGTTGTGCCGTCCAATGGACCTGCAACATCATTTGCACCAGAATGGATGTAAACTTTTGCAGCACCTTGAAGTGTCGAAGCGCCTTGGCTCGCATCATAGGTAATTGTTAAATTATATTGAGCATAGCTTATGAAGGAAATAGCACATAATACCCCTGTAAATAGTAGTTTTCTTCTCATTTGATGTCGTTAAAAATAAACTCTTCAATTCATTTCAGTAAAGCTATGAAATAGTTGGTTTGACTCGACCATTTACAGAAGAATTTGCCTAAATTATTTTTATAAATTATCTATTGTTGCTCAAGATCTTTTTATTCACTACTTATGATATCGACGAAAGTTATTATGTTTAACAAACAGGTGAGCAGAAATACCGTTAATTAAATTACATCTCACTTAATCATTGTTCAAAGAATTTTATTTTCCTTCAAATTAATTGGAAAGTATTTCTCAATATTGAATGACAAATTTCTCATTGAAATTGTACCAAAATATTAAAACCGAAAAACAACCTCCTACATGGAAAAAACTACACAGACTATTAGCAAAGGTGCATTACCAACGCTGGTAACCGTCTTCTTCTTCTGGGGATTTGTGGCAGCATCAAACGGAATCTTTATTCCATTTTGCAAAACACATTTCAACCTCGATCAATTTCAAAGTCAATTAATAGATACTTCTTTTTATGGAGCCTACTTTTTTGGCTCACTAATTTTATATCTTTTGTCATCTGTTTCAGGAGTTGATATCCTCAACAGGATTGGTTTTAAAAATGGAATTATTCTCGGCCTAACAATGTCTGTGGTTGGTGCAATCGCTCTTGCTTTCGTTGCTTCTGGAACGGGAGCGACATTTGGAATGGTACTCGCTTGTTTTTTCATCATAGCATTAGGGTTTTCATTACAACAAACGGCCGCACAACCCTTCGCCATTGCGTTGGGCAATCCAGCGACTGGCGCGCATCGCCTCAATTTAGCAGGTGGAGTTAATTCATTAGGTACACTCTTAGGTCCAATTGCGGTGAGTGTCGTCCTTTTTGGCGACCTCAACAATGTGGGCACTGCTACCATTCAATCGATCAAAACACTCTACTTGATTCTTGGTAGTCTGTTCTTCTTAGTTGCCATGTTTTTCTTTTTAAGCAAAAAACTCCCTACAATAAAAATGGAAGAGCATGTTGAAAATAGTAGCAAGGCCATGAAAATTCTATTTTTAATAGCGATTCCAACAATCGTTTTGTTATTCTTCAACAATCTATTTGGTGAACATGATAAAGTTTATCTCGTACTTGGCTCGTTGGTTATCATTCTAGGATTATTATTTTACTCTTTGTTTGCAGCACAAAAGGATAAAACTGGATGGGGAGCGATGCAATATCCCCAATTAGTTTTAGGGATGATTGCAATTTTCGTTTATGTAGGAATGGAAGTTACGGTCCAAAGTAATATGGGCGCACTCTTAAAATCTGTAGAGTTTGGAAGTTTAGAAGAAAAATATATTTCGCAATTTATATCTCTCTACTGGGGCAGTTTAATGATTGGTCGATGGACTGGAGCCATTGCAGTTTTTAATTTAAAAAAATCAACCAAAAATATTCTTACTATCATCGTTCCGTTAATTGCTTTTGCAATCATTTTAATTTTTAATCATCTACGCGGAAACGACGTAAGTAATATGTACGTTTATGTTATAAGCGTTTTCTTTTTAGTTGCCGCATTCTTTTATGCCAATGAAAGGCCAGCAAAAATGTTATTTACGGTTGCTGTTTTAGGAACAATTGCTATGTTGGTTGGCTTAATGACTAAAGGAACTGTTAGTACTTTTGCATTCATTAGTGGTGGATTGGCTTGCTCTGTAATGTGGCCGTGTATATTTGCACTTGCTGTTACTGGACTTGGAAAATATACTAGCCAAGGGTCTGCATTTTTAATTATGATGATTCTAGGTGGAGCAATTATTCCTCCTATGCAAGGTGTCATTTGTGATTTCGATAAAATTAATCCAAACGGAATTGCAGGAATATCCTATACTCACTTTTCATACATCGTTCCTCTTTCTTGTTTTGTTTACATGGCCTGGCATGCAATCAAAACTAAAAATCTTTTGAAAGCTCAAGGCCTCGATTATGATCAACAGTTGGCAGGACATTAATTAAATCTAGAAAATATAAAGGGGCCTAAAATTAACGAGGCCTCTTTTTATGTTTATTTTCAAGGAGTTACACATCTCAAATCATCAACATCGCTTAACAAATTTTGTTCATGTCCATTTTATTGCCTACAAAAAATATTTATTGTTCCTTTGCCAACAGAAAAATAATCCCGAACACAGACGCTCAAAAATATTAACTATGAAAAAATTAATTACCGCCATTTGCATGGTAACTTTGTTTATAACAATGCAAAGTACTGCACAGAATGTTGATCATCCTTGGCTATTTGGTTTAGGATTTCATGCTGTCGATTATTCGTCAACTGATCCTTTGTTTAAAGACCTTTATGGGTTTGATCATTTTCAAACTATTCCAGCATTTTCAAAATTTGATTTGGCAAAAAACGTAAACAAATCATTTGCTGTTGGACTTTCATTTGCTGTTTCAAATGTGAATCATTCAGGATTGAAAACTGATGCGAAAAAATTCTTTGGAGATTTCGATCTTTTGGGAAAATATTTATTTGCCAATGATTACATTCTTAAATCTTCTAGTTGGTTCGACCCATACATTGCTTTCGGGCCGGGATTAAGTATGTACGACAAGGATAAATCTATTGCATTAAATCTTGGCATTGGAGCTAACATTTGGATTTCAGAAAATGTTGGTTTTAATATTCAAACGATGCTTAACACTGGAACTTCTGAAGCTGTCGGCGATTACTTTCATCACTCCCTTGGTGTTGTAGTTCGATTAGGGGGAAAAGATTCTGATAAAGATGGAGTATTAGATCGCGTTGATAAATGTCCAACAGTTTTCGGCTTAGAATCACTAGATGGTTGTCCTGATAAAGATGGCGACGGAATTGCAGATAACGAAGACGCTTGTCCCGATGTTAAAGGTAGTGTTGCATTGAAGGGCTGTCCTGATACCGATGGTGATGGTATTGCAGATAAAGACGATGCTTGTCCCAATGAAAAAGGAACAAAAGAATTAATGGGATGTCCTGATAAAGATGGGGACGGCATAGCAGATAAAGACGACAAATGTCCAGATGTAAAAGGGCTTGCTAAATTTGATGGTTGCCCAGATACAGATGGCGATGGTATTTCTGATAAAGAAGATGCTTGTCCAACAGAAAAAGGATCCGCAGAAACAAAAGGTTGCCCTGATAGAGATAATGACGGGGTTGCCGATAAGGACGACAAATGTCCAGATGTAAAAGGATTGAAAACAAACAAAGGTTGTCCTTCTATTGATGAATCTAAGAAAAAAGAAGTGTTACAAAAGATATCTTTTGCTGCAAAATCAATTCAGTTTGAAACAGGAAAAGATGTTATTAAATCTGTTTCATTCTCTAAACTTGATACTGTTGTTAATATAATGAAACAATACGAAGCTACAACTTGGTCCATTGAAGGGCACACTGATAATGTTGGTAGTGCATCATCAAACTTGGATTTGTCGAGACGTAGAGCCGCAGCTGTTAAAACCTATTTCATTAACAAAGGAATTAACGGTTCAAGATTATCTTCTGAAGGCTATGGAGACACAATGCCAGCAGCAGATAATAAATCGGATGCAGGAAGAGCAACTAATCGTCGTGTTGAAATTAAATTGAACGAATAGTAATACGTTACAAATCAAAAAAAAGTCTCTCACTTATGTGAGAGACTTTTTTTTGATTAAAACTTTTTTAATAGGGCAAATCATAATTTTCTCCATCAGAATAAAATTCAGAATAAGTAAAATGAGTTACCATACTGCTATTCGGTATGTGAAGAATATGTTCTTGAAATAATTTTTCAGTAATGAAAACATACATTTCCAAATCAGTAATAGGAGAAATACAATCGACAATAATTTTATTCTTTTCTAATATCGTAATGAGGTTAGCTAATTCAGTTTTCACCATTTTTGGATTCAAAATTTCTGCTGGAGCAAAATCAGGTCTTCCAATTAAGTCATAGCAAAGCACCGTTCTATTTTCCGAATAAGCTTTCTCGAATCGTTGAACAGATTTCAGCCATGCGCGTTCCACTTCTGGTGGAAGATCACAACTCATATTATCATTAAAGTTCATTCCGAATTCTGCATTTAATTGCATCTTCAACACTTCATTACTAATTCGTAATTCTTCGTGGGTCATTTTATTTGTTCTTTTCATAATTATTATTTTTTTATTGAACAAATATAATTGTGGTCACTCCATGATGGAACAAGCAAAACGGACTTCACTATTTAAACAACCATCATTTAAGATGAATGCTCATTTCATCTAAACAAGTTTTGTTTGAATGTGTCTGCGAAAATCCGCGAGAGGTTTTTATCCCGCTGACTGCCGCAGACTACCGCTGAAAATAATCAGACAAACTTCAGCGAAAATCCGCGAGAGGTTTTTATCCCGCTGATTTCCGCAGACTACCGCCGAAAATCACCAGACAAACTTCTGCGAAAATCCGCGAGAGGTTTTTATCTCGCTGACTACCGCAGACTACCGACGAAAATAATCAGACAAACTTCTGCGAAAATCCGCTGGAGGTTTTTATCCCGCTGACTACCGCAGACTACCG
>JANLRG010000780.1:0-1567 GCA_031361545.1 Bacteroidota bacterium
AATTGTTTTTCATTATTAAAATTCAAATCAAGTCGATGATAATTAGGCATTTTACCATTATTAATTTGAGTGTAAAGCAATTGTTTATCATCAAAAAAAGGAACACCAACAAGCTGCCCGTTTGGAATCGTCAAGCGAAAACCTGTGTTATATGTCCATAATGCCCCCATTTTCCATTTTTTAGATAATTGATAAGAAGCATAAGTATTCAAAATATGGCGGCGATCATATTTAAAAGGGAACACTTTGCTTTCATTAAAACCGTCAAATTGCCGATTGTTCCACGAAAGCGTATAACTCACCAAACCATTGAATTTGCCTTCTGATTTATTGAGTAAAAACTCTAAACCGTAGGCTTCGCCTTTCCCATTTTTAAGTATATTTTGTTGCCAATTTTGATAAATATTATCGCCAAAATCTGCAAAAAAGACAAATTGACTGAGGTTTTTAAAGCGTTTATAATAGCCTTCAAGGGAAATATCTATATGCCAATTTTTCAATTGTTTGGCAATACCAAATGACACTTGGTCGGCGGTTTGAGGCTTTAAATTTTTCAAAGATGGCACCCAAATGAGTTTTTCTAAACCCACTTCATTGCTCAATAACGCATGGCTATATTGCACCGTTTGAGCCGCCGTGGCAGTGAGGGTGAACCAATTAGGAATAGAATAACGCATTGCCAAACGGGGTTCAAGACGCTTATAAAATGTTTTATCGGAATAAAATGATGAGCCTCGCAAGCCTATATTGACAGACAGATTTTTATTGAAATTGATTTCATCTTCTACAAAGACAGAGTTTTCATACCCCCTCAGTATTGGATTGATTAATATGTCTTTTATTTGAAATAAAGACGAATCCGACGTATATCGGCGAGTCGTATTATCACTCAAATGCGCTTGATATTGATGCACCGTACTTTCAAAACCGAAACGAATAAAGTGAAAAGCATTGGGCGAATAATCAAATTTGATAAAAGCGGCATAATCTTTCAAATAATTAGAGCGATTGTTTTGAATTTCATCATAAATAGGTTTGCGCGCGCCTGTATAATCAAATTGAGTGAGGTCATAATATTTATTGCCGCCTGCATTGTAACTATAATTAATGCCCGTATTCATCGAAAAATTAGGAGATATAATTTTATAATACCGCACACTGAGAAGCCGATTAGAGATTGTATTTTTCAAATCTGTAAACTGTCTGGCACCACTATATTTTTGCATCAATCGAAACCTATCCAAGCCTTCATAATAGCTGATATAGAGTTTATTTTTATCATCAAATTCATGTGTCAACTTAGCATTGATGTCAAAAAATGTATAGCCCGTATATGTTTCTTTCTTACTTTCTCGCACTGCTTTAGGCGAATTGCCGACTAACGCCTGTACAATATCCAAATACGTTGTTCGGATAGCAAAAAGGTAGGATGTTTTACCTGTTTTGCCCATCGGACCTTCTAATGTCAGTTTAGAATTGATGAGCCCGACGTCTATATTGCCTTGAAATTTTTGTTTATTACCCTCTCTAAAAATTACATCCATAACAGAAGAAAGTCGCCCGCCAA
>JANLRG010000860.1:0-1533 GCA_031361545.1 Bacteroidota bacterium
TTCCGAAGGAATCCCTTTGGGAAAAACTTGCTGCAAATTGTGTCGAATATTTACTAAATTACTTTTTAGTCGCCTTATAAACAGGTTTACCCGCATCTCTAAGGTCAATTTCAAAAGTCCAAGTGCCAGCAGTAACGCCGAAGTTTTTACCGCCTGCTGATAAACCGCCACTTGTGCCAATCGGGTCAGGTTCAACGCTGCCCGTTGAGCCATAATTGACTGCCCAATCGTCATTTAGGCGGAATTTGACTTGACCTGTTTTCAAAACAACGTCTTTCAGTACCCATTTATCTGTACTCAAATCATACGTGAATTTTTGATCAGGTCCATTCCAACCGTTGACTGTAGCATCGCCGACAATACCCAGTGGCACATAAGCTTTGAAAGTATATTTCAATTTTTTCAAATCAAGCGTTACTAAATAAGTGCCTTTCTTAACGCCAAAGTTTTTACCACCAGCCGATAAACCGCCGGTTGCTCCAATCGGGTCAGGCTCTACACTGCCTGTTGAACCATAATTGACTGCCCAATCATTGTTCTGACGGAATTTAATTTGACCATCATTGAGTGTAAGGACACCGCGCCAAAGGTCAACGGTGGCATCATACATCAAAGGCATATCGGGTCCGTTCCAACCATTCGTCGTTGCATCGCCGACAACACCCCAAGAGTAGGATTCTACTTTATATTTTAAACCAGTGGTATCAACCGTTATTTTATACATACCTTTTTTGACGCCCAAATTTTTACCATTCAGAGCGAGTGTACCAGCGGTAGCAGGGTCAGGCTCAACTGAACCCGAAGAGCCTAAATTGACACCCCAATCGTTGTATCTGCGGAATTTAATTTGACCATCATTTAAAGTCACATACGCCACAAGTGTATTGGCAATGTCTGATTTATACATCGGTACATCAGGACCATTCCAACCATTGGCAGTAGCATCGCCAACCACACCCCAAGGCGAGCTGAGGTCTAATTTTTCGGAATAAGTGGTCGCTTTCAAGGAGTTGATAGTAGAAGTCAAGATTGTAGCAGAGCCTACTAATGACTGAACTTTAATATCCACATCACCTGCTGCACCCGATACGACGCCCATACTTAACAAAATAGCATTTAATTCAGAGGCTTTGAATACTTTTTTCAATTCAGAACCCACTGAAATCACGGCTGCTTTTGAGAAATCACCGCCTTTTTTATCGACTAAAACCGAATAAGTCGGTGCCGCTTGAAAACCATAATCCGGCGTCGTCCAAGACACGGTGATGGCATCTAAATTGGCATTTTCTTTTAATAAAACAACATTACTTGCTGAAACAGTAGCCACTAATTTAGCATTTGGATTCAATACAATTATATCTTCTACCTTTTTACATCCCCAAGCCAGCACGAAAGCCAACCCTAAAAGGAGTATTTTATTGAAATTTTTCATTTTTATATCAATTTTAAAATGATTTTAATGGAAGAATGACCCCTTCAGTATTTTTTATGTTTTAGCTTATTTTATTTCAAAAACCTAAAAATACTGAGGGG
>JANLRG010000820.1:0-1145 GCA_031361545.1 Bacteroidota bacterium
CTATTCGAATATCCTTCTGATGTGTTTTATCCTTATAATGTACCTACTAAAATACTTACAACTAAAAGTGGAAATATACTTATTGCTGCTTATAGGCTTAGTAATGGCGATAATCTTGATCCTTCACACAGATTTTTTACCCAATTAATGGAAGTAGATACAGCAGGTATCATTTCATGGGTCTATAATACGCCTCTTGAGCGTTATATCCACAGTGATAATATACAAGAATTACCAAACGGTAATGTTTTGATGTGGGGTCGAGAGGATTTTCCGCGAAGGGTCAGGCAATATCAGGTCTATGATTCAAAAGCTTATATAGCAGAAGTGAATAAAAACAACGATGTTGTGTGGGAGCGACGGTTTGATTTTGGTATTGGCTCTCAGTTTACGGATGTAAAAGTGCTAAAAGACCAAAGCATTTTAGCAGTTGGTCATGCCTTAACGCTTAAAGACACAACGAGTTATGGCATTTTATTCAAGATGAATAGCCGACATGATAGTGTTTTTACAAGGTATTTACACAATGAGCAATTGAGAACTTATTACAGCAATGAAAGCCGTTTGGTACAAATAGAATGTTTAGACAATGGAGATTTAATTATGGCAGGGCATTTTTATGATACTTATACACGTTCGCCAACTTTTGGGCAATGGGCTTGGTTATTACGGACAGATAGTTTAGGTTGTTTTGTTTCAAATTGTGGATTAACTTCTACAACAGAAAAAGAAGCAACAGACCCCTCAGTAAACCTCACTTTATATCCTAATCCTACTCACGAGCTGCTTAATTTAAGATTTAATAATCCAAATCAATTGAAATATAATATCTCCATTTATGATTATTTAGGAAAACAAGTTTTTAGTGGATTTAACATAACTGCAGTTGATGTGCAGCATTTCACACCAGGGTTATATGTTATTAAATTAGCTCTGGGAAACAAAGAAATATACAAAAAATTTATAGTTAACCATTGAAATCTATACCCCTCAGTTGCCACGTTCCTCGCAATAATTTTATACTTTTCAAAAAACACATTCAACATGAAAAAAATATTATATGCCAACATGATTATCTTTTTGCCTTTATTAATACTTTCTTGTAGCAAAGAACAATTCCAAGATTGTAGTAAAAGTTGTGTAGA
>JANLRG010000913.1:0-2226 GCA_031361545.1 Bacteroidota bacterium
CGACAGCAGAGCGTGTATTATGACCGGATGGTACATAATCGAAAAATTGGAAAGCACCGGCAAATACATTACTTGGAACGCTTACGATTGTTCTATGTCAAAACCCGCACTTTATAAAACCAACGGAAAAATATTCTCTAATATCAGTGCGTATATGGAGGAAAAACGCAACGCCATTCCTTTCATGACTAATCAAGGCTTAGAAACAGAGTCTTGGATTGCTGAAAAGCGCAATAATATCACCGGCGAATTTGAAAAATTAGAAATGCGCAACCTCAATACCGATATAAAAACGGCTTTACAATCTCATACTTTTTATGATAACACACCCACTGAGGGCGATAATTTCTATCGCGTTAAAATGATGTATGCCAATGGAAATGTGGTTTATTCCGACATTAAAAAAATCAATAATTCGAAATTCAATGATTTTACCGTCTATCCGAATCCAACCAATAAAGATGCTTGGGTAGACTTAAAATCATTTGAAGACCAACAAGTGACACTTGTTTTATCGGATATGACGGGCAAAACATTGCATCAACAAGTGATTGAAAAAGTCGGCATCGCACCTATCCACTTGGATATAACCAATTTGCAAACAGGTTTGTATATGGTCAAAATTCAAGCTCAGGGAAACCGCGTGATGGTGAGAAAAATTCAAATCGCTAAGTAATAGCACTCAATAATGGATACACTGCGGTGGGCACTTTCTTGCAAAGCGTCCACCGCTTTTTTTTATTCAAATATTACCCCCTCAGTATAACAGTTAAATTTTGCCTGATTAGCGGCTGTAAATGTTCCCCAGTTTAGATAGCTTTCAAGTTGCTCAAATTAGATACTTATAAATCGGCTGAATCACTGTAACTGATGATTGATGAAAATCGCTTGAGGAAAGTAAATAGTGAAATATTTTTTTACTACGAAGGTTTGAACGAACAAGCACCTTTTTTTCAAAAATATGCCAGAAAATAGCTTTACTTTAAAGATGATTCAATCTAAACCCATAACACATTCTAATACATCAACCTTCAAATCATTAGCTGAGCAATACAAGAATGAATTGATGAAAAATATTATCTCTTTTTGGCTCAAAAATCCTAAAAATACTGAGGGGTATAGGCGGATTGAATGATTATACCACCTAAACAGTGAGACGATAAAAAGATAGTCAATGACCAATTTTTAAAAATCGCCAAATACTGTTTATCTCTTTCCGAATAGCAGCCAATTGCATTTTCGCTTTCTGTGTTTGACAGTCAGAATGACTCGATAAAGCGTCAATCATGCGGTTAATTTCCTCTTTATTTTTGTTTTTGCCCAATATAGCCAATAGCCGATTGATTTTGATAGTGCACATATTAGGATTTATTTCAGCCTGCAACATAGCGAGATTATTCGGAAGTAATATTTTATCAAAAGCAGCGAGGGCATTGTCAAAAGCTTTATTTTTCAAATATAAATGCGCTAAATAGTAAGTTGCTGAGATACTTACTGTTGCATTGGTATCACGCATTCTTTTTTCCAAATTACTGACATTTTCTGCATAATACAGTCTTTCACTATCGGAAAAAGCTGTAACAGGATTGTCGCCTTTCGTTTCAACGGACTCTACTTTATTTAACATTTCGCTTGAAATATCGTCATAAGATAGCACAAAAATGTTGGCATATAAAAAACAAACGGCGATGCCAGTTGAAAGCCCTGCAAAAGTGAAACGCCATTGGGGAAGTTGAAACCAAGCGGTGTCGGAAGCGGATTTTTTAGAAAAAAACAAACTTAAACGCTCCCAAAAACTAAGGTTTGGAACCGATAACGGCTGGTTTTCTGCTGCTATTCTTTGAGCCATGTGTTGCAGTTCTCGCTCGCCCACGATTTCAATGGCTTTGTCAAACAAGGTATATGGTTTGAAAGCTTCTTGAAGGGCTTTGTTTGTTTTCAAGGATTGTTCAAAAGCCTTTTTGTCGTCAAACGATAATAAACCCTTGAAATAAGCCTCTATTTGTGTGTCGAATTGGTGTTGATTGTCCATTGTTCATCATGGGTTTTAGTGAATTCCTTTGTTAAAAAGTGTGTCTTGACAATCGTCAAGATTATGTCCGATTAATTCTTTCAATTTTTTTCGACAAGCCCATGCCATCGGTAGCAAGGATTTTGGATCTATATCTAACTCTCTGGCGATGACCTCCATATTTTCTTCTGCTGCCGGATTGAAATACATGACCC
>JANLRG010000061.1:0-1105 GCA_031361545.1 Bacteroidota bacterium
AATGGATGAGAAACATTCACGATTTCATGATAAGCATCATACATCATCGGGCGGATAAGGTGATTCAAGCCAGAATCCACCGCGGCGAAAGATACTGAGGGGTTGTGCTTGACGACATTCACTTTGGCGAAGAAATAACCACACTCTGCAACGAGATATTTACCAGGCTCGAATACGAGCGTCAAATCCCGACCATATTCTTTACAAAAAGCGTTGAATCTGTCTGAAATGAGTTTGCCGACCTTCATCATGTCTGTTCCTTTGTCGTGCGGTTTGTAAGGGACTATGAAGCCGCCGCCGAAGACAAGATATTGCAAATCAGAGAATGTTTTAGCTGTATTGAACATGATTTCAGCCACTTGCAAAAACGTTTCTGCTTCTTTGATTTCAGAACCAGTGTGCTGATGTAAACCATCGATAACCAAACCTGTTTCACGCGTCACTTGATGAATACCTTCAACTTGCAGAATGGAAATACCGAATTTAGACCGCTCATGAGCAGTCGATATTTTAAGATTGCCACCTGCCATCACGTGCGGATTCAAGCGAATGCCTACGGGATAAGTGCTACCATATTTTTCACCAAACTGTTTCAATAAAGGAATGGAATCCAAATGTATTTTCACTTTCAATCGTACCGCTTCTTCTATCTCGTCCCAAGCCACGCCCGAAGGCGTATAGCCGATTTGCGAAGGTTTGAATCCAACATGTAAACACAGCTTGACCTCTTGAATCGATACAGTATCAACGCATGAACCGAGCGAACGCATGAATTTGAGGATATTGATATTGGACAAGGCTTTCATCGCGAAGTTAATGCGAAAGTTTTTAACAGTTGAAAAAGCACCTTCACTTAGACCATCTTCTGACATTGATTTTAGCTGCTTGTATTGGTTTTCTATGATTTGAGTATCATAAACATAGAGCGGGGTGCCATATTTCTGACACAAGTCAATGGGATTGATGCCTTGAAGGCTCAGAGTGTTGTTGCGGTGCATAGTTATTATTTTGGGGGCAAAGATATTTATTTTTTTAACACATAGGGAACATAGAACACATAGTTTGCACACCCAACCTATGTGTTCTATGTTCCTATGTGTTAAAA
>JANLRG010000117.1:0-1503 GCA_031361545.1 Bacteroidota bacterium
GCTGAGTAGGCATTTATTATGATTTTGAAGAGTTTAAAACCCGCATTAAAGGTTCTAAATGGGCATCACTGATTGGCACATGATGTTCACCAATAGTAATATTTTGACTGCGAATGGATTCTATTTTATCCAAATTCACGATAAAGGATTTATGAACACGCATAAAATACTGAGGGGGTAGTTTTTCCTCAATCGCTTTTAAGGTACTTTTTGTAATGACAGGTTTTTTAGTAGTGGTTAAAAATATTTTCACATAGTCTTTCATACTTTCAACGTGGCTGATGTCTTTTATAGATATTTTCACAAGGGAATATTCTACATTTACAAAAAAAACATATTCTTGCATAGATTTAGCTTCTGATACTGAGGGGGTAGGTGTTGCTTTGAGAGCTTCTTGTTTTTGTTTTTCTTCAAGGGCTTTTAGTGCAGCTTTTGTAAAACGCTCCATACTGACTGGCTTCATCAAATAATCAATTACATCAAGGTCGTAGCTTTCGAGGGCATAATTGGAATAAGCTGTGACGAAAATAACCATTGGTTTTTCTCTCAAACTTTGGAGAAACTTTGTGCCGAGCATACCCGGCATTTGAATATCTAAAAACATCAAATCTACGGGCTTCTCTTGTAGCATCTGCATCGCTTCAAAAGGGTTTTTACACACGCCAACCAAGTCCAAAAAAGGCAATTGATGGACATTTTCCTCCAAAAGTTTTCGGGCTAAACTTTCGTCATCTACGATAATACAAGTTAGTTTCATGTTGTTTTAATTAAAAATTAGATTAAGATGGACTAAAAACCAGTCATTTTCATTTTTAATAGTCAATTCATGTGTTTTTGGGTATAATAATTCCAAGCGTCTTTGTACATTTTTTAAGCCAATGCCCGAACTGCTGTCTTTCTCTAATGTTGTTTCAGGTGCAATTTTATTTTTAACCATAAAAGATAAAGTCTTTTCTGTGATTTTTAAATCTATATCAATAATCGGATTAATAATCATACCGACACCATGTTTAAAAGCATTTTCGACAAAGGGAATTAACAACATAGGTTCAATCATTTGCGTCGTGGCTACCCCCTCAGTATTTAGCCTGATTTCAACATCTTCTTCAAAGCGTACTTTCTGCAATTCTATGTAATTTTTCAAATAAGATACTTCTTTTTCAAACGAAATTTGGGCATTTCCCGATTCATACAACATATAGCGCATCAATTCCGACAATTTTAGTGTAACTGGTTCGGCAGCCTCTGATTTTGTCCGAATCAAATAAACAATACTATTGAGAATGTTAAAAATAAAATGCGGACTGATTTGAGACCGCAAAAAAGAGAGTTCTGATTGCAAACGTTCTTTTTGCTTTTCCTGTTGTTGTTTTTCCTGCGTGATAACATAACTCAACAAACCATAGACGGTACTAATGAATGCTACTAAGACAAGGGCAATTGTTCCTTTTGAGAGTTTGAAACCCCGATTTTGAAGCCTGTTAATGTTTTCTGTATTTAAAT
>JANLRG010000122.1:0-1135 GCA_031361545.1 Bacteroidota bacterium
GAGCGATATGCAGAAAATGATACGTCTGGGCGTGGATGGTATTATTACGGATTACCCCAATCGAATCGTAAAATAGGGCAAAAGCACTATTATTACTGAGGGGTGCTTTGGACACCCCCTCAGTATTTCTCTATCGTTTGCAATAATATTTCATTAATGTTGGATAAGAACTTTCTTCTCTAAACCTTGAGTTTTGATAAAATAAATGCCATTATCTAAATGTCGCAAATTGAGACGTGTTTGTTTATCAAATTTAAAAACAACACGCCCTATATAATCCGAAACAAAGCCACTGACTTCTCTTGAAAAATTCACATCCCCATTTGAAGGATTCGGATAAATAGTAAAATCAGGCTCAAAAGGAACGTTTTTTACACCCGAAGATATATTGCCTTTGCCAGGCGAGCCAAATACATCTACAAGTGTACCACCTACAGCCGCTGCTTTTTTACCAACTGTAGTAGTTGACGCACGCCAATTGGTAGCCACATTATTGTCTTTTGCCGGATCAATAATTTCTAAAGAAGGACCATAGCCATCGGGCAACGAATCCCAAGGCGTTTTATCGTCATACAAAACCGAGTCAACTATCGCACCTAAAGAATTGCGTAAACCAATAGTCCCACCATTATTATTCAAAAACCCTGATTCCCAATCATAGATGGCTTTTACATTAAAAAATCGATTGAATCTAAAGGAATCCGAAGCCATAACAACAGCTTCCTTTGGTGCAAGCGAATACTCAGGTAGAGTACCTATCAAGCCGTACAGCTTCATACCGCCAATTGCAATGGCTGACGTACTTTTATTGTATATTTCGACATATTCCAATGAGTCAGTAACACCTACATTGTACATAATTTCCGAGATGACAATACCTGTGCCGGCATAAGTATTAAAAATCAAGTCGTCAGTAACATTGGCAACTGTCTGAATATTACCGGCTAAATCTACAAAACCTTTAGCAGTAAGTTTATATTTAGTACCAGAGGTCATGGCATTGGTTGTCAAAGTAGCCGTTTTGTTAGCGGTGTCATAAGCAACTGATGCTATTGTTAATGTAGGTGTGAAAACGTAATTGGCTATGTTTTCTGCCGATGCTTTGGTGATTTTTTCTGAAAAAACGACTTTAAAT
>JANLRG010000130.1:0-2016 GCA_031361545.1 Bacteroidota bacterium
TGATGCAGTTGTGCCGCTTATCATGGTTTGTGAAAGGCGAAATGACCGATGCCACCCGTACCGCCCTGCTCAATTGGCTCGAACAAACCGATGCGCCGTTGCTCACGCGCTTGCGGGCAGCTATTGCGCTCGAATTGCAGAAAAATCCGCCGCCTAAAGACTCGGCAGCATGGGATAAGTTCAGACTGAATATTGCCCTCAATGAATGGCTCTCGACGACTGATGCTGATAAGAAAAAAGAACTCGAAGCAGAAGTGAGCCAGCTTTTGGAGAAAGGGGCTGAACCCGATTTCACGGTTATCAAATACTTGCAAAAGCCGCGCACTGCGCTTGACTTTATTGTGCCGGATGCTTGGAAAAAATATGTTTATCCGTCGGGCTTCGCGGCTTTGGGGTGGTTGAAAGAGTGGAAAGATTTGCGGTGGTTGTTGCCCTTGTTCTTAGTGGGTTTGGTGGGTTTGTTTTATCCGTATCATTTTGATTCTTACAATTGTTCAAGAGATAGAATTGTTTCTTTTGAAAATGAAGTAGGTAAGACGCTTTATTTCTGTCTTGACAACCCCCTCAGTGCATTAGCTTTTCAAGAAAATGAAATACATCATAAAATAGAATCAATATTATATTTTCAGGAAAATGGGTATGCAGGTCTTTTACCGAATTTAAATACCATTAAAAAAAATGAAATTAATACTTATGAAGAACTTAGAAGTATCATCATTGACATATCTGATGTTCAACGACAAGACACTGCTGTTCAACGATTGTTAAATGAACGTGACCAGAATTTCGCTGTGGATTATTATCGTTTAGCAAAGAAATATTACCAAGCTAATCGTATAGATTCGGCATGTTTAGCTTTAGAAAACGCAGCACTTTATGATAGCTTTGATAAGAATATTGATAACGACATCATTGTAGCACAAGCATTGCTTTGTGGAAAGTCCGCACCAAATCCTCAAAGCAGTATTGCTTCAATAATACAGGGTCGTGTATATCAAGGAGGAGCATTTTCTAATGATTTTTCAAATGACTTTAATGTTGGTAAACCCCTCGCTGATGTCCAAATTCGCGGCGCAGGAGTGGATACGCGCACCGATGCACAAGGCAATTTCACTTTGCGACTACCGCGTAATTATCCCGTCTCTTCTATTACCCTTAGCTTTACTAAAAATGGCTATCTAACTATCAATCAATCTTTTACCATTGACAAAGTGACTCAATTGCCTACAGTAAGGCTTGTGCAAGACGCAACAAACCCTATTGAACCCATTAAAACCGATACACCAACATCAATACCACCCATTGTCAATACCCCCTCAGTATTGATACCTAAAGACAGCACTACCACAACAACAGACAATGGTAGCTTAAACCTCATCGTCCCCATCCCCACCATGATAGCTGTCAAAGGCGGCACTTTCCAAATGGGCAGCAATGATTATGACAATGAAAAACCCATTCACCGCGTCACTTTGAGTGATTTTGCTATTGGGAAATATGAAGTGACAAATGAGCAGTTTGTTCAATTTCTAAATGAAAAAGGCAATCAAACAGAAGATGACGTTGAATGGGTTAATTTAAAGGGTAGTTATGAGAAAGAGAAATGCCGTATTCAAGCACAAGGCAAAGGTTTTGCGGTTGAAAAAGGATATGAAAACTACCCTGTTATTTATGTCAATTGGTATGGCACAACGGCGTATTGCCAATGGCTTTCTGAAAAAACAGGTAAAAACTATAGGTTGCCCACCGAAGCAGAATGGGAATACGCCGCAAGAGGCGGCAAGCAATCAAAAGGCTTTACATATAGTGGCTCAAATACTGTTGGTGATGTCGCTTGGTACACGGATAACTCAGGCAGCAAAACGCATCCTGTCGGCACTAAAGGTACTAACGAATTAGGTATTCACGATATGTCGGGCAATGTCTGGGAATGGTGCAGCGATTGGTTCGACGAAAAATATTACGAAAACAGCGCGGCGCGAAATCCAAAAGGTGCACAGTCTGGTTCTCGGCGCG
>JANLRG010000153.1:0-1658 GCA_031361545.1 Bacteroidota bacterium
AATTGTCCAATATCCCAAAGCACAAGGTATTTTTCAAGCATCTTGGAACTGGCCATTTGATAGAAAAGATACGGAAATCTACGGTCAGAAAGGCTATATTTTTGCTGATAAAACCAATGAAATGCGGGTTCGATTAGGTGATAGAAATGCTCCGATAGAAGAGAAAATGGCTGTCACACCTTTGAAAATGCCCAATAATGACCCGTTTAGTTATTTGGCGGCAGTGATAAGAGGCAATATTAATGCTGATAAAAGTTTAGGGTCGTTAACCATCAATATGGTTGCAATGGAAATTTTGGATGCGGCTGTGAAATCATCGAAAAGTAATAAAACGGTGTTTTTGAAATAATTAGAATCAGGATGGGTAGGATTTTGGGGGATTTAATAGGATTTCCAAGCGCTCGGAAATCCTATTAAATCCTACGAATTCTGATTCTATAAATTGGTTTATGTTAAACTAATTGTCGTAAATCGCTGAAAATCAATTGATTATTTATTTATAAAATTAATAATTATAAAAAATTAAAAATCATTGATAAAGATTAAGCCTTGTCTCCAACAGATATTTCATCCCGTTGGAAGCACCCCCTTAGTATAAGTCCCCAATTAAAGCCCTTTGCCCGTAGCTGCCCAATAAATACCGCCATACAGGTGATCTAAAAAGGTTTAGTCGGAATAAACAAGTGGAATATGCCCGAGGGCTGTATAAATATTTTATTTAGCAGAAAACACCTTTTGAATACTCGGCAGTACAATCAATAGCAAAGGCAAAGCTACCACCAAACCTCCAATAACTGCAATCGCCAACGGCTGATGCAATTGCGACCCTGCTCCAATACCCAATGCTAACGGTAATAAAGCGATGATAGCTCCCAAAGCGGTCATTAGTTTTGGACGCAAACGGGCAGCAATAGCGTAGGCGATACTATCATCGAGATTCATCGTTTGTCTGCCTTCCAAATACTGTAAATACGTGAAAATAGCGTTTTCACCAATAATGCCGACAATCATAATAATACCCGTATAGCTGCCCACATTAAGCGGTGTATGCGTGATGTAAAGCGCAAAAAGGCTACCCGATACGCCCAGAATAGCTAAAATCAATATGATAATAGCTATGCCCATACGTCTGAATAGAAAAAGAATAACGATGAAAACCAATAAAAGTGCCGTTGCTAAAATAAGCAAAAGCTCCTTAAACGCTTGTTGCTGTTGGATATAGGAGCCTGCATATTCTATGTGATAACCATTGGGTAAATGAATTGATTTATTTATATTTTTTTTAATATCGGTAAGCGTGCTGCCCAAATCTCTACCGTTGAGTCGGGCTGTAATCACGCCCATCATTTTTTGATTTTCTCTATTAATCTCCGCAACGCCTTTGCCCAACTCAATAGTGGCTACGGTACTGAGGGGTTTCAAGGCGCCGTTCGGTAAGAAAATAGCAGCATTTTGTAGGGTATGTACAGACGTTTTCAGTGCACTCGGATAAATTAAGCGCACATCTACTTGCTGCTCTTTATCTAAAATAGTACTGATAACATTGCCCTCAATTTGCTTTTGTAGTTGGAATTGAAAATCGCTTGGATTGATGCCCAATTGTGCCAACATAGCCACATTGGGTTGTATAGACACTTCTGGACCCGCTAAAACGATGC
>JANLRG010000183.1:0-11000 GCA_031361545.1 Bacteroidota bacterium
AGGATAATTTAGAAGTCATCGATCGAAATACATTACGCGCTGTTGGCCAAACGCTATTGAAAGTTGTGTCGGAGGAGAAATAGAAGTTAAAGTGAGATTACAGTTATCTAATTTAAAAATAGTTTGCAGAGATTTAATGACTGCAAAAAGAAAAGGAATCTTTTCGTCATTTTAAATCGATTCATTTTTTCCCCTAACCTCTCCTAAAACTCCGCATTCCCTGGTGTTCTTGGGAAAGGAATTACATCGCGGATATTTGTCATTCCTGTTACGAATAAAATAAGACGCTCAAAACCTAATCCAAATCCTGCATGTTCGCAAGCACCGAATTTACGCGTGTCTAAATACCACCACATTTCCTCTGCAGGAATATGCATTTCATTCATTCGTTGAAGTAACTTTTCATAATTTTCCTCTCGCTGCGATCCACCGATGATTTCTCCAATCCAAGGGAAAAGAATATCCATTGCACGAACAGTTTTTCCATCGTCATTTTGTTTCATATAAAAAGCTTTAATATGCTTCGGATAATCAGTCAGAATTACTGGTCGTTTAAAATGTTCTACTAAATAATTTTCGTGTTCTTTCTGCAAGTCTGTTCCCCAGTCAACCGGAAATTCAAATTTCTTTCCGCACGTCATTAAAATATCTACGGCTTTTGTATAAGTCAATCGCTCGAAAGGTTGAGACACGACAGATTGTAAGCGCGTGACTAATTCTTTATCATACATCGAATTCAAAAAGTCAAGATCATCTTTGCAATTATCAAGAGCGTATTGAATTAAATATTTCAAAAACTCTTCGGCCAAATCCATGTTATCGGCGATGTCATGAAAAGCCATCTCCGGTTCTATCATCCAAAACTCTGCTAGGTGTCGAGGTGTATTTGAATTCTCTGCACGGAAAGTTGGACCGAAAGTATAAACACAACCCAAAGCCATCGCTCCTAACTCACCTTCGAGCTGACCGCTCACAGTAAGATTCGTCGCTTTGCCAAAAAAATCTTGTTTATAGTTGACTGTTTTATCTTCATTCAACGGAGGATTGATCGGATCAAGAGTCGTTACCCGAAACATTTCTCCCGCACCTTCAGCATCGGAGCCAGTAACGATTGGAGTATGTAAATTGAAAAATCCTTTGTCGTTAAAAAATTTGTGTACTGCAAAAGCCATGTGATGACGAATGCGTAACACAGCACCGAATGTATTTGTACGCGGACGTAAGTGAGCAATTTCCCGAAGGAATTCCAATGTGTGACCTTTTTTCTGTAACGGAAAAGTTTCATCGGCGCCTCCCAATAAATTTACTTCACTCGCTTGAATTTCGACCGCTTGTCCTTGTCCTTGCGAAGCGACTAAAATTCCTTTCGCATGAATACAAGATCCTGTTGTGATTGGTTTGAGTTGGTCTTCATTGAATTTGGTAAGATCCAAAACCAACTGAATATTATGAATTGTTGAACCATCATTCACTGCAAGAAATGCTACTTGTTTATTTCCTCTTTTGGTTCGAACCCAACCTTTAACTTCCGTTTCTTTTCCGATTTCTGTTGACTTCAACAAGTCAATAACTCTGATCTTTTTCATAAGGCGCGAATGTACGGAAAACAGGGAGAAAAATTGAAAATTGATGATTGACAAAGGGAAACCATAAAAATTGAGAATTGAGAATTGAAAATGGAAAATTAAATTGAAAATTGACAATTCCTGAACTTGAAACCAGAAACCTAAAACTTTGAACTTTGAACCTTGAACCTTAAACCGAAAAGCTTAAACTTTGGACTTCTTTCTTTGTTAACCGTCTATAATGCAACCTAAAAACCGTAATCATTTAAAAGAAACAGGGAAAGGGCCCATTCTCAAGGTCGTTAAACGACCTCATAAGTCTAATTTTTCTATATTTGTAGATTCTGAAAAGAAGATGGACATCAAACCCGGTAAGTTTTTAAAGAAGATCAATTTCCCTGAAGATTTAAGGAAGTTTAAAGAAACGGATCTGCCTCAAATTTCGAAAGAATTGCGCGACTATATCATCGACATCGTCTCTGTCAATGGTGGTCATTTTGGTGCGTCTTTGGGTGTGGTCGAATTAACCGTTGCTTTGCATTACGTTTTTAATACACCCAACGACCAGTTAGTTTGGGATGTAGGTCATCAAGCTTATGGTCATAAAATTTTAACAGGGCGCCGCGACATTTTTCATACCAATAGAATTTACAAAGGCATTAGTGGTTTTCCCAAACGGAGTGAAAGCGAATACGACACTTTTGGTGTTGGACATTCATCCACATCGATTTCCGCAGCATTGGGAATGGCTGTCGCTTCTCGCTTGAAAGGCGACAAAGATCGTCAGCATATTGCAGTAATTGGCGATGGTGCGATGACGGCAGGAATGGCATTTGAAGCATTGAATCACGCCGGAGTAGAGAATTCAAATTTGCTTGTTGTATTGAACGACAACTGTATGAGCATTGATCCGAATGTAGGAGCGTTAAAAGAATATTTAACAGACATTACTGTTTCGCATACTTATAATAAAGTGAAAGATGAAGTGTGGAAGTTGTTGGGGAAGATTAGTAAGTTCGGACCCAATGCGCAAGAGATTGCTTCAAAAGTAGAGAACGCTGTAAAGACAACATTGCTTACACAAAGTAATTTATTTGAATCATTGCGCTTTCGATATTTCGGTCCGGTCGATGGCCACGATGTAAATCGTTTAGTGAAAGTGATGCATGATTTAAAAGACATTCCTGGCCCTAAAATTTTACACGTGCTTACGGTAAAAGGGAAAGGATATGAGTTAGCTGAAAAAGATCAAACTAAATGGCATTCACCGGGGTTGTTTGATAAGATTAGTGGAGAAATTATTAAACCAGTTAATCCAGTTCCACAGCCACCAAAGTATCAAGATGTTTTTGGAAATACGATTGTAGAATTAGCAGAGAAGAATGAAAAGATAGTTGGAGTAACACCAGCAATGCCTTCCGGATGTTCATTGAACATTATGATGAAAGCGATGCCAGAGCGAGCTTTCGATGTAGGTATTGCCGAACAACACGCAGTTACTTTTTCAGCAGGAATGGCAACACAAGGTTTAATTCCGTTTTGCAATATTTATTCTTCCTTCATGCAACGAGGATATGATCAAGTTGTTCATGATGTAGCATTACAAAATTTACATGTTGTATTTTGTTTAGATCGCGGAGGGATTGCGGGAGCCGATGGTCCAACTCATCATGGTGCATTTGATATTGCATATATGCGTTGCATACCGAATATGATCGTGAGTGCTCCAATGAATGAACAAGAGTTGCGCAACTTAATGTACACAGCACAACTTCCAGAAACGAATGCACCATTTTCAATTCGTTATCCGAGAGGAAACGGTGTGATGATAAACTGGAAAACGCCATTCGAAAAAATTCAGATTGGCAAAGGAAGAAAAATAAAAGACGGCGAAGAAATTGCTATTTTAACCATTGGTCATCCCGGAAATTTTGCTGTGAAGGCGTGTGAAGAATTGGAAGTAGAAGGAATTCATCCTGCACTTTATGACATGCGTTTTGTTAAGCCACTCGATGAATTGATGTTACATGAAATATTTTCCAAGTATAAAAAAGTTGTTACCGTTGAAGACGGTTGTCTGCAAGGAGGTTTCGGTAGTGCCATTGGCGAATTTATGATGGATAATAATTATTCATCGCGCCTGACCAGATTAGGAATTCCAGATCGCTTCATTGATCATGGCGAGCCAAAAGAATTATACGATGAATGCCACTTCGATGCGAATGCAATTAAAAATGCTGTAAGACAGTTGATGGGTGAGTTGGTAGAAGCTTAAATTCATTTGAAATTATTCAACTTAAATCCAAACACACATTTCAGAAATAGTTTTTCTTTTCAAATCAGGAACCCAACATTCTTCTAACGGATAACCGACGGGAATTAATAAAAAAGGTTTTTCATTTTCGGGGCGGTTTAAAATTTTTGCTAAAAAATTCATCGGACTCGGAGTATGAGTCAGAGCAACTAAGCCAGCATTATGAATGGCTGTCAGTAGAAATCCACAAGCTATTCCACAACTTTCAGTGACATAATAATTTGGATGCTTATGATCATTACTTTCGATTTCATAACTTCTTTTAAAGACTACAATTAAATAAGGGGCCGTTTCTAAAAAATATTTATTCCAATCAGTGCCGATAGGTTGTAAATCTTTCAACCATTCATCTGTCATTCTGTTTTCGTAACTATTTTTTTCTTCGTTCTCTGCAGCAATGCGAATTTGCTTTTTTATTTCCTGATTTTTCACAACGCAAAAAGTCCACGGTTGTTTGTGTGCGCCAGAAGGAGCTGTAGATGCAGTAAGAATTATCTTTTCAATAATATTTTCAGGAATGTGTTTATCAGAAAAATCACGAACTGTCCTCCGCATATTCATCCATTCATAAAAATCATTGCTGCGGATTTCCATTTCGTTTTGGTCGAATGTCTTTTTGCTATATGAAATGAATGGGAAATTGTTAATGATTTTTTGCATTAAAATTTGGAATTAGAATGTAAAATTGGGAACTTTCTTGAAGTAATGATAAAATTAAAATTTTAAAAGCAGAACCGTCTATTTATTTTTTGCTTCGCATATATTCATCGTTTAATCCTTTTCCTTCAAGAATTAACTTCATACATTTTTCTATTCTCGACACTCGAGTTTGAGATTGTTTGGCGCCACAAAAATGGAGAAGATAAGCTCTCTGTCTTCCAGGTGTCAATGCGAAAAAAGCTTTTTTCAAGGCAACATTTTTTTTCAGAATCTTTTGAAACTCCTCAGGAAACGAAGGCTCTTGCTTCTTTTTCAAAACCACTTTCAATCCTGCTCTCTCTACTTCAATAGCTTCGTAAATATAGGCTTTGATCACTTTTGCTTTTTTAGTTATTTGTTGAATATCTGTAAAACGAATTTGACGAGCCGATTGTACATTTTCTGTTTGTCTAATTAAAATTTTATTGGCATCGCTCAGTAGCGCGCCTTTAAAAAACAAAAGTGCGCAATACTCTTTGAAGCCGTGGATAAGTATGACATTGCCATTTTGATAAGTGTAACAAGGAGCACCCCACTTTAGTTCTTCTGTCAACTGACAACTTAGTGCTATCGATCGAAGTTGGTCCATTTCTTCTTGCCACTTTTTTAATTTACTGATGAAGTCGTCAACTTTGGGATTCATTTGTGATAGTTGTATTTCTTGAAATTACAGATCTGGTTATTTAATTTTATAGATGTTGTTGTAAGAGCAAGGACAATATAAAAAAAGTTTCCTTCGATTAAATCTATTGTCAACTCAAACAAGAAATCATCAACTTGTTTTTTTCTGCAATGAATTTTCAATCATTTCTTTTAGAATAGTCAAATCTATATCATCTAGTTTATTAATGTAAAGGCAACCGACACCTGCTTTATGCTTGCCAAGTTTTTTGAGATTAGCGGCATGTTCTTGAATCCCTACGCTAATGTAAAGAGACAGAGTCGCCTTTCGTGGAGCGAAGCCAATGAGAAGCCAATCTACTTCACGACCTGTAGCTGGACTTTTAAAACGTTTCAATCCAAAACCGATAATTGAATTACTCCATAAAATTGGTTCTTCTTTACTAGCCTTTTTCATCATTTTCAAAAGCACAAAACAATCGTTTCGCTTTTGTTCATTTTCAATTGCATTAATAAAGTCGTCAAAATTGTCAGATGTAGGTTTTGTTTTGATGACAGCAAGTTTGGATTTTTTTTCGGCCATGAGTTGCTTTGCTAAAATGATTCACTAAGTACTATTTTAAAGTGGATAAAAATAATTATTTCTAATTTGTTAGGTGTAAAATACAAATATTTGAATAAAGTTTATTATCGTCTAATTACCCTATTTCTCCACCACTTCAAAAATATTTCACCTAAGGAAACTATAATAATTGAAGCAATTAAATTTGATATTATTACAGCAAGTGGCGACTCGTAAATGGGAATTCCAAGTTTTAAATAATGTGAAATGCCAGAAGCAATTGCAGTTGGAGTTCCAAGTGATGCTGTCGCTGCTCTAATGGGTTTTGGAAATGTTTCGTGTACAAAGAAAAAAACTGTCAACACAGTAGTTAACAAAACAATTAGGAGCAGTTTGGTTAAAAGAGGTTTCATTTGACAAATTCAAATTTCAAAAAAAAGTTTCATCAGTCCATTTTATTATTGATTTGTTATTATTTATTTCGTTTAAAATAAGAAGACCAATTGGTATTGCTTATTTTGTTCCGCGATTTGAAGTTGAAGGTAATCTATTTTTACTTGCTTGTTCTTTCGTATATACTCACAACTCAATCTACATTTATGCTACATGAAAATTTCTCGTCCAAATTTGCAGAAATCTATCACCAACAAAAATACCTTTTCATGTTCTGGTTTTCTATTCCAGTTCATAAAAAGGTATTGTTTTTTTTGGACCATTATTTTTCAATTTCAAAATTACTCTCGTCCGAATTTTTAATTGTCACTTTTGCTGAAAAAAATTCTTGTTTTCCATGTTCAAGAATAATATGATAGTGTTATAAACATGATTGTTTCATAAAATGTTATTGCAGCATTGAGAATTACTTAATTAAATCGTACCGGTCTGAATTCATAACCTTCACCCATGCAGCAACAAAGTCATTCACAAACTTTTCTTTGTTATCATCTTGAGCATAGAATTCTGAGTAAGCACGTAAAATTGAATTTGAGCCGAAGACTAAATCAATACGAGTGGCTGTCCATTTTGTAGTTCCAGATTTTCTGTCAATTATTTGATATAAGTTTTCATTCACTGGCTTCCAAATGTATTTCATGTCAGTAATATTTACAAAGAAGTCATTCGTCAAAACTCCTTCTCTGTCTGTAAGTACTCCATGTTTTGTGTCTCCGTAATTTGTTCCCAGTACACGCATTCCACCAATTAATACGGTCATTTCCGGAGCAGTTAAACCCATCAGTTGCGTTCTGTCAACCAGAAGCTCTTCAGCTTTTACAGCGTACTCTTTACTGAGCCAGTTTCTATATCCATCATGTATTGGTTCAAGAAAAGCAAATGATTCTTCATCTGTCATTTCAGGTGTAGCATCTCCGCGGCCTGCACTGAAAGAGACTTTAATATTTACGCCTGCTTCCTCTGCAGATTTTTCAATGGCCGCACTTCCTCCTAAAACAATTAAATCAGCGATACTTATTTTTTTAGTGAAGCCCGATTGAATTTCTTTCAACTTGTTAAGGACTTTCTCCAAACGTTTCGGTTCATTTCCTTCCCAGTCTTTTTGCGGTGAAAGAGTTATTCTTGCTCCGTTAGCACCACCTCTGTAGTCAGAACTGCGAAACGTTCTTGCGCTATCCCAAGCAGTATTGATGAGCTCGGCTTTTGATAATCCGCTTGTAAGTATTTTCGATTTTAAATCTTCAATTTCTACATCAGTCAATTTATAATCGACAGCAGGAATAGGATCTTGCCATATCAAAGATTCTTTTGGTGCATCAGGACCGAGGTATCGACTTGTAGGTCCCAAATCGCGGTGAGTTAATTTAAACCATGCTCTTGCAAAAACATCTTCAAAATATTTAGGGTCCTTGAAAAAACGTTCAGATATTTTCCGATACTCAGGATCCATTTTCATAGCCAAATCCGCATCTGTCATAACAGGATTTCTGCGAACACCAGGTACGTGTGCATCTAATGGTTTGTCTTCTTCTTTAATGTTTATAGGTTCCCATTGTGATGCTCCAGCAGGACTTTTTCTAGATTCCCATTCGTGAGTAAGTAAAAGTCGGAAGTAATCATGATTCCATTTGTCAGGGTGTGTTGTCCATGCACCTTCTAATCCACTTGAGACAGTATCTTCTGCATTACCTTTTCCATGTGGATTCAACCAACCAAAACCTTGAGTCTCCACATTTGCTCCTTCAGGTTTTGCACCTAAGCGAGAAGCGTCGCCATTCCCGTGTGATTTTCCAACTGTATGTCCACCGGCAGTTAATGCAACTGTCTCTTCATCATTCATGGCCATACGCTTGAAAGTTGTACGAACATCTTTCGCAGTCTTCAATGGATCAGGTTTTCCATCAACACCTTCAGGGTTTACATATATCAATCCCATTTGCACTGCTGCCAAAGGATTTTCAAGTGATTCACTATTCGATTCACTTGAGTAACGAGATTTTCCAAGCCATTCTTTTTCTGCTCCCCAATAAACATCTTTTTCCGGGTGCCAGATATCTTCTCTTCCACCAGCAAATCCAAATGTTTTAAAGCCCATCGATTCATAAGCCATGTTCCCAGCTAAGATGAATAAGTCTGCCCATGAAATTTTGTTTCCATATTTTTTCTTAACTGGCCATAATAATCTTCGAGCCTTATCGAGATTTACATTGTCAGGCCAACTGTTAAGAGGTGCGAAGCGTTGGTTTCCAGTATTACTTCCACCACGACCATCACCAGCACGATAAGTTCCTGCACTATGCCATGCTAGTCGAATCATCAATCCACCATAAGTTCCCCAATCAGCTGGCCACCATTCTTGACTGTCGTTCATCAATTTTTTTAAATCATTTTTCAGTGCTTCGAAATCAAGTTTTTTAAATTCATCTCGATAGTTGAAGTTCTTATTTAAAGGATTTGTTTTTGTGTCTTGCTGATGCAAAATATCTAGGTTGAGAGCATTTGGCCACCAATTCATCACAGAATTACTTGTTTCTGTGTTTGCTCCATGCGCCACTGGGCATTTACCAATTTTTGTATTATCCATATTTTTTGATTTTCTGTTTGAATTCAACGAATAACTTATCATTTCTATGAGTCAAATGATTTTGTCTTCTAGTTGAAATTTTTTACAAATTTAAAAAAAATAAGAGAGTAAAAGCACGTTTGTTAATTCCCTAGTTAGTAGCTGTTTGTTATTTTCTACTACAGTGGATCGTGACTCAACTTTTGTTTAGTAGTCCATTAAGATGCAAAGTAAAAATGAAGTACAGTGAATAATCATTTCATTTAGGAAGGTTTGTAAAATAATTTTTTAACTAAAAGCTTTTAACAATCAATTTTTAGTTAAGACCCAAGTGAAATATATTCCAGAGACTAGCAATCAGGAAATAAATTTCAAGAGAAACTCTTTAAAATTATTGATAGCTCTTACTCTTCAAATTATAAATACATTTATTATACAACCAAACCATAACAAGTTTGCACTCCAAAATGTTTTACGAAATCAATCATAGGATTTATAAGCCTTGGGCTACAGATGTTTGTTATTATTCATTTATGAATTTCAATTTACCATTCGCCGACTATAATAATGTATTCTTGATTTCTTCTAACCAACTTGATACAGAATTTTATAGTCAATAATTTGTTGATGGTTTCTAAGAATAAAAAAAATAGTTTGTAAAGAACTGAGCATTCTTGAATTGAGAATCAAAAAATATTATTGTAGATAGCTGAGTACTTCATAGCTAATCTGAAAAAAGCAACAAAAGTTTTTAGAAAAATAAAACATTCAGGATGAGAAAACGATTTCAATAATTTTGTTCGCTAAGAAAAAAATTATTTATCAAAAATCACTTCATCGGTCTTTGCACCTAATTGACTAAGTGCCTTCGACACTGATTTTACAAACGCTGGCGGACCGCAAAGATAAAAGTGCTGTTCAAAGTTATCTAAATTATCTTTTAAGAAAGCATGGTCAATTCGGTTATTATCATAACCATCTTTTTTTTCATCGGTAAGTGTATTAATGAAGTTTTTACCAAGCATCTCGCTAAACTCTTTGTTAAGAATTATATCTCCAGCTGTTTTGTTAGTAAAAATTAATTTGTTGTTACCGATTTTATTTTCTTTGTATAGCTGCCGTAATATGGCGATGAACGGCGTAACTCCTGCTCCTCCAGCAATAAAAACTCCTTCACCTTTGTATTCAATTGCTCCCCATCCATCATGGATAATAATTTCATCACCATGTTTTAATTTTCCCATTTCTTTGGTAACCCCGTTATGGTCCTCATAAATTTTGATGGTGAATTCAAGATGTTCGCTTTCATTTAACCCTGTAAATGTAAAAGGTCGTTTGTCATTTTTTAAAGCAAACGTATTTATTGAAACTTCGGTGGCTTGCCCAGGCGTAAATTTATATCCTGGCGGTTTTTGAATAGTGAAACGCTTTACATCATGAGTAACAGGCTCTACAGATATAATTTTTACAATGTAAGTTTTCAAAGTCATGACGGATTCTCGGTTGTAGCATCTTGTGCTAATTTTACTTCATCTGGAGCCGATTGTAGGTCCTTGTCCAATTCATATAATGCAGTGCTTGTTGCTTTCTCGCCCCCCGCTATTTTTATTTTATCTAATAAACTGATAGCGAGATTTTCTTCTTCTGTTTGCTCTTTAACAAACCATTGCATAAAATTCCAAGTAGCCCAATCTTCTTCTTCAAGTGACATCTTTACCAGTTTATAAATGGATTTGGTGTTATCACATTCTTGCTGAAATATTTTTTCAAAACAATTGTTAACGCTTAGTGGGTCAGCAGTTGGAGCAGGAATCGAAGTGACGATTACTTTAGCTCCTCTTTTTAAAATGTATTGCAAAAATTTCATCATATGGTTGCGCTCCTCAGCGGCATGTCGAAAAAGAAAATTAGCAATACCGCCGTATCCATTGCCATCAGCCCACGCCCCATACGATAAATAAATTTGTGATGCATGGGCTTCGACAGTCATTTGTTCATTCAATGCTTTCGTTAGGTTTTCTGAAAGTCGGCTAGTTTTAATCATAATTATTTCGCGTCTTGATTTTTTAACATCTGATTTAAAGTATCATAATAATCCTTTAGAATTTTAGCGTTGATTTCTGGACTATTCTCATCGGGAATGGTATTAGGCATTTCATTAAAAAATTCTGTTAACTCAGGATGCTTTTCCTGTATCTCCTTAATTTTTTTCAAAATCTTAGA
>JANLRG010000194.1:0-2201 GCA_031361545.1 Bacteroidota bacterium
ATACAAGATGCCTATCAGAGAAAAAAGAAAAGTATATACATACCAATAAAAAATTGAATCCCGTAAAGTATAAATAGTATAGCCGATGCCAATCAACAAGATTGAAACAAAGATTCGGGTTAACCTGACTTTTTCTTTAAACATCATTTCAATATCTTGCAAAGTGCCGCGTAGACTAAAGGGAGCAGATTCCAAGCGCATCATACCCGCCTCAATTTTTGAAAAATCAAGAATATCATTGACAATATTTAACAGATTTTCGCCTGATGTTTGAATGGCATTGACTTGTTGGTGTTGAGTATTATCCAAATTTCCTTTCTGCAAAAGATTTGTAAAACCGATGATAGCATTCATCGGCGTCCGGATTTCATGACTCATATTTGCCATGAATTGGTCTTTTAGTTCAGTGGCTTGGCGTTCCCGTTTATGCGATTCGTCGAGCTGTTTGATGAGTTTAGCTTGGCTATTCAATCTTAAAATGACGAAAAAAGATGCTAAAAGCAAAGCAATACCTGAAATAATAGCCAACCAAATACTCGAGTTAGCTGCATTCGCACTATCCAAATCATTTGATTGAAGTAAGTCGCTGACCTCATCTTGTTGGGCATCGTCAATATCGTCGGTAAGTTTTAAAATGCTATCAGTCAGGCGTTTGCCCCTGTTGGTGTTGATAACTTGCTCGGCTGCTTTTTTACCATGTGCATAAAATTCATCGAGAATGTGTTGGTTGAATTGAATTTTTTCATCCACCAAATATTTTAATTCCTCGGCTTGCTTCACCGCTTGCTTATCGAGCAAAGACTTTTGCACCAATGCCAAATCGGATTTGACCTCTGCTATATCTTTTTCAATGTCTATGATATGGCTTGAATCCTGCGTGATAACGACACCGCGTATTTGAGATTCGACGGTCAATAAATCGGAGCGGAGTTTTTCAAGTTGTGAAGCGGTTTTGAACTCGTTGAGTGCCTGTTCGTTGCCGTATATGAGGTTGGAAATACTGCGTTTAGCATTGAATTGCAAAAATGCTATCAAGCCTAAAGCGACCACTAACGAGGCTATCACTGTATATTTCCAAAAGGCATCTCTCATTTTTTTCAATCATTGTTGAAATGATATTCTGCTATAAAATTACAAGCAAATTAAATAAAAACCGGGGAAAAGCCACTCTGATTAAATGGCTTTTACCCCCGAAGCATTTAAAACCTAAACCAATAAGTATGAAAAAAACTTTCACTACCTTATTTGCAGTTCAACTTGATACTATGAAGGTATCGGTATTTAAAATGGAGTGAGTCACCCAATCGGTTAAGGCTTTTGAACTATCGGTGAATAGGAGAAATAAAGCGGTGAAGTCAAATCAAATTGAGGCGTTTGTTCAAAATATTGCGGTAGGCATCGGCTACGGGAATTACTTTTTTACCGATATTAATAGCCCCTTCTTCAATAAAATCTATTTTTGAAACTGCTACCACGTAGGAGCGATGCACCCGTTGAAACTTAGAAGCTGGCAATTTTTCCTCCAATGCTTTTAAGGTCGTATGGATGGCATTGAATTTTTCTTTACCATTTTCACGATGAAAAACTTTGACATAATCGCCCATCGCTTCGAGCCACAACAAATCGTCCATCATTATTTTCTTTAAAACATTGCTGTCTCTTATAAAAATAAAGGCATCATTATTTTGGGTTTCAATACTGAGGGGGGTGTATTTTGAATCAAATAATTCCTTAGCCCGCTCAGTAGCTGCCATAAAACGCGCAACAGTAATGGGTTTGACGATATAATCCGCTACGTTCAGCTCAAAAGCTTCGGCAGCATATTCTTTTTTAGAAGTTGTGAAAATAATGAGGGGACGCTGAGTGAGCTGTCGAGTGAGTTCAATACCCGACATATTGGGCATTTCGATGTCCAAAAAAAGCAAATCCACTTCGTTTTGTTTCAAAAAATTAAATGCTTCAATGGCACTTGCGCACTCACCCACGCAATCCAGAAATTCTACTTGGCTAATCAACTGCTCAATGGCGAGGCGAGCCATTTTATTATCATCTACTACGAGGCATTTTATGTTCATATCCTTTGTTTTTGAGGGCAAAGTTAAAAAAGAAAGGTGAACCGTTTGCACGATTCACCCTTCAAGTCGAATGTTTGAACACGGTTATCTAAAACAAAATTCATTTCATTCTTAATTTTTCATATC
>JANLRG010000237.1:0-1741 GCA_031361545.1 Bacteroidota bacterium
GCGGCCCGCCGCCTCAGCCGGTGTACCATATAATTTGATGGTACCACTTTTACCAGAGCGTTTCAACCAATCTTTCACCTCAATTGCCGCAGCCATCGAAGCTACGCCAAAAAGGTGATGCCCGCAAGCATGACCTGCGGCTTGCCCTTGAATAGATTTTTTTTCAGGCACGGCTTCTTGAGCAATACCGGGTAATGCATCAAATTCAGCAAGAATGCCAATCACCGGTTTGCCACTGCCATAAGTTGCCACAAAAGCAGTTGGCATATCTGCAACCCCTGCTTCTATTTGGAAACCCTCTTCTTTGAGCTGTGTTTGTAGCAAAATACTACTTTTACTTTCTAAAAAAGCCAATTCGGCATAACCCCAAATAGTTTGAGCCAACGCCGAATATTTGTCGTATTTTTTATCAAGGTCGCTCATTATTTGCTTTTTTTCAGCATCATTATTCTTTTGAGCAACTACTTGCACCGATATGAGTGCAATACCTAAAATTAAAGTTGAGATTTTCATAGGTTCATTATATTTAATGGATTGTGAAAAAACTTATTTTGACTTTTTTTATTATCCTATTTTAAAACACCATTTATATGTTTTTATTGAACATAACCACCCCATAAAAAGCCATCGAAAATATTATTGGGATGCCTGCCAATTACAAAACAGTTTTCGATATCAATGTTTTTAGCTAAATTTTTTAGGTTTCTCAAATCATGGTCAACAGCCCCTTCTTTTACTTCAAAAGCCACATTTTTATTAATGATAAAATCTATTTCTTTACCTGATTTTAATTGAAAGTAAGAGATTTCACCAAAAGAATGTAATTGATTGAAAACAGCATTTTCAAATTTAGAGCCGCTACTCAATTCTGCTGAAACGGATGCTATACCATTGTCTAAAAAATATAGTTTCTTAGCTTTTACAATCTCACGATCCGGACTATTAGAAGTCACCGGTATTGTTCGGATTAAATAGGATTGCTCAAAAAGATCGAGATAATTCTCAACATTCAACCTTGAAAGATTAGCAGCATTAGCCAATTTTGAAATATCTAATTTTGACCCAATGCGTACTGCCAACAATTTAATGAGCTTGTAGGTGTCACTCGATTTTTTGAAATCTGTTACCGACGCTATGTCGAAATTGATATAAGAACTTAAAATATCTTGAATTAAATCTGTTTTATCATTGACAGTATCAGTCAAAACGACTTCAGGAAACCCGCCATAATTGATATATTCATCATAATATTTTTTCAACTGCTCATAAGTAGAACCCATGAAAGGCATCTCTGTAAATGATGTTAAAGGCAACATTTCAATCCCTTTAAATCTTAATAACTCATTGAAAGTCAATGGGTAAATTTCAAAAACTTTCTTACGCCCTGCCAAGGATTCGTTAAATCTATTTTTGAGATAGTACGAACTCGAACCTGTCAATAAAAATTTAATATCATACGTATCATATAAATATTTGATGACGCTCGGCAAGTTGGGAGATAATTGAATTTCGTCAATGGCTATCAATACTTTTTCGGAAAAAACAATGCCCCTTTGTGTCAAAGCAAAGACGATATTCTCATAGTTTTTTTCTGAAAACAATTCTCGATTATCAATCCTTTCAAGGTCAAAATATATTTTTTGACGAATCGTTGATTCTGACATGAGTTGCTTCACAAGGGTTGTTTTACCTGTTCGCCTCATACCCGTCAAAACGGTTACTTGCTTAACTTCTAAATGAT
>JANLRG010000244.1:0-7047 GCA_031361545.1 Bacteroidota bacterium
TGGCCCGTTGCCAGCGCCATCCGTCACTTTAGAAAAGAGTTCGAAGATTACGTTACCCACCCAGAAGAGATTGTGGATGTGAAGCATTATTATAGGTTATTGGAGCAGACGGCTTAATAGTAGGTTAGAATTTAGAAGTCATAGGTCAGAAGAATTTTAGGTCATAGTTCAGAGGGTTTTTAAGTTAGAAGATTATTAGGTTAGAAGTCAGAGAAGATTTGGTCGTGAGATTTTAATTTTGGCTGTGGTAGAAAAATGTAATTGAAAGTTAATTAAATAAACTACATATATGAGTTGTTAAGTTTTGAAGAGATGAATACTTTTCAGAATGATAAATCAAGAAAATAAAAAAGGAATATTACCTAGAACAAAAGATTTCGCAATTCAGATAATACAATTCTGTCAGGATCTAAAAGAAAGAAGAGTAGAATATTTTCTTAGAGATCAGATAGCAAGAAGCGGTTCTTCAATTGGTGCAAATGTTCATGAAGCTAAAGCAAGCAGTAGTACAAAAGAGTTTTGCAGGTTTTATGAAATTGCTCTTCGCTCAGGTTACGAAACAGAATATTGGTTGAATGTGATTGATCAATTATACGGAATAAAAGAGAAAAAAGAATTTGAAGAAATAGAAAATGAATTGGTGCAGATCAATAAAATTCTAGCTTCAATAATAATAAAGTTAAAATACAAAATAATCAAAGAAGCACAAAGCAAGCGATTGATGTCTACTCGCGTTGACCTCTAACTTTTACCTTTGACTTCTGACCTTTGATCTAATTTAAAATGCCTAAAGTAACCATAGACGGAAAAAGCATCGAAGTGCCAGACGGAACGACAATTCTGAATGCAGCACGGATGATTGGTGGAGAAATTGTTCCGCCAGCGATGTGTTATTATTCATCACTGAAAACAAGCGGTGGATATTGCCGCACGTGTATCGTAAAAGTTTCTAAAGGATCAGAGAAAGATCCGCGTCCAATGCCCAAGCCTGTCGCTTCATGCAGAACGACAGTGATGGATGGAATGGAAGTGCAGAATATTACCGCTCCTGATCTATTGGAAGCTCGCGCCGGTGTAGTAGAATTTTTATTACTCAACCACCCGCTCGATTGTCCAATTTGTGATCAGGCTGGAGAATGTTCGTTGCAAGATTTAGCATACGAACACGGATTGGCAAAAACACGCTACGAGTTTTCTCGTCGCACGTTTGAAAAAATTGACATTGGTAGTAAGATCAAATTACACATGACGCGTTGCATTCTATGTTACCGTTGTGTAAAAGTTGCTGAGCAACTTACCGACAAAAGAGTACATGGCGTAATGAATCGCGGCGATGTTTCTGAAATTAGTACGTACATTCAACAAGCTGTTGACAACGATTTTTCTGGTAACATGATTGATGTTTGTCCTGTTGGTGCTTTAACTGATAGAACCTTCCGCTTCAAAAGTCGTGTGTGGTTTACGAATCCTGTCGATGCACATCGTGATTGTCCAAAGTGCGCAGGAAAAGTAACATTGTGGAAAAAAGGCGAACAGGTGTATCGTGTCACTGCAAGAAAAGATAAATATTCTGAAGTGATCGATTGGATTTGTAATGATTGTCGCTTCGAGAAAAAAGAAAATTCAGACTGGATAATCGATGGACCAACATCATTGGATCGCCACTCAGTCATTTCTCAAAATCATTATACATTACCAGAACCAGCAGGACACAAAGAGTTGATGAATAGTGTTTACGTAGTGCAGAATAAACAAATTGGAAATTAATTACCGACAAAAGGAAAGATAAAAAATGTTTTCTACTTATCTGATCGTAAAGGTCATTATCATTGTTTCAATTTTTCTCATCTCATTGCTCATTGCAATGTATTCGACCTATGCCGAAAGAAAAGTTGCGGCCTTCATGCAAGATCGCTTAGGTCCCAATCGTGCTGGGCCTTTTGGTTTATTACAACCGTTAGCCGATGGTGTGAAGATGTTTATGAAAGAAGAAATTATTCCCGATGTGTCGAATAAATTTCTTTTCATTCTCGGACCAAGTTTATCGATGATGACAGCTTGTATGACAAGTGCAGTAATTCCGTGGGGAAAAGGCTTAACTATTGACGGCGGATTTTATCCCATTCAAGCAACAGATTTAAACATCGGTATTCTCTATATTTTCGGAGTCGTTTCTATCGGTGTGTATGGAATTATGATTGGCGGATGGGCATCGAACAATAAATTTTCTTTGTTAGGAGCACTTCGTGCCTCTTCACAAATGATCAGTTACGAAATTGCAATGGGACTTTCGATCATCGCTTTGGTGATGATGACCGGTACTCTAAGTGTCCGCGAAATCGCAGAACAACAATCTGGTGGACATTGGAATGTACTCTATCAGCCTTTAGGATTTTTAATTTTTCTGATTTGTGCATTCGCAGAAACCAATCGTGCACCATTCGATTTGCCTGAATGCGAAACAGAATTAGTTGGCGGATATCACACTGAATATAGTTCTATGAAATTAGGATTCTATCTCTTTGCTGAATACATTAATATGTTCATTTCTTCAGCAGTGATCAGCACACTTTATTTCGGCGGATATAATATGCCATTCATTGGACATTTTATTACAAATCCAAATGTGTTGAGTATGATTGGAACATTATTCTTATTCGGGAAAATTATTTTCTTTATTTTCTTTTTCATGTGGGTTCGTTGGACATTGCCGCGGTTTCGTTACGATCAGCTAATGAATTTAGGATGGAAAATATTAATCCCTCTCTCAATAGCAAATATTTTTCTCACAGGAATTGTGATGTGGTTGATGGGGAAAATATAAAAGATTGAGAATGAAAAATTGAAGATTGAGGACAGAAAGATTGAGAATGGAAAATTGAAGATTGAGGATTATGGTAGGAAAAATTAATGAATAATGAATAATAAATAATGAATAAGGAATAAATAATAATTAATAAAGGGAAAGAAAAATAGTAGGGTGGCATTGGAAAGTGATGGAGATGAAAAGAAGAAAAAATAAAGAATGAAATATTGATCGGGAATTATCAATTCTCAATTTAAACTCAATCTTTAATTATCAATTCTCAATTTATTCTCAATTCTCAATTCTCAATTTATACCCGTGTCGTTAAATCACAATGAGAAATCAAAATGAAGTCACTATCAAATAGAAGTAAAGTAGTTGTCAAGAAGGAAATGACTTTCATGGAGAGGATTTATTTTCCGGCCATCTTAAATGGAATGCGGATTACGTTCAAGCATCTTTTTAAGAAGAAGGTAACGATTGCATATCCTGAAGTTACCCGTGAATTTGCTCCGGTGTATCGTGGGCAGCATGTGTTAAAGCGCGACGAGAATGGAGCCGAACGTTGTACTGCTTGCGGACTCTGCGCTCTTGCTTGTCCGGCAGAAGCAATTACGATGATAGCCGATGAAAGGAAGAAAGGTGAAGAGAAATTATATCGAGAAGAGAAATATGCTTCAACGTATGAGATCAATATGTTACGCTGCATCTTCTGCGGATTATGCGAAGAGGCTTGTCCGAAAGAAGCAATATTTTTAACAGACAGATTAGTTCCAACTTCTTTTGAACGCAACGATTTTATTTATGGTAAAGATAAATTAGTAGAAGAGGTTGACAATAGAATAGATGTTACTGTTCGCCAGACTGATGAAGTCAAATTGTTTAAACAAGATAAGAGTCTTCAGCATAATAAAATTTAATTGACTCTTTCGCATCTTAGAAAAATTGAACTAAAATTATATTTACATTACAACAATACTAAAATGATTCTTTCAGTATTTTATTTTCTAGCATTTCTGGCAATTCTCAGTGCGCTAATGGTAGTGATTTCTAAAAATCCTGTTCATAGTGTACTGTATTTGATCATTTGCTTTTTTGCAATTGCTGGCCACTATGTTTTGATGAACGCTCAGTTTCTTGCAGCTGTTCACATCATCGTATATGCTGGAGCCATCATGGTACTTTTCTTATACGTCATCATGATGTTAAATCTCAATGCAGATGTGGAGCCACACAAAAATAAATGGATTAAAGTAGCAGCAACAATTTCAGGTGGAGTATTGATGGTGGTGATGGTTGGAGCACTCAGACAATCAGCAACGACAGTCTCAGCAGGATCAAATGCAAATGTTGGCCTAATAAAAAATTTGGGAGTCGTGTTATTCAGAGATTTCGCACTTCCATTTGAAGTGTCGTCGATTTTATTACTTGTCGCAATGGTCGGTGCAATTATGTTAGGTAAAAAAGAAATTAATTAATTAATCATCCTATGAATTCAATTTTCCAAAATATTCCACTCAATCATTACATTCTCTTAAGTACTTTACTTTTTTGTATTGGCGTACTTGGAGTATTATTTAGACGGAATGCTATTATCATTTTTATGTGCATAGAATTAATGTTGAATGCAGTCAATTTATTATTAGCTGCCTTCTCTACCTATTTCGGCGATGCTTCAGGACAGGTTTTCGTTTTCTTTATCATGGCTGTCGCCGCCGCAGAAGTGGCCGTTGGCCTCGCAATCCTCACTATGATTTTCCGTAATACTGGATCGGTCGATATCAACTCGCTCAATAAGATGAAACACTGATTTAAAAGAATTGATAATTGATAATTGAAGATGGAGAATTGATAATAAATTGATAATTGAAGATGGAGAATTGATAATAAATTGATAATGGAAAATTGAAGATTGATAATAAATTTAGAATTGAGATATGTATTTTTTCTGTCCTTATTTTTCCTCAATCCTATGCACAAACATCAATTCTCAATTCTCAAATTTCCCATCATCAATTCTCAATTCTTTTTAAAAGTGTTTCTCCATCGTACGCACAGCAAAAAAGACAGAGAAGAGCGTAAGTATTGCTCCCATTAAAAATGGGGCACCAGGAAATTGTATGGGTGCATTAATAGAAGTGAAATAAGAAAACAAATTTGTCATCATCAATGGGCCGACGATGCTGGTGATGCTGATTAGACTTGTTAATGCTCCTTGTAATTCGCCTTGTTCATTGGCCGGAACTTGTTCCGACATCACGCCTTGTAACGCAGGTCCGCAAATTCCACCGAGAGAAAATGGTACTACGAATGCAAACATCATCCAGCCTTTCGTTGCAAAAGCGAAACATAAAAAACCGATTACATAAAGTGTGAGTCCAACATAAATAGATTTCTTCTTTCCTATTTTCGGAATTACAATCCTGATCAATCCGCCTTGTACAATGGCGATCATCAAGCCGACGAAGCCAAGAGAGTAGCCGACCATTTTTTCATTCCATCCAAATTTCTCCATCGTATAAAACGTCCACGTACTTTGTGTGGCGTGAGATGCTAGATAGATAAAAATGAGAGAGACTACTAGACTTAAGATGAGCGGATATTTCGATAAGCGTTTGAGAGATCCTATAGGATTGGCACGTTTCCAATCGAAGGCACGACGATTTTCTTTCGAAAGTGATTCAGGTAAAATAAAATATCCGTAGGTAGCATTGATTAATGCGAGACCAGCAGCGGCGAAAAAAGGAATGCGCGCACCATACTGACCGAGTAGTCCACCGAGAACAGGGCCGATGATAAACCCCAAACCAAAAGCTCCTCCGATGAGACCAAAATTTTGTGCACGTTTTTCAGGCGGACTAATGTCGGCAATGTAAGCAGTGGCCGTTGTAAAACTTGCGCCAGAGATACCGGAGATTAATCGGCCGATGAAAAGCCAGACGATAGTAGGAGCGAAACCCATCAGTAAATAATCGATACCGAATCCGAAGAGAGAGATTAATAGAACGGGACGGCGACCATAACGATCGCTAAGACCTCCGATGATGGGAGAAAATAAAAATTGCATAGAGGCATAAGCGAACGTAAGCCAACCTGCATAGCGAGCGGCGACACTTAAATTTTCGCCCGTCATTTGCTGAATCAATTTCGGCAGCACAGGAATAATGATTCCTAGTCCGATGACATCGATGAGCATTGTGATAAAAATAAATGGCAATGCATTCCGTGATTGAATGGTCATAGAGCTATAAACTTATTTCATCGTTGACAAACCATACTTGGCCCAGTCTTCACGAGTGGGGCCGTACGCACCTATGACAGGGAGACCAAGCATTCTCATTAGGACAACCATTTCAGCGCGATGGTGCGCTTGATGTTTGATGAGGATAGAAAGAGTGACAGAGCGTTTCCACAACTCACCATACATATTATCTTCTTTTAAGAGGTCGGCATCCGACCAGTTTTTTTGAATAGCATCTGCTAAAAGTTTCGCGCCACCTTCATACGTCTCAATTATTTCAGCGACCGTTTCATTTGTATAATCCGTTTGTTGTTTGATATCGATAGACAGACCCATTTTAGCAGGCATTTCTTGCAGCGTGTGTACGATGTGCCAAGATAAAAAGCCAAGCGTACGAACATCTTCATGAATTACTTTGTTGAGAGAATCGTCCGTTAAGTTTTTGAAGAGGTCTAATGTAGATTGACTTTCATAATTCCAGTCAGTTAAAAAGTCGTTAATAGTAGCGTACATGTTTTTTTTGAGTTGAAGTTGTAAAAATGATTCGTTACGAAGACAACCCCCAATGTCGAATCAGCGCGCTAAGTACGGTAATTGTTTTTAAAAATAGAGGATATAAATTTAGTTTGGGGTTTGAGTAGGAGAGTGAGTTGGAGTATGAGTTGAAGTTGGAGAGTTGAGTAATTCAGCGGCAATTCTTGTAGCCATTAATGCAATTTTATTGGTCATTTTCTTTTTGTTCTTGTTAAGAAAATTCTGATCTATTATACACGCACTAAGTTTATTCCTTCCCTCATTAAGAAGCATGAAAAGAAATAACAAAGATATTTACATTCAGCTAATTGATTATAACGGACTAAACAAACATAAACAACTATAAACAGAACAACTTACCGGATAGAGCTTGAAAGAGAATATAAAAAACGGCGAACAAACCATAAGTTCATTCGCCGCAACAATTTTTTTCGATTATCTTTATTCGATCACGAGCTTTTTAAAT
>JANLRG010000266.1:0-4604 GCA_031361545.1 Bacteroidota bacterium
GAAAAAGTGCAGGATTTGCCTAAAAATTGCATTTCGGCATAGGAAGCTGCGCTGATTAAATCTACTTCATTAGCGGCATTTGTTAAGGTGCGACCATGATAAGTAATGGCGGCGTTAGTCGCTTGAGTTAAGCGAGGCGCACGACATGCACCTAAGCTAATAAGCAATAAACTGAAAAGAGTGATTTTCTGTAAATGCATCATATTATAATGTGTAGATGAGTTTGTTATCATTCACTTACCATCTGGTGACAAGGCAGCAAATACCATTTGTTCCAAAAATTCAATGATAGTAGAAGTATCATCTTTACTTTTCACATTTGTCAAACGCGGCAGATGTTGAGCAAAGAAATACTGAAAATGTGCGGCTTCGATTACTGTACTTGCTAATGAACGGGCATAAGGATAGTTGGGATTGTATGCCGAAAACAGATCGGCTATTCGGGCGCACAAGTCTTTATAAGGTTTAAATAAATGAGCTGAATTATTTTCATCTACGTCTTTTGAGAGATAGACTTTGTTGCTTTCGTTGATAACGATATTGTATAGAGCTTTTTTATCAAAATCGACTGTACCAAGTGAGTCATCTAACTCATGGGTCAGCAAATCCAAGACGCGCCGAATTTTTTCTTCGGGGTTAGTCATATTATTGATATTAAAAACAACATTATATTCCAAATAGCTCCAATACCAAGTAACGAAATAAAGCAGCAAGCGGTGTTTGTTTTCAAAATATCGGTAAACCCCCGCTTCCGTTGTGCCAATATCTTCTGCCAACTTCTTGAAAGTAAATGATTCAAACCCCATTTTGTGTATCAATTGAATCCCATGTTTAATAATGTTCTTGCCCAATTCCGTTTGTTCGGGGTTGCGGAGGTATAAATCCTCATTCATCTTTATTTGTATCTGCAACTTCATTTTCTTTTTTTTAATTGATGTTAGGACTGTCTGACAGCCGTTATTGAAACTTCGACACAAAAGTATCACTATTATTTTTATATCTTAGAGATACCTTTTAAATATTTTACTATTTTTTACAAAATCTTTACAATTATTTATAATAGTATTACTACTATTTTAAAAATAATCACTATCTTTGCAATGTCAAAAAATTAAAACTAAATTTAAAATGGAACTAAAAAATATGTTTAAAGAAATTAAAAGCGATTTGCCAGCGAGCATTGTCGTATTTTTTGTAGCTGTACCACTTTGTTTAGGCATTGCTTTGGCATCGGGCGCACCCTTATTCGCAGGTATTATTGCAGGCATTGTTGGGGGCATTGTTGTTGGGGTAGCGAGTGGTTCTCCTTTGGGTGTAAGTGGACCCGCCGCAGGCTTGGCGGTTATTGTATTAACGTCAATCGCTTCATTGGGTGGTTCTTGGACGGCATTTTTAACGGCTGTTGTGTTAGCTGGCATTATTCAACTGGCATTAGGGTATGCAAAAGCGGGTTTCATTGCCTACTTTTTTCCTTCATCAGTCATTAAAGGCATGCTCACAGGGATTGGTCTTTTAATTATTTTAAAACAAATCCCGCACGCATTGGGCTGGGATAAAAATGTTGAAGGAGATGATAGTTTTTTGCAAGCGGATGGACAAAATACTTTCTCTGAAATAGCTAAAGCACTTGACTTTGTCACACCAGGGGCATTGCTTATTGCCGCTATTTCATTGGCTATACTGATATTATGGGATAGTGTGCTGACAAAAAGGCATAAAATATTTGCGATGATAAACGGACCTCTTGTCGTTGTGGTGCTCGGCATTGCTATGAATTACTTTTACCAAAACGGCATACTCAATTTTAGTTTAGCCGCTGACCAAGTGGTAAGAATTCCTGTACCTGAAAATTTAGCGGGTTTTTTCAGCCAGTTTACTTTCCCCGATTTTTCGGCAGTAACAAATATTGAAGTTTGGAAAATAGCGATAGTTTTAGCCATCGTTGCCAGTTTGGAAACGCTTCTTTGTGTGGAAGCGACCGACAAAATGGACCCCGATAAAAGAATTACACCGACCAATAGAGAGCTAAAAGCACAAGGCTTAGGCAATGTCATTTCAGGGTTAATCGGAGGTTTGCCCGTTACGCAGGTCATTGTTCGCAGTACTGCAAATATTTCCTTTGGTGGCAAAACTAAAATGTCTGCCATTCTGCACGGTGTTTTTTTATTGATAAGTGCCTTGACCATCGCAAGTGTTTTGAATATGATACCGTTGGCAAGTTTAGCAGCTATACTATTAATGGTGGGCTACAAATTAGCTAAACCTGCGCTTTTTCAGCAGATGTATAAATTGGGCTGGGAGCAATTCGTCCCTTTTACAGTGACCGTTGTAGCCATTTTAACAACCGATTTACTGAGAGGTATTACAGCAGGAATGATAGTCGGTGGCTTTTATGCCTTGCTGCATAGCTACCGCAATTCGCATCACATGAAAGAAACGATTACTACAGAAAACGGGATACAGGTTTATCACCTCGTCTTAGCAGAGGAAGTTTCATTTTTTAATAAGGCAAGTGTCGTAAGAGAATTGGAGGAGATTCCCGAAAATTCAAAAGTGATTATTGACTTTACCAATTCAAAATCTATTGCTTATGATGTCATAGAACTTATAAAAGACTATGAAATCAATGCAAAGACTAAAAATATTACCGTTGAGAAAATCAATTTTGTAGAACAGTTGCCTACAGTACAACCACTTTTTAAATAAATAAGGTATCAATTTTCAGTATTGATTTTTACTGTAAATACTGAGGGGGTATCTGCTAAACGCATTTTGAAGATTTACTTTTAAAAATGAAAAATTAAAGAAGCCCAATAATACTAATTATGGACTATCAAATTATTGTTTCACTTATTACGCTTATCGTTTTAGAGTTAATTCTGGGCATTGACAATATTATTTTCATTTCCATTTTAACCGATAAGCTGCCCAAAGAGCAAAGAAACCAGTTGCGTTATTGGGGGCTTGGCTTGGCAGTGGCTTTTAGGTTGGGTTTATTGGCAGTTATTTCTTGGATTTTGAAGTTAGATAATACCCTATTCACGGTTTTTCATACAGATATTTCGGGCAAAGGCATTATCTTGATTTTAGGGGGTCTATTTTTAATTTGGAAAAGTACCAAAGAGATTTATTTAAAAACAGAATCTGCCAATAACAATGGAGAACCACACAAAAGCAGGTCGGTAAGTTTTAAAACCTTACTCATAGAAATAATACTTTTGGACTTGGTTTTTTCAATAGACTCTATAATTACAGCCGTAGGTATGGTAAAAGAGTTGTGGATTATGTACGTAGCCGTCATTGTCAGTGTTGGGATTATGCTTTTGGCTTCAAAACCCATTAGTGATTTTATAAATAGGCATCCTTCTTTTAAAATTTTAGCACTGTCATTTTTAATCATGATAGGCATTGCGCTATTAGGAGAAGGTTTGCATTTTGACATACCGAAAGGTTATATCTATTTTTCAATGGCATTTTCATTTATTGTCAATCTTATTCAAGTAAAAACTAACACATTGTCAAAACCATAGTCCATGAAAAAAAGAATTTTAGTAGTCCTTTTGATGACAATATCAGTTGTTTCTTTTGCTCAAAAATCGGAAGTAGGTAACTGGTTTGTCTATTTGGGCAATCAAAAAATTAATAACAAATGGAATTGGCACAATGAGGTGCAGTACCGCAATTACAATTTTATTGGTGATTTAAATCAATTGCTTTTAAGAACGGGAATAGGTTATAATCTTTCCGAAAATAACAATAATCTTTTGTTAGGATATGGTTTTATAAATACCCAAAGATATGTGACCAATTCACAAGAGAAAGTAAGTATCAATGAACATCGTCTTTTTCAGCAGTTTATTACGCGACAAAATTTTAATCGGGTTTTTACCCAACACCGATATAGAATAGAAGAACGTTTTTTACCTAATGATTTTCAAATGCGTTTTCGTTATTTTTTAGGTATTAATGTGCCCATTACGAATAAAGCGATGTCAAAAAACACGCTATATATGTCTGTTTACAATGAAATTTTCATCAATGCTGATAAGTCAATTTTTGACCGCAATAGGCTTTATGGGGCATTAGGTTATGTTATCAATCCAAATTTTAGAGTTGAAGCAGGTTTTATGGCTCAAACTTTAGAAACCACAAATAGAAATCAATTTCAAATAGTATTATTCAACAATATTCCTTTCAACAATCAATAAAAGTAAAATGAAATCATTAACAAAAGAAATGCAAGCCGCCATTACACCAACAATAGCTTTGGAATTATTAAAAAAAGGCAACGAACGGTTTGTCAACAACCTTAAAATCAACCGTAATCTTTTACAACAGGCAAATGAAACATCGGACGGGCAACACCCTTTTGGCGTTATTTTGAGTTGTATTGACAGCCGCACTTCTGCCGAACTCATTTTTGATCAAGGCTTAGGCGATATTTTTAGTGTTCGTATTGCTGGAAATATTATCAATGAAGATATTTTGGGCAGTATGGAATTTGGCTGTAAAGTGGCAGGAGCAAAAATCATTGTTGTTTTAGGACATACCAAATGTGGCGCTATTAAAGGTGCTTGCGATCATGTGGAAATGGGCAATTTAAC
>JANLRG010000306.1:0-2483 GCA_031361545.1 Bacteroidota bacterium
CATTGGTGATGAACAAATCTTGGTCAGTGATGATTTTGGCAGAACATGGCAACCTATTTTGAACACAAATATCGTCGTTTTCAGACCGAGATTGGTGTTTGCCGACTCCTTAATGCTTGTTCCGTTAGAGTACGGAAGAATTCTGTCAAAAAAAATAAATGACACCGCTTGGACTTATCCAAACTATATCCTATCAGATTTTACATCGCTTGTTAAAGTTAAAGACTCCTTGCTTTGGGCGGTAAGTGAAGTCAATCAGCGTTTAATTTCCCGTAATTATGGCAAAACGTGGCAGCTTGCACCTTTACCAGATACTTTGAACTATACCAACCTTTTAGCGAAAAATGGTATCGTTTATACAAGTGATGGTTTGATGACAACAGATACGGGGCGCACTTGGAACGCTTCTCCTTTGCCAAATTATCGAAAGTATCAAATCGTTGGAGACACTATTTTCCTATTAACGGAGGAGTCAGAAATAGTGTATTCCGCCAGACCGCCCTATCAAGTGTGGTCAAGACCTTTACCTATAAGTGCTAATATTTTCTATTATCACTATGGCGTTATTTATTTTATAAGGGAAAATCCTGCATTGGGACAGGGCATAAAACGGATGAAACTGGATGGAACAATACTTGAGCCTATTTTATGGGAAGAGATGACTACGGCTAAGACGCTCATAGTTGACAATAATAAAATATACTTCAGCATTCTCAACGGTTATCACAAGGTCTGTTTTACGAATGATAATGGGCGCACTTGGCAAGCCTATCCGTTACCGACTAATTTAACAAATTCCCTTTTTAGAACGGATAATATGCTTTTGGCAAGTTCAGAGTTGCTAAAGCATTGCGGCAAATTAAATACTCAGACAGGCGGCGTTTATTTGTCGGCAGATGATGGCAATTCATGGTTTTTGTTTAGTGATGGTATTCAGCTTAATTGTACACCTTTTATAGGCAATTTTTATCGGATTGACAGTTTTGTTTATGCCAAATCCAAATATGGCTTGTGGCGAACAAACATCAATAGCCTTCGGTTAAAAGTGGTATCGGGGATAGTTTTTGAAGATAAAAATAGGAATGGCGTTAAGAATATTAATGAAAATGGCTTACCCAATGTGCAAGTCTATTTAGCTAAAACAGGGGCTTTTACCACGACAGATAGTCTTGGCAACTACACTTTTGTCGTTGATTTAAAAGAAACAGATACGGTACGGGCGATTGTAGATTATCCGTATGCCGCATATACACCGCCTTACGCACTTGTTACCCCAACAGATGTCTTTAAAAATTTAGGTGTTTATCTGCCTGCCAATGTCAAAGAATTATCGGTCAATGCAACAGCCCTTATACCGCCGCGCCCTGGTTTTGGTAATTGGTATGAATTGACTTACAAAAACAATGGAACGGTGGCACAGAATGGTAAAATCACTTTTCAATATACACCACAACAGGCTTTCAATACAGCCGAGCCTGCACCTACCACTAATATAAACCGAATTCTGTCTTGGAATTTTCAAAATTTGAAAGTCGGTGAAAGTCGGGATATTCGTTTCACTTTACTCACCGCTGCCAATGTGCCACTGCGGACTCAAATTACCAATGTCGCCACCATTGAGCCTATTTTAGATGACACTTTAAAGTCGAACAATATTGATTCGTTAGTTCAAACAGTCGTCGGCTCTTACGACCCAAATGATAAGCAAGTCACTTTTCAAAACAATAAAATACCCCCCTCAGTAATTGACCCAAATGCGGAGATGATTTACACCATTCGTTTCCAAAATACGGGCAATTATCAAGCGAATTTTGTCCGCGTTGTGGATACATTGAGCGATAAATTGGATATAACAAGCTTGCGCGTGCTGGCAAGTAGTCATAACTATACATTGACTGTCAAAAATAAAAATGTTTTATTGTTTGATTTTAATCCTATTTATTTACCCGATAGTACGACAAGCGAAAAGGAAAGTCATGGGTTTATCAAATTTGCGATAAAACCCAAACGGGTTTTAAGTACAAACGAAGTGATTAAAAACACCGCTTATATCTATTTTGACTACAATCCTGCGATTATAACCAATACAGTTGAATCGGCGAATCAAAAAGTGAATCGTATATTTACCCCCTCAGTATCAGAGGCAATTTGGGTGTTTCCAAACCCCTCAAACGGCTTGATTTCTTTTCAATCTGATAGATTTAAAGGAAAAAATTTAGATATTAGCATTTATTCAATTGAGGGTAAACTGATTTATACGCTATTTAAGAAAGATGATACTATCAATACAATCAATGCGGAAAACCTAAGGGAAGGCACGTATATTTTACAAGTAAGAACTGATAATGAATCGTTTATGGGGAAATTTGTCGTTGTTAATTAATTTATTAAAACAGCATCTATTAAAATGAAAAAAATAATCATCTGCCTTATTTTTTTAGCGTTTAATTATGGTGCCGCCGCTCAGATATGCACCGTTCGCC
>JANLRG010000330.1:0-1536 GCA_031361545.1 Bacteroidota bacterium
AATTGGTCGCTATCCCGACAATATGCAAGTAGGGCAACTGTTTGAAATGATGAAAGACATTCGCTTGGACGGTAAAAACTTGATGCCCAATCTGGATGAAGAGTTGATTGAAGAGTTCAAACTCAAAGCATTTTTCAATAAAAATATGCGCTCGTTGTCAGGCGGTATGCGTCAAAAAGTGAGTGCTGCCTTAGCTTTTTTATTCAACCCTTTAGTCATGATACTTGATGAACCCACTGCTGGACTTGACCCGCTTTCAGCAGAAATTTTGAAAAGTAAAATACTCAAAGAGCGCGATAAAAACCGCCTATTCATCATCACTTCGCACATCATGAGTGACCTCGATGAAGTGACTACTGATGTGATGTATTTGGTAGAAGGCAAGTTGATTTTCTTCAAACCCATTGGTTCTTTGAAAGAAGAAACAGGCGAATTGCAACTGGGTAAAGCCTTAGCCAAAGTGATGAGCGGGCATCTTTTAAAAAAAAATTTCCATAATGTTAAAAATCGCTAAATATTCCCTCTACGACATCATACGCAACCGCATTGTGATAGCTTATACTGCCTTTTTACTGCTTGTATCGTTCGCATTTTTCAATTTGCAAGGCGATGGCGGCAAGGGTGTTTTAAGCCTTTTGAATATCATACTCATCGTTGTGCCATTGGTGAGCATTGTGTTTTCGACGATTCATTTCTATAATTCTTATGAATTTATCGAATTACTCTCGGCGCAGCCTTTGAAACGAAAGACCATCTTGTTGGGTGAGTTTACAGGTGTTGCATCATCTCTATCAGTCGCATTTTTAGTCGGTGTCGGCATTCCAACGCTACTTTTTGAATTGAGCGACAAAGGGATTTTGTTGATTTTGGTTGGTTTATTATTGACCTTAATTTTTGTTTCATTTGCTTTTTTCGCAGCCGTTGTCACAAGAGACAAGGCAAAAGGTATCGGCGTAGCTTTATTATTGTGGTTTTATTTTTCTTTGATTTATGATGGTTTGGTCTTAGTCATCTTGTTTGCTTTCAGCGATTATCCACTTGAAAAAGCGACATTGGGTTTGACTTTGCTCAATCCAGTAGATTTAGGGCGCGTTTTAATGCTCTTAAAATTGGATACGTCTGCCTTGATGGGTTACACAGGCGCCATTTTCAAAGATTTTTTCGGCACCACTTGGGGCATTTTGATTTCTTCAATCGTGATGGTTTTGTGGATTGTGATACCCCTCAGTATAGCGGTGCGTGTTTTCAATAAAAAGGATATTTAAAAGAGAGGGCCTCATAAGTTATTGATTATTAGGTTATTATGTGCATAATAACCTAATAATCAATAACTTATGAGACCCCCTCAGTATTCCCGTTATATTGATGTCTATTATCCATTACCTATTACTCATTACTCATTAAATATCAGATGCTCTATATGCCTCTATCACTTTCATTTCCCCTTCTTTCCCCTTGACAGAATTCCCATGTTCCATACCCAGAACACCTTTGAAACCTTTGTTGGCAATGTGTTTGAAAATGTTTTTATAATTG
>JANLRG010000341.1:0-2782 GCA_031361545.1 Bacteroidota bacterium
CTTAAATCATCTTTTAGTACATCATAAGCTTCTACCGATATACATCCATCAATTTCAATGGTAAATGCAGTATGAGGGTTCTTAATTTCTACTTCAAACACTTGTTGAGTCAAAGTTCTAAAAAAAGTATTCATCAATATATTTTGGACACCTCTCTCAGTAGCAATCGCTTTTACTACATGCGTACATACATCACCGTAGCCATTTTCTGATTTTTCATATAATTTGAAATAATAGACTGGTTTCTCCTCAAACTGATAATAGTTAGCTGGTTCTTTAGTAATTCTATACAATTCCTCAATCCATGCCAATTGCTTAGGTGATATATCTGCTCGATGATGCCGAATATAATAAGGCGCAAGACTATTGGAAACCAATGGAAAAATAGGATGAACATAATCATAGTAATCTGACATTACTCCAAAAGGTGTGGTATGCCAACCTCTATACATTCCTTCACCGACTACAAGTTGTGAAAAGATAAAATCTACTTTTTCGGTCAATTCGTCCTCTACTGGTAGCGTAGTCGGTGGATTTGCAGGCTCGATAAAGAGCAAATGGGTTCTATGATTAGATTTCATGTGTCGTTTTCTTTTATTGAAAGATAAATTTTAATGATGATGTAAAAGAGGGTGAAATACTGAGGGGGTACTTGCCGCTATTTTTCAAGCAATTAATGCCTCAATACCTTTATTAATTTCCTTTAAGTGTCCTTTTTCTTCGGAATGAGTTAACAATCCAGCTTTCGATTCTTTTACAATTTGGCTATAAAAACCTAATAGAATAGCCGATTTATCGCCCAAACCCTTACATAACTGCAATGCTTCATCTATTTGATTAGAGTTTAATAACTCCTTAATGTGCCGCTTTTCAGTATCTGTCAGTACTCTTTGAGACATTGGTTCATCTAAATAAGCCCAAGTCAATATGTCTTCATTAATTTGTTTTTGGAAGGCATACCAATCATTGAAAGACAGCATACCCAGATTTATAAGTCTTGTATTAGCTTTATATTTCTCATGCCACTGTGCTGCTTTAGGATAGCCTGCTTTTTGAAGTGACAAAAGGGCATTCTCTGTTTGACTTGTACTTATCAATTGTAGAACTACTGATTTTTTTACCATCGTTTTAGATTGATTGGAATGATGAAATACGGATTTGATTTTATTGAAAAGGGGATTCATTTGTTAATTTTATTTAAAATATGCTTTAAAAAGGGGTAAAATACTGAAGGGGTCATCCCCTTCAAATAAGCCGAGCCGCTCTGAAATTAATACTTTCTCAAAACTGCCCGGCTGTTGAATAATCTGTATGTGGTTTCAACTGTTACACTATTGTTTGACTAATTTAGCAGGTCGAGTTAGCATATTGCCTTGATTATCGATGAGAGATAAGAAATATAATCCTGCGGGCAATATCTCTAAATCCATGACAGTCTCTGTAGATTCAACTGAAATAGTTTTCACAATCCTACCTTCAATGGTACTGAGTCTCAATACATTCTCTTTGCTATTGAGTGTGGATGGAATTGTAATAATGACTGAATTGGTTGTCGGATTCGGCTTGAAAGTTAGATTCGGCAAAGCAATTTCTGCTGTTGGCGTCATACCATCTAATTTTATAGTCAAGCAAAATTCTTTTTTACAAACTTTACCGCTCGGTTCTGTACGCGTGACTATCATACAAACTTGATAAGTACCCGGTACTGAGGGGTAGGTATAAGTCACACTGGCACTACCGACTGATGAAGCTATCGCTCCTGCATTACCAAAAGTCCATCTAATAGAATCACAATTATTCAGTAAACTAATAGGCGTAAAGGTTATCGAGTAAGGAGAGTTTTTAACCCAAGTAAAACCAGCCATGACATTATTATTAAAAATAGCCGTATCACAACTACATGGTTTCATTGGTTGTACATTCGGCAGACAGTCATTCACTTTAGCTCGACAAGTATCGCCGGGCTTGATAACGTGCAAAACTGTAGCACAAATTCGAGTATTTGCAGGGGTAACAGTGAATGTGGTACAACGAGTACTTGTTGTTGAATTTACAACGCCATCGCAATCTACATCCCATTGGACTAAATCGTTAGGACCAAGGTTGGGAGTAACGCAAAATTGGTAGGTATTGCCAGATATGCCAGTACTTTGTATGCCGAAATCAGTCACATCATCTTTGAAATCGCAGCAATCAAGGCAAGTGAAACTGATGTCGTCTAAACCGAAATCTCTTTGTTCAGTTCCTGATAATTGTTTTATTGCTAAAATGACACTTGCGGTTGAACCACTATTCCAAATTAAAGTATGTTTAGTCCACGTTGGAATTTGATTCACAGCCACTAATTTTAATACTCCTGGTATAAGTAAACCTGTTGAGCCATCTCTAATCTCCATTTGGATATTGAAAGGAATTTGTGTAAACGCAGCCTTTTCCCAAAAAGTAAATTTATAAGTCGTATTGGGTGTTACGACTATAGGTACAGTTGTTCTCCATGCATCAGTAGCGCCACCTGTTGTATTGCCATCAATGCTCATAAAACTGCCGGAAGCATTCATGTAAGTATGGTCAAAAGTAGCAGGCCATAAATTACATTTGCTATTAAACGTATTGCCAATACAATAGGCATTTGTTACACATGAATTACATTGAGGTGTGGTATTTAAACCTGTTGTAAACGACCCATCATTTCCCAATGAGAAATCACCATTTTTCACTAAATTAGGGCAAGGATGCGTTGAAATAAGCTTACAAAGTTTTACTTTACAGGTATCGCCATTGG
>JANLRG010000408.1:0-5437 GCA_031361545.1 Bacteroidota bacterium
GAACCTATTGCCTTTCTAATTATTTGATTATCAAATAGTTAGAACTTTAAAGTCAAAGACTTACTTGATACACCATAAAGGGTGACACACCCATTGACGAGCCATCCCGTTCTTTGATTGAAAATCGTGAGTTTTTTTGAATGATATGCACTGCCAGCGGTGGACTGCGAACGAGCAACCCTGTTTTTCAGGGGTAGATTTGTGGGTTGGTTTGGGAGAGACAGGGGGCGAGCTGGGCAAAGAGTGAGTAGCTTTTGAATGTTCTCAGTTATAAAATTTGGGATAACTCATGTTTATTACTCATCATCATCTTCCTCATCCTCTTTCTCTTCCAAAGCAATCCGCCGTGTAATGTCTTTCAGCGAACTTAATCGTTGTATCGTGTAAGGAATGGTATCCAAACCGGTTGTAAATTTCAAAATATAGTTATAAATCCCCAAAATATCGCCCGCTAACATGGCGGTTGCTGTAGGCTTAGTCGTTACAATTAGAGAGAAAGCAATGACTATTAAAACCAATATTTCCATCGCGCCGAAGTTCCAGGCTTCTTGGTCTGATATTTTGACTTGCCAACGGCGGAGGTTGCGGTAATGTTCCGTTATTTCCGAAGGCTCGTTTGAACCGATGATGCCGACTTGTTTTTCTAATTCATCATTTTTGCCCAGATTGAGCGATTCCATTTTTTTACCAAAGATAAAACTCATTATCATCACAGGCACTAAAACCGCCAGACAGATGAGCACAACCGTTTTGTCATAAAACAACAACAGTATCAATGCCCCAAATATATCAACAATGGCGGCAAGGACATAATAAAGGTCATATTCCAAAAAGTCAACAAACTCGCGGGCTAAAGTAGAGTGGGCGCTCAATTTGGATACATCGGATTGAACCACTTTTCGAGACAGCATCCGCGTGACCAAATGCACATAAATACCCGTATAAGTTCGTGTATCGTACATGTGTCGAAAAGTGCCAATCAACAACCAAATCAAATGTTGTATGGACAAAATGATTAAGCCATGATAACTGCCTTTGAGCAAATCATTGACAGCTTCGCCCAAAAAATAGGGGCGCAACAACGTGCCCAACAACTCTAACCCAGACAATGTGTAGGTCAACATCAACTGGTAACGATGCTCTGAAAATACTTTTCCTATGGTGGCGAAACGTGACAAATCTTATTTAATGATGAATGATGAATGATGGATGATGAATGATAAATGGTGAATTAATGAGGAAATAACTTTTCTCTTGTTTCTACTGAATTATTCAATGTACCGTGTATTTCGCCCCGACATGTTGGTGCACCACAGTGGCAAGTGAATGGTTTCATAACTTCATTATACAGGTCAGCATAGTCAAAAGTTAATTCCTCTCCTGATTTTATGGCGTGCAGTGCAACACAATCAAGCCCTTCGTACCCAGTATTTGGTTCGCAAGAATGGTTGTGTGGTGCCCAGTCTTCGGGTTTTTCGTTCCACAAAATAAAGACCTCGCTACTGAGGGGGTAAGCATATCGACTAAACGTATCTTGTTCTTCAGCTGACCAATGCTTTTTGACATAGTTTTGGGTGATGATACGTTGCGTTTTGCCTTCGCCTTTGAAAATAACATCGCCTTTGGGCAAATCTTTCACTGCATATATACCATAGCCATTGATTGCATTCCCTTTGACGACATATTTCTTTTGTTTGTGTTTATGCCGTTCAATGCCTTCTTCGATGATGTGTTTTAGAAAGCCTGTTTGACCAATGCCATCGTGTTGCAAAATATAATCAGCTGACCCTTCGTAGCCATCGCTGTAAAACACAGAACAGGTGAAGTTTATTTCCAAGAAAAATAACTCACCCGCAGCATTCATTCTGAAATCTAAACGTCCATATCCTGCACTGTTCGAGGCTTTGAAAATGCGTTGCCCCGCTTCTCTCAATCGCTGATTCAAATCGGGGTCAGTCACAGGCACATTGGCTTTTGGATGCAATTCAGACGTTTTCATCAAGTATGTTTTGAACTTAGAACCCTCTGGAAAAATAAACTCAACGGGTTCAAATGTCCGCGTCGTGCCATCTGCACTTGCCGCAACCAGCACCGTAAATTCACGACCATCTATGTATTCTTCGACTAACAATTCCGTATAATCATCAATCGTTGCCTCCACTTTGCTTGTCAATTCTTCTTTGTTGCGCACCAACGAAGCGGCATCAATACCCAAACTGTCGCCCGCATGAGCAGGCTTTACAAAGAGCGGAAAAGTCAACCGTTTGCACGTCTCTTCAATATCTTCTAACGACTCGATGAGCGCATAATTGGGCGTGCGTACCCCCTCAGTATAAGCGACGTATTTCATCACTTCCTTAGGCAAATCATAAAAAACGGACGTTGAACCCGTGAAAGGCAAGTTAAACAATTCCAAAAACTGAAAACTTTCAATCGTCGGGACTTCCCATTCGATATAACCATCGCAGAGATTGACAAAGACATCATAGCCTTTTTTCGACAACAGTTTAAGCTGCCGATACGTTGTCAATTTATTCAAAAAAACATGGTCAAAATGTGCTTCGGGCATCAAAGACGACAAATCGCGCGGCGGGTCATACAACTGATAATCAATGGCAGATGTTGAATAATCAGGTTGCAGCACACATATCTTCAACGGTTTAACCATTGTTAGAGCTTTCTTTTTCAGTGCGTAATCAATAATCTCTTTTACAATATTGCTAAAAGGTTGTTCCTCATAGCGCAAAATCGCGCCGATTGACGAATGGTTTTCGTCTGCCGCAATGCCGCACTGCGCATTAACTTCTAAGACATACAATTGCTTTGTCATTCTGTCCATCCTTAAATCCACGCGACCATATCCGTCGCCATTCACGGATTGATAGGCATCCCAACTGATGCGGCGTACTTCTGCTTCATACTCTTTCGGGATGCGGTCATATTCCCACAAATATTCATTTTCTCCAAAACCTTCTTCTTCTTCATAAAATTCCCACAGACGGTCAAATGACAAGAACTGCTCTTTTTCGGGCAGTTTTTTATTGAAAACCCGTTCAATCGGCAGATAAATCAACGCATTCTTTTCCTCGTTGGCATTTCCGATGATAAACGTCGTGAACTCAAAACCATTGACAAATGATTCAACCAACAAACCGCCGTTTGTCAATTCCCAACCGCGATAACCTTGGTTCATCAAATCCAATTGTTCTTGCAATGCTCCCTCCGTTTCGACCACCGATTTGATGGTAATGCCCAAACTGCCCGCCGAAATAGCAGGTTTCAGTATCAAAGGTTTCCCCAAGCGTTCAAAAATACCAGAAATATTGCTGCCGTCCAATTCAAGCACTTCCCAAGCAGGTGTTGGGATATGCGCTTTGTCAAAAGCCTTTTTCATGACAATTTTGGACGTTGTAATGTCATAAAAGAAGGGATTCGAACCCGTGTAAATCAGGTTTTTTTCTTCCAAATAATACAACACCGATATACCAGGAATTCCGTTCACATCATCGCCATCACACAAATTGAAGACAACAGGCGTGAAATCAGATTGCTCGTTGGCTATAGAGTCAATGATTTGTTTAAAGTCGTGTGTTCTCACAGGCTGCCACTGCCACGGTAAATTGAGTGTTTTAAATGCCTTGTCATATTCGGCGAAGCTGAGTTCATAGTCGCTATAATAAGCCAAATTCGGGTCGACGGTATCCAACATTGGTACTAAAACCCAAATCTTTATTTTTGCCAGATTCATTATTGTACTTTAAGAATTGTTATTATTGTAAAAGTAGAGTGAATACTTACATTTTACATTAAATCGGCAGTTTGTTTTATTTTTCGTTTGATATAATCGGTCAACCGATATTTCTGCAAGGTTGCAAGCGACAGATAATACGCCCCATCAATATGCCCCAAACACGCCTTTGAACCACAATGGCATGAAAAAGATTGCGTCATTTCCCATTCCGAAGACGGATAAAAAAACGTAATCTCATCGCCTGCATCAATGTCTCGGATACACGTCAATTGCATCTTAGTCGTATCAAACAATGCATTGGGTGCACAACTGTGGTTGATGTTTTTCAAATAATCAGGTTCAAGCGTGATGTGTTTGTTGTCTTCCACCTGAACGGTGAGGTAAGAAGGTTCTGCACAGATTTCGTGTGCAGAAAATGGACTTATCACCATCTCGGGCTTGAACGCAACATTGCTGCACATCCAATTTTGTCCTGTTTGTGTGTTTTTATAAATGGTCACAAAACCCTGTTCACTGATAAGCGACTTTGGACTGTTTTTATTAGGCATTTTAGTATTGTTTTTTATAAAGAAGATGCAAACATACATGGACTCATTAGGATGAAATTGGTTTAATGCGAGATTAAGAGTATTTTAACAGTTGTGGGTCTAATTCTTCAAAGTATAAGTCTTCTTCTCAACCCCAACACCCTTGATAGTCAATGACTTCCAACCTTTTGGCAGCTTAGGTTTATATTTTTGAACAATACCAGCCCTCAGTCATGCTTATAGCTTGATGGAAGCCAAAGCCATTGACGAGCCATCCCGTTCTTTGATTGAAAATTGTGAGTCTTTTGAACGATATGCACTGCCAGCGGTGACGTTTAAGTTCCCCGAACACCAATTCTATCAGACGGAAGACTCGTTTCCGCACACGGATGACTTTTTTGAGTCACGGATGACTCATTCGGGCGTCCAGATGCCTCGTTCCTTCATCTGGATGCCTCGTTCCTCCATCCGGATGATAGAGTTTGTCAACTGTATAGCTATTTTGTTGGATTGTTGTATTATTTAAGCATAAAGTTGGGTTTCGTTCAACAAAAAACCACCGCAATCCCTCCCCCTCAGTATGCGGGGTAGTGGATAGGCTCGTCGGGGGGAATGGCGGTGGTTTTCCTTAAAGTTCACTGCAACCAAAGGGAGCTGCCGTTCTTCAATTAAACGAAAGGAAGAAAAATAAAAAAAAAATGAAAATAAATTAGACCTTTGCAGCGTGAAAAAGAGACTAATAAATATACTAATTTTCCTAACAGGATTTTGCTACGTTGCTTCGGCTTTGGAGTTAGACAGCCAAGAGTATGCAAAAAACTATGAGAACGAAAATCATGTGTATATTGCCCACAAAAAATCAAACTTTGATTTTGATTTTCATGTTGATATTCCTGCGGAACTACCACTTATTTATGTAAAATATCGGGTTTGTCAAGACATTCCTTTTTTGACTATTCTGCCCATTTCTTCTTTTGACCCAAAGCCACCCGATAAAATTTACCTTCGGCTTAGGGTGCTTCGCATTTAAAATTTTGAGATTTTCAATTTAACTCTTTCCCATTCCGATACGTTTCGGAAATGGGCTTAATTGTTCATTTCAAAGTTTAAAAGTATCTTTTTAATGATTCAAGGTAAATGCTAAATCGCTAAGTTTTTT
>JANLRG010000870.1:0-6878 GCA_031361545.1 Bacteroidota bacterium
GATGAAATTTAAAAAATCCAAGACAGAGTGTTTTGGATTTTTTTGTTTCTATATCTCTTGACCGAATGAAAGGAAAAAAAATTCTTATTGGTGTTTGTGGAAGTATTGCAGCTTATAAAACTGCCTTACTAATACGATTATTAGTGAAAGCCGGAGCTGAAGTAAAAGTTATAATGACGCCTTCTGCCACTGATTTTATTACTCCTTTAACTTTATCTACTCTTTCAAAAAATCCTGTAGGATTAAATTATTTTAATAGTCAAACAGGTGAGTGGGCTAATCACGTTGAAAATGGATTGTGGGCTGACGTTTTGATCATTGCCCCAGCTACTGCAAATACTTTAGGGAAAATGGCAAATGGCATTTGCGATAATCTTTTAATCGCTACTTATCTCTCTGCTAAATGTCCCGTCTTTTTTGCTCCAGCAATGGATCTAGATATGTACATTCACCCATCGACGAAAAGAAATATAGATCTATTAAAGTCCTATGGAAATCGGTTGATAGAGGTAGGTCATGGTGAATTAGCTAGTGGATTGAGTGGTGATGGAAGAATGCAAGAACCTGAAATTATTTTTGATACACTTCGTAATTTTTTTTTGAATAGTAATTCCTTGCAAGGGAAAAAAATTTTAGTAACAGCAGGCCCAACTTATGAAGCAATTGATCCGGTTCGATTTCTTGGAAATAGGTCGTCTGGGAAAATGGGTTTTGCAATTGCTGATCAATTGGCCATGAGGGGAGCGGAGGTGACGTTGGTTTCTGGACCTACCCATTTGAAAAATAAAAATCATAATATTCAGTTAACTTTGGTTGAATCGGCAGAGGAGATGTTTAAAGCTTGTATGTCAGATTTCAGCAAAATGGATGTGATCATTATGTCGGCTGCAGTGGCCGATTATAAACCATTAGAAATTGCTGATCAAAAAATAAAAAAGAAGTCAGATGAACTGTCAATAAAATTGGTTCCTACTCAGGATATTTTGAAAGAAATGGGAGTAATGAAAAAGGGAAATCAATTTCTAGTTGGATTTGCTTTGGAAACAGAGAATGAAGTTGAGAATGCTAAAGAGAAACTGACTCGAAAAAATCTTGACTTAATCGTTTTGAATTCATTGAACGATATTGGCGGTGGATTCAATTCTGATACGAATAAAATTACGATCATCAATAAAGCTGGTCAACAACAATCCTTTGCGATGAAGTCTAAAAGTGAAGTTGCTCAAGATTTAGTAAACGTAATTGTCGATTCAATAACTAAATAATTAAGAATGTTTTCGAAATTCAACATCGTTGCTTCGCTATTTGTATTCATCATGACTTCGGGAAATTTAGTCGCGCAGGAATTAAATTGTCAAGTTTCAGTTTTAACTCCTCAAATTCAAGCGAGCGATAAAACTATTTATGATAAGTTGCAAACTGATTTACGAGATTTCATGAACAACCACAAATGGACGCAAGATGAATTTCTGAATCAAGAAAGAATTGAATGTTCAGTTGTAATTACTATTTCTGAAAGAGTTTCCACTGATGAATTCAAAGCGAACATTCAAATTTCTTCTCGTCGCCCAATTTATCATAGCAGTTATAATTCTCCAATGTTTAATCATCAAGACAATGATTTTACTTTTCGATATGTTCAAGATCAGCTGATAGAATTTGATGAAGGAAATATCACTTCTAATTTATCGGCTGTCTTAGCTTATTATGCATACGTCATCATCGGATTAGATTATGATTCTTATTCCCCTTCTGGTGGTACTGCCTATTTTTCAAAAGCACAGACCATCGTTAATAATGCGCAATCTTTACCTGACAGAGGTTGGAAAGCGTATGAATCATCTCGTAACAGATATTGGTTAGTGGAAAATTTGATGAATGTTACTTTCCGTCCTCTTCGTGATTTGCTTTATTCTTATCATCGTTTGGCGCTCGATAAATTTGAGGAGAATATAACTGACTCTAGAGCTATTATGACTAACAGTCTCAAAGACCTTCGAAGAGTTTATCAAGACAAACCAAATTCTTTTTTAATGCAATCATTTTTCACAGCCAAAGCTGACGAAATTGTAAACATCTATTCTGGAGCTCAACCTTCAGAAAAAAGTGAGATAGTGCCAATCTTATCTTTGATTGATCCGGCAAATACATTAAAATATCAAAACATAACCGCGGCAAATGGGCCGGGTGGAAAATAAAAAGTAAATATAATAGAAGATTAGTATGGCGTTAAAATGCGGAATAGTTGGTTTGCCCAATGTTGGAAAATCCACTTTGTTCAATTGTTTATCTAATGCAAAAGCTCAAGCGGCGAATTTTCCTTTCTGTACAATTGAACCCAATGTTGGTGTCATCACTGTACCTGATGAAAGACTCAGTGCGTTGGAAAAATTAGTGAAGCCTGAAAAGGTTGTTCCTACAACAATTGAAATAGTAGACATTGCCGGGTTGGTGAAAGGTGCAAGTAAAGGTGAGGGTCTCGGTAATCAGTTCTTGATGAATATTCGAGAGTGCGATGCGATTATCCATGTTGTTCGTTGCTTCGAAGATCCAAATGTTGTACACGTCGATGGAAGCGTTAACCCTGTAAGAGATAAAGGAACTATTGATACTGAATTGCAACTTAAAGATCTTGATAGTGTTGATCGTAAGATTGGACGTATGGAGAAACTTGCTAAGATTGGAACAGAGAAGGAAGCAAAAAAATGTCTGGAAGTTTTGTTGACATTCAAAAATCATTTAGAGCAAGGCAAATCTGCTCGTAGCGCTCCTGTCAATCCGGATGATTTCAGATTTATTGATGATATCTTTTTGTTAACAGCTAAACCTGTTCTGTATGTGTGCAACGTAGATGAAGGTTCTGTTGTAAATGGAAATAAATTTGTGGAGCTTTTGAAAGGTGAAGTGAAAGATGAAGATGCAGAGGTTTTGGTAATTGCTGCTGCGATTGAAGCGGAAATTACTCAACTAGAAAGTTTCGATGATCGTCAGGCTTTTTTAAGTGACCTCGGATTAAATGAGTCGGGGGTTACTAAATTAATAAAGGCAGCTTATCGCTTGTTAAATTTATCAACTTATTTCACCGCTGGGGTGAAAGAGGTGAGAGCATGGACAATCACTACAGGCATGTTGGCCCCTCAAGCCGCTGCAGTTATTCATACCGATTTTGAAAAGGGATTCATCAAAGCTGAAGTAATTAAATACAATGATTTTATTCAACTAGGATCAGAATCTGCATGTAGAGATGCAGGGAAATTAAGTATTGAAGGAAAAGAATATTTAGTTGGCGATGGCGATTTAATGCACTTCCGTTTTAATGTATAATAGAAAGAAGTATGATTAATACGATTCTCATTGTATCGACTATACTGGTTAGTTTACTTTCGTTTTCAAATGAAGAGTATCGAAATAAATTAATTTTTAATCCATATTTGGTCGATAAGAATAAAGAGTGGTATCGATTTATTTCTGGTGGTTTAATTCATGCTGATGGAATTCACTTAGCTGTGAATATGTTTGTCTTATATTCTTTCGGAGGAATAGTCGAAAATTACTTCAAAGGTTATTTCGATGATCGGTCGTCTTATTATTTTATACTTCTCTATTTCGGCGGAATGGTGACCGCTGTTATTCCAACATTCAACAAACACAAAAACAATTATAGCTATAATGCACTCGGTGCTTCTGGTGCCGTATCAGCTATCGTTTTTTCATTTATTGTTTTTGCACCGATGCAAAGTATTTGTTTGTATGGGATTCTTTGTTTACCAGGAATTATATTCGGGGTAATTTATTTATTCTATTGCTATTATATGGACAAACGAGGTAAAGGAAATGTAAATCATGATGCACACTTATGGGGAGCACTCTTTGGTTTCTTTTTTACAATAATTCTAAAGCCCGGACTTTTGGTTGATTTTTTTCAGAAACTAATTTATTTTAGAAATGCAATCTGAAAAGGCAAAAGCTATTTTTCTTGACCGCGATGGTGTGCTAATTAAAGAGCGTGGCGATTATACTTGGTTATTGGAAGATATGATTGTTAATCCGAATGTCGTAAATGCACTTAGAAAATTTTCCGAGAAGAGATATCTTCTAATCGTAATCAGTAATCAAGCAGGTATTGCCAAGGGAATTTATCAAAAAAGTGATGCTGACTATTTGCATCTTCATCTTTCAAGGCATTTCTCCCTCAGTGGAATTTCAATTTCCGAATATTATTATTGTCCACATCATCCTGAAGTTAGCAAATGTATTTGCCGTAAACCGGATTCTCTTTTGCTCGAAAAAGCAATTGCCAGGTTTAATATTGATCCATCAAAAAGTTATTTTATTGGCGATGCAGATCGTGATATGGAGGCAGGAAAGAAAGCTGGGGTTAATTGCATTAAGATAGAACCCAATGCTTCATTGTTAGGTATTCAATTAGATTAAATGTTTCTCCTGAAAAAACATCTTTTGCTATTAACTTTTATTAGATGATAATTTTTTGAAATAGTTTGAGTACCCTTCATGTAATCTGATAAATTTGTATAAGGAAATCTATTTGTTTTCCTTTCTTTAATTTAATCTTCAGCACTGTCATATTCTAATGCAAATCAATTTCGTCAATTACAACGGAAACATCATAGAGGCTAATCAGCCGATTTTCACTGCTAGTAATAGAGCATTTCGTTATGGAGACGCCGTTTTTGAAACGATCCGATTAATGAATGGTGAAATTCTCTTTTTTGAAAAACACCTTTCAAGGTTGCATCAATCGATGGAACTTCTCGGAATGAATAGCCATGATGATCTCACCTTTCATAACCTATATCTTTCTATTCGTCACTTAGACCAAGTAAATAACTTGAAAGGAAATGGAAGAATTCGTTTGGAAGTTTTTCGTAATGATGGTGGTTTATACACACCTCAAACAAACAATGTATCCTTTCTTATTGAGGTCTCCTCTTTATCTGCCAGAAATTATCAATTAAATGACATCGGTTTGAAAATTGACCTTTATACAGATATTAAAAAACCTGTCAGTCGGCTTTCTAATTTGAAATCGTCAAATGCTCTTTATTATGTTATGGCAGGATTGTATAAGAATAAAACTAATTCAGGTGATTGCCTTGTCTTAAATACGGATGGAAGAATTGCAGAAGCAATCAGTAGCAATATATTTTTATTAAAGGACCAAAAAATTTCTACGCCATCTCTTGATGAAGCTTGTGTAGCAGGAGTAATGAGAGATGTTCTTATTCAAAAATTGCGCGAACAAGGAAGGGAAGTGATCGAGAAAGGAATAAACATTGAAGATTTGGTTTCTGCCGATGAAATTTTTCTGACGGATGTCATTCATGGTGTTCGTTGGGTCGCTGCATTTAAAAATAAACGTTACTTCAATAATTTCGCTCTTAAATTAATTTCTGAAATTAACGATATGCATCAAATAAAAAAGGTCTGATTTCTCAGACCTTTTTTATTAATAAATTAAATCGGTATTATTTTGTGCTTGGTGTCGGAGTTGGCTCTCCTGAAGCAGTTGTAGGTTCTACTGACGCCATGTTTTGGTCGTTAGCGGTTTTTACTTCTGCATATTGTGTTGACCATGATTCAACTTTAGTTTGAGCATCAGAAATTTTAGTTTGGAAATCAGCTAGACCAGTATTAATATCTTCTGGCTTTACTTCACCCTTCATAACTTTGTCTTTCCACTCACCAAATTGTTTTGTTGTTTCATCCCAAGTTGCTTTGAAAGTATTAAATTCAGTTTGCATTCCTTCTAATTTAGCAGTTGTTTCATTTGCTGAAGCTACTGAATTAGAAATTTGTGTTTTCACTACTTGATCTTTTGGAGAAGTCATAGTGTTCATTCTTTCCGTTTGTTTTGCTGCAAATTCTTTTGTCTTTGCAGTTGTTGTTGCTAATTCATTTCCCCAGTTGGTTGCTTTTTCTCCAAGAGCAGTCCAATCAGTACCGAATTGGTTGATGTCTGCTACTGTTTTTGGATCTACTTTCTTTGTGCATGACGTCAATGTCATTGCACCTACTACTAAGAATGCTAAGATTGCTTTAGTTTTCATGGTTTTTTATTAATTAGGATTTATATTTTATAAGTCAAAAGTAAACTTAATAAGTGCTATCGAAATTTTGTTGATCAAGACTTATTGACAATCAAAAGTTTATTTCTCTTTTACTTCTGGTAATACATTTCTGATATAATCCATCTTGGTCACAACAGAACCCTTTTTAGGAAAAACACCTTGATTCGCTATTCTAATGTCCTCAATGCTATAAAAGGCTTGAGGATTAACCGTTCTAATAATACCTCTCACTTTGGCCATGTCTTTCCTTTTAACGATAGTAAAGATTATTTTGACAGGACCTTTGGCACCTTGTCCATCTATTACGGTGATGCCAAGATTTTCTTTCTGAAGCTCTATGATTAGTGGGTCCCAATCTGAAGAAATTATTAATCGTAAAACTTGTAGTCCTAAAGCTAATCGTCCCTCTATTAATAATCCGACATAAGTTCCCATTCCAAATCCCGCAGCAAAACCAAGATAACACACTGGATTATCTAAATGTTGCATTACCTGGCGAATTGAAATCAACCAAATCATCACTTCCATGAATCCTATGAACGGGACTATTTTTCTAAATCCTTTGGAAACGAAAACACTTCTTAATGTTCCTAAAGTAACATCGGTAGTTCGGGCGAGAAAAATTAGAATAGGTAATACGACCCATTTAAATGTTTCTGAATCTAAAAATGGATGGTCGATCATTGATTAATTAATTGTTGTATGATTTCTGGAATTCCTGTTGTTGCTGCTTGATGGAGAAAATGAAAGCCGGGAAGATTGATGGATGAAGAGTCAGAATTTACAACG
>JANLRG010000426.1:0-1620 GCA_031361545.1 Bacteroidota bacterium
TTACAAAATTAAAAAATATCTATAATCATTTCTCAAATCCACCAATATGGTAAGCAAATTCTTTTACGCTTTTTCTATCTTTATTTTATTAGTTGGCATCAATAAACCCACTGCATCATCCGCTTCGACTATAACTGGTAGCCCTAAAGGCTTAAATAAAGTCGCTCAACAAGATCCGAACGATTCATTGACAAGTGCCGAAGCACTCAAATTAATTATTCAAGCCAAAAAGGATAAATCGAAATCATTGACTTTGTCAAATTTATTTCAAACTGTTCCGAAGGAACTTTGGCAATTAACTCAATTGGAAACTTTGGATTTATCGGGCTATCGGTTGCTTTTGTTACCGGATTCTTTTGGTTCATTAACAAATCTTAAATCTTTGGTTCTTAATGAAACCAATTTAGATGCTTTACCTAATAGTTTTGGGCAACTTATTAATCTGACGGAATTGGATTTGGAAAATAGTGCTAAATTGCCTGAAATACCATTATTAACTAAGAAATTGACTAAATTAAGAATTTTAGATTTAAGTTTTTTGCGTGCTGAAACACTCCCATATTCTATTAATAATTTAAAAAGTATCAAGGAAATTGGTATTAATAAAAGTGAAATAACTCATTTTCCAGAATCCTTTGGTGATTTAGAAAATTTAGAGGCATTATACGGTGGTAAGGCTTTTTCTTTAGCAAGTTTACCTAAAAGTTTTGGGCGATTGAAAAAATTGAAAACTTTAGTCCTTTTTTTGACTGAAATCAAAACCCTTCCCGATAATTTCGGAGAATTACAAAGTCTGCGCTATTTAAGCCTTCATGCGAATGATATTCATTCGTTGCCTCCAAGTTTTGTCAATCTTCATTTAGACACTTTGGATTTAGGTTCATGCCCTTTATCTGCTTTGCCCGCTAATTTCGGCAATCTTCGAGTTAAATATCTTGATTTAAATGTAACAAATTTGACAACTCTACCTGAGAGTTTTGGGAATATAGAGAATTTAGAAGAGCTCAATATCAGTAAATCGCAACTCAAAGAATTGCCTCAAAGTTTTAGCAATTTAAAGCATCTGAAAATCCTTAAATTATACAACAATAAACTCAAAGATTTGCCGTCCTCATTCAATCAATTGACTGAGTTAGAATCTTTGGAACTTCATATCAATGAATTTAGAGCTGTACCGCCAAGCCTTTGCAGTTTGGTGAATCTAAAATATTTGGATTTGGGCAATAATAATATCAGTGCCTTACCTGCTTGCTTGGGTAATTATCAAAAACTCGAATATTTAAGCCTTTTCAATAATAATTTTACCTCATTTCCACCCATTATTGCGCAATTACCCCAATTACAAACCTTAGATTTTAGAAAAAATCAATTAACGATTTTTCCTAAAAGCATTAAGGCAATGAAAAAATTGAAAACTACTTGGCTTGATGGGAATCAAATTAAAGGTTTGGAGGAGGTGTATATTAATAAGGAGGAATGATGATTTTAATTAGGATGCATAGGATATAAAAAGATTCTAAGGATGCGATGTAGTCCAGTTGGCAAATCCTTAACATCTTTCTAATCCTACATATCCTAATTCAGTATATAAACCATAACTTTTATTTAACGCTCTTTAAC
>JANLRG010000430.1:0-1555 GCA_031361545.1 Bacteroidota bacterium
TAAAAATGTTCTTCATCAAAAGTGAAGCGTTTTTGTCGGGCTTCAAACAAAAAACCTTTGCCCAACTCTAATAAAAACTGTTGAATTTTAGAAATAATAGCGTGTTCTAAGTCAGATTCAGAATAAGCTGCTTTTTCTTCCAAACCGAGAAACTCTAAAGTCAGCGGATTTTTTAAAATATCTGTGGGTTGTTCTATAATCTGTCCATGCGTTGCTAATTTCATAATTTCGTCTTTATCACGGCTCAATGCCAAACGCTCGTAAAGACTTGAATGATAGTTTCTTTTAAGTTGTTTCAAACTCCAATGACGGGCGGCACATTCTATTTCATAAAAACTGCGTTCATTCAGATTGTCAATCCGCATGAGAATAAGGTAATGTGACCAACTTAAGATGAATTTACGAGAAGCCGTCTCGTAAATTGAGTAACTTTTATAAAACTGTCTCATATTCTGCAAATTATCCACTGAAAATCCTTTACCAAACTTTTCAGTCAATCGTTTTGACAAATCTTTTAGAATATGCTTGCCATAGTCGGCACGTGTTTTCCCTTGTTGCTCATCTTCAATAATCATTCTACCGATTTCAAAATAAGTATAGACCATTGCTAAATTGACAGTAGTGGCTACTTTTTGACGGGCTGATTCTATCAACTCTGCTATTTTGGTAAAGAGTTGTGTATCGCTTGTTGGTTCGTTTTTCATAGTTCAAGCTGCCTAATTGGTTTCAAGACTTTATTAAAGTTTAAGAGCATTTTGTTTACACATTTCAAAAAAGGTTGTGATTGCTGCAAAAAGCGTATCTAATTCGAGTATCGTGTAAAAGCTTTCATTTTCCATGAATACAGAATTGTCTAATTTGCCGAATTCCCAATTATCGCCATTCGTGACAATGCCGAAGACAGGCAACTCGGGTTTAGCATTTATTTTTTGTATCGTGTACATTTCTAAGAGACATTGCGCCCAGCCGCCTTCAAAATCATCTTTTTTGGCTTCCACAACCGCTAATAAAGGTTTACCAAATATTATTTTGCCCCGTTCCGATTGTTTTGCAACGATATAATCGGGCATACCACCTAATTCTTTATCGAATGAAATACTTTTATTTGCCCACAACATCAAGGTATCGTCGTATTTCTTAAACACTTCTTTTAGAATCGGGTACACAATATTCTCTCGTATTGCCGCTTCCGACACTTTATAAGGCATTGTACTCATAACGTAATGTAGCTCCGATTTAAGAGAATCAGGCATATTCGCGTGAAGAATTTTGTTTAAGAAACTCTCCTTTTTGAAAGATAACTGATACTTATTTATCACATCATCTATCAATTTATATTTTTTGAATGCCATAATAATTAGTTTTTAAAATTTAGTCAATCTGTTTTAACTCACTAATGAACCTCAAATATAGACTATTTATCAAAACTCAAATGACTCAATTGCTTCTTAATTTCCATCCCATCAGTAAAAAAGCCTTTTGAGATAAACTTCTCAAAAGGCTTTCATTTTGTCATTCAATAGGAATCAATTCAGTTACTTCAATTTTCAAAGGT
>JANLRG010000431.1:0-1181 GCA_031361545.1 Bacteroidota bacterium
TAAAAGAGGATGATAAAAAATGGGGTCGTCTTATAAAGATATTCGGGAGTTGTGCTTTTCGCTTTTAGATAAAAAATTCTTCCATAAAAGCACCGTACATTACAAAGGCACGCCTATGGAAGCTGGATATAACTGGTTTCAAAGTGTCGTACCGGTCGAAGATACTGAGGGGGCAGCTATCAAGTTTAGATTTTCACAAGATGCCCTTCCATTTTTGTTAGAACTGAAAGAATATGTACAAATCAATATTCAAGAAGTGAAACACATGAAAAGCGGTCACTCGATACGCCTATTTCAAATACTCAAAGCCAAAAGAAATCGGAGTAAAGAATACAATGCCTTTACAGAAGCCGCCTTCTCCATAGAAGAGTTAAAATCATTACTTGGAGTAGAAGATAAATACCCGCGCTTCAATAATTTCAGACAAAAGGTTTTGGACGTAGCACAACAGGAAATCAACGGGCGCACCACCCTATATTTTGACATAACCTATAAGTATGGAAACAGTCGTGAAAAGAAAATAGAGAAGGTTTTATTTAAAATTTTTGATGGTGAAAACGAAGCCAATGAATACAAACAGCCGCGTTTAAATTTTGAAGAGAAGAAAGAACCCAATCCTTTTGAAGGCAAATCCTTTGAAATCAATGAATTCAAAAAGAAATTCCCCAAAATACACGCTGCCATCAAAGCCAAAATTACTGACCAATATAAAGAATTAGGCAACGGTCAATTAATGGCAAATTTTGATACGATGATTGAAAATTCTATCATAGGCATGAGTGAAAACTACTTCAAGTTTTTCATCAGTCAATCCATCAAAGAACCCGATAAGGTAGTGAGTGCTAAAGATATGTTTGAAAAAATGGGTATTCCTGTAAAAATCAAATGAACTTACCAATTCTAAGATACCCCTCAGTAAATGAGCGTATAAAAGGAATGACCTTGCTATTGGATACTATAACAGATAATACGGAGGGGTAGGGGAGCCAGCTTAGATTTCAGATTCCCATTTATTGATTCTTGTTATACATTCATCAATAGGCAACCAATCATTGATTTGTAATAATTTCTTTAAAGTGAGAGCTGCTTCGGATTTAGAAACAATTTGGTACTCAATAACTTTATCAAAAAACCAGATTATGCCATGCGCTTCTAATCCGAGTTTTTCAGCATTAGAACGC
>JANLRG010000463.1:0-1420 GCA_031361545.1 Bacteroidota bacterium
AGTCACCTGCTCCATTATCGCATATTTTACGCACATGCCATTCGTAATCTTTGCATTTGTTGAGCACTATTTTAGTCTCCAAAGTAGAAACAAAAACTGAATGCCATCCACTATCACCCGAGCCAATAACTCTATATTGTACTTCAAATTTGTTACCTATGGCAGCTGCCCAAGCTAAAACAGCTACAGAATCGGAAACTACACCGTTTTTCAAATCACGTGGTATTTCGCATACACTCGGAACGCTACAGCCTGACGTTTCAAATTTACCACTTGCACTCCAGTCACCTGCTCCATTATCGCATATTTTACGCACATGCCATTCGTAATCTTTGCATTTGTTGAGCACTAATTTAGTTTCCAAAGTAGAAACAAAAACTGAATGCCATCCACTATCGCCCGAGCCAATAACTCTATATTGAACCTCAAATTTGTTACCAACTGTCGCTATCCAACTAACTGATGCAATAGAGTCCGAACTAATAGAAAGTTTCAAATCACGTGGTACTTCGCAGGTATTAGATGTTACGCAGCCTCTTGATTCAAATTTAATGATTTCACTAAAATCACTTGAATTTGTGCTGCTGCAAATAGCTTGAACCCTCACGACATATTTTTTACAACGTGCTAAACCTGTTAAAACATAAACATTGCCCGCCACATTGACGCTTTTCCAATTTACATCGGTTTCCGTTCTATATTGAACAATAAATTTGCTCGTTTGAGCACCTGCCCATGAAATGACAGCTACAGTATCCGAAACCACGACCTTTACGGCACGCGGCATGACACATACAGGCTGGCAACCTGCTGTAACAAAACGCATATTATAACTCCAAGCACTGCTGGATGTACTTGAGCAATTAACCCGAACGCGAGCTTCAAAAACACTACAAGTAGCTAAGTCTGTTAAAGCATAAAAATTGGTGCGGACGCCGCTGATAGTCCGCCATACACTATCGCGGATATTTTTGACCTGAATATCATAAGTAGAACCCCGAACAGAATCCCACTTTAAAATGATACCAATATTCGCCGTTTGCACACTGAGGCGGCGTATTGCTTCACAACGCGTGTTAGGCGTGCAGCCCGTCGTTGCTACCGTAATTTGAGCACTCCACTCGCTATAAATTACGGGTGTTGTAGCCGTAAGACTTGTACAAATACTTCTTACATGAAAGAAATATTTTGTGCATGGCTTAAGATTTAGAGCGGCAAAATTGTTTGTTGTTACGACTGCTGTAACCCAAGCGCCATTGTTAGAAGCGTCTTGATATTGCACTTCGTAACCTCTTGCTCCAGTGGATGCCCACGCAAAATAGGCTTTGTTTTCACCCGTTTCGCCTTTTACTTCGCGAGGTGTAGTGCAAGGAGCAATAGTAGTATTGCAACCCAAAGTTTTAAATCGCTTCGATTCACC
>JANLRG010000481.1:0-11470 GCA_031361545.1 Bacteroidota bacterium
GGTGAATCAAAGTCATCTAACTTACCCTGAGCTTTTGTGGCCATCTCTGCCTCTTCAACAATCTCATTTATTAAATCATCGGCATCTACAACAGTTCCCTCTCTTGATTTCATTTTTCCTGTTGGTAAATCAACCATCCCATACGATAAATGGTACAATCCATTTGCCCAAGGTCGATTAAGCTTAACAAAAATTTCTTTCAGTACTTTGAAGTGGTAATCTTGCTCGTTCCCTACTACATATATCAATTTCTCCAAGCCATCGTACTCATCAAATCGTAACTGAGCTGTGCCCATGTCTTGAGTAATATATACACTGGTTCCATCACTACGCAATAGAACTTTTGTATCTAATCCAACCGCAGTCAAATCAATCCATATAGAGCGATCTTCTTTTGCAAAGAATGCCCCATCTTTCAATCCTTTTTGCACTAATTCTTTTCCAAGTAAATATGTTTGACTTTCATAATAAATTTTGTCAAATGAAACACCAAGTTTTGCGTAAGTAACTTGAAAACCATCATAGACCCAGTCATTCATTTTCTCCCAAAGACTTCTTGTTTCTGGATCACCAGCTTCCCACTTAAGAAGCATTTCTTGTATCTCTAATTGAAGAGGAGCATTTCTTTCTGCTTCTTCTTTTGGAATTCCATCTTTCTCTAGAGAAAAAACTTGTTCTTTATATTTTTTATCGAAGAGCACATAATATTTTCCAACAAAATGATCGCCTTTCATCTGGGTAGATTGTGGTGTTTCGCCATTGCCAAATTTTTTCCATGCTAACATTGATTTGCAAATATGGATTCCCCGATCATTTACTAAATTGACCATGATGACCTCATGCCCACAGGCCTTCAAAATATTTGACACCGCTACTCCCAATAGATTGTTACGAATATGTCCTAAGTGTAATGGTTTATTTGTATTGGGCGATGAATATTCTACCATTAATTTGGATGGCTTGAATTCTCCGTCCGATGAAATTTTCGGGTCAAATAAAAGAGAGTTATTGCTACAAGTGGCCGAGAAAAAATTTGTCCAATAATTGTCTTTCAAACTTAAATTTAAAAATCCCTTTACAACATTGAACGTTGAAAGAAAAACAGTTGTAGTAAGCAAAAAATTGCCGATTGCTTCAGCAGTATTTTCTGGACTTTTTCCAGATGCTTTTGTAAAAGGGAAAACAACTAACGTAACATCGCCTTCAAATTCTTTTTTTGTTTCTTGAAGTAAAATAGTCAAAGGATCTATTGTTGACCCAAAGAGCGTAAGTATTGATAGAGAAATATTTTTTTTTAATTCTGATTCAAATCGAAGGTTCATGTGATGCTAAAATAAATTGTTATCAATTGGTCAATTGACTCACTACACGCTGAAGGATTTCAAAAGTGTTTTCTGCCATTAAGTTTTCTTTATCTAAAGTTGGGTTAACTTCAGAAATTTCAAAGCAACATACTTTTTCATTTTGTACGAGGCGAACAAGTAAACTTCCTGCTTCTTTCTCTGTGATTCCATTACGAACAGGAGTTCCAGTTCCTTTAGATATAGATGAATCCATAGAGTCAACATCAAATGAAATATAGATCATGTGGCAACGATTTAAATGAGCCAATGTATCACGAGCTATTTTTTCGACACCATTTCGTTTGACTTCGTTGGTGCTGAAAATTTTCACTTTATGTTTCTTCAATAAATAAGATTCTTCAGGTTCAATATCACGGAGCCCAATATAAACGATGTCGCTATATTCAATCTTCGGTGCAATTCCACCCAACTTTTTAATCTTTGCCCAATAGTCTTGAGTTTCTTTGTCGGGCTTATTCATTTTGTTTTGAGAATTGTCCTCATTGAGAACTGCAGCCAATGGCATACCATGCATATTACCTGAAGGCGATGTCCAAGGTGAGTGCAAGTCAGCATGTGCATCTACCCAAATTACACCGAGCCGCTGTTTTGGATACGCCATCCGAATTCCAGAAATTGTTCCTGCAGATGTACTATGATCTCCAGCCAGTACAATTGGAAATTCATTATTCTTTAAAGAGTTTTTTACTGAATTAGCAGTACGATCCAGAACTGCCAGCAGCCCTTTGATTCGTTTTGCATAAGGACTACCAGTTGATTCAAACAGTAATTGGTTTTCCGTCTGCACTTCTGAAGAATCAATTTTTTTAAATAGATTACTTCCATAATCTAAGGCAGCAATCTTTATTGCGTCAGGACCCATGCTAGCTCCTCTGGTTCCTGCTCCTATTTCCGATTTAACTTCAATGAATCTTATCTTTTTCATACAGTTTATTATTTCTAAAAAATCTTTTACCTAACGTAAGTCATAAAAGTAAGTTACTTACTTTAGCAAAAAACTTTCAATCCGACTCACTTACATTTTACCCATATCCCCAACTCTGCAAAATTAAAGTTTAAGAATGAAGAATACTTACCGCGATTTAATTGAACAAACATTCTATTTCCCACAAGAAGGGTTTGAAGTGATTGACAATAATCTCCACTTTTATGGAATTGATTTAATGGAAATCATTAAACAATATGGTACACCATTGAAAATCACTTATCTTCCCAAGATTGCTTCGCAAATTAAGAAAGCGAAACGAATATTCAATGTGGCAATTGCAAAAGCAGATTACAAAGGTACTTATACCTATTGCTATTGTACAAAAAGTTCGCATTTTTCTTATGTTTTGCACGAGGCCTTAAAGCATGATATTCATTTAGAAACTTCTTCAGCTTTCGATATACCTTTAATTAGAGCACTTTACGCTGAAAAGAAGATTGACAAGAATATTTTTATCGTTTGTAATGGCTATAAGCGACCGCAATATGTTGAGAACATTATTGGACTAATCAATGATGGATTTGTGAATGTAATTCCGGTATTGGATAGCATGAATGAAATTCTTCATTACGATAAAAAAATAAAGAGCAGGAAGAAGGTAAAAGTTGGAATTCGAATTGCTTCTGGTGAAGAGCCTAATTTTGAATTTTATACCTCTCGATTAGGAATACGTTATGATGAAATACATGATTTTTACGTAAAAAGTTTGAAAAAAAATAAGCGCTTTGAACTAAAAATGCTTCATTTTTTTATTAATACCGGCATCAAAGATACCGCCTATTATTGGTCGGAACTTGCTAAATGCGTGAATGTATATTGTGAATTAAAAAAGATTTGCCCATCACTTGATTCATTAGACATTGGCGGTGGCTGGCCTATTCGTAAATCATTGGGCTTTGAATACGATTATGAATACATGGCTGAACAAATCATCAAGCAAATTCAATCGACCTGCAGAGCACAAGGTGTAGAAGAGCCAAACATCTTTACAGAATTCGGAAGCTTTACTGTTGCAGAAAGTGGTGCTACACTACTCTCTATAGTGGATCAAAAACAACAAAATGACAATGAACTTTGGTACATGATTGATAGTTCATTCATTACTACTCTGCCCGATACTTGGGGCATCAAGCAGAAATTTATTTTGCTTGCTATTAATCATTGGGACAAAGAACATAAGCGAGTTAATATTGGTGGACTTACTTGTGACAGCGATGATTATTATAATACTGAATCTCATGTCAACCAAGTTTATTTGCCTGAAGAAGAAAATTTTGTTGAAGATCCATTGTACATTGGTTTTTTTCATACAGGAGCATACCAAGAAAGTATCGGTGGTTATGGTGGAATTCAACACTGTCTTGTTCCTGCTCCGAAGATGGTTATCATCGATAGAGATGAAGATGGAGAAATAACGACTCGGCTTTTTGCTAAAGAACAAAGTGCGATCAGCATGATGAAAATTCTTGGGTACTAAAATTAAAACAACTATTGCCGAATTATTTAATTTACAGAAAAATTATTTTTATTAGTAGTGGTTTATCGGCTGACAATCCTGACAACTCTACTAGTGAATTCAAAATTGATTTTTATGTAAATCGTCATGCTGAATTGCTATTTGATTTTATTTGTTCAGATATAAAAGCAAGTCAGAATATCGTACAAACACCATAAGACAAATTAGTCTGGACACTGCTTAAATATTGAGAGCAAATAGAATTCGTCGGACTAAAATATTTTTAATAAAAAAAGGCGCTACTAAAATAGCAGCGCCTTTACCCTGAACCACAAAAATATTACATTTTCGGAAGTAAAACTTTGTCTAATACATGTATTACTCCATTGCTTTGCATAACATCGTAGGTTGAAATATTTGCAACTCCACCGTTTTCATCTTTAACGATAATGTTATGATCTCCATTCATCTCGAATGTCAATGTTCCACCTGCAACTGTTTTCATTTTAGCACTACCATTTCCATCTTTTATTGATTTAGCAATAGCATTGTAATCATATTTACCTGATAAAACATGATAAGTCAATACACCAGCCAATTTGCTTTTATTCTCAGGCTTCAATAGTGTTTCTACTGTTCCTTCTGGTAAGTTTTCAAAAGCATCATTTGTTGGTGCTAAAACTGTGAATGGTCCTTTGCCTTGAAGTGTTTCTACTAATCCTGCAGCTTTAACAGCGGCTACTAACGTTGTGTGAGCTTTAGAATTCACAGCGTTTTCGATAATGTTTTTAGCTGGGTACATCGATTCACCACCAACCATTGTTGTCGATTGAGCTGATGAATAATTGATAATGAAAGCTAAGATGATCGCAGAAAATAATGTTGTCTTTTTCATTTTTTGATTGTTTTTAATTTATAATTTATTTTTTATTGGTTGATTTAAATAACCAACGTGAAAAAAACTAAGTCGGATTGAATGGATTGTAAAATTTTTGGGGAGATTAAAGAAAATGTCAATGGTTATTCACAAAAATCATTCTGTCTAAATTATTCAACTATATAATAACGAAAAAAAATCTCAATCGGATTTGCAAAAAATTATTTAATTTAATTGATGAGGCTGGTTTTTCATTACCAAAGGCAAATCCCAAGATAATTTTTGCGAGAAAGCATGTTGTCTTACAGCACAATCTTGTATTGTACAAATTTGACAACTAGAAGGTTGACAAGGATCTGAATGGATAAAAAACTCTACTCTGTTTTCAAAATGTTTATTGACGGCACTTTCTAAAGTTTTAATATCGTGATGAGAGTTTTGTAAATTCTCATACCATGGTTGAGTCATGTGTAAATCGACGTGTAATGATGAACCATACTTTACAACTCGTAAATTATGAATGTCTATCCATCTGGGTTGCCTCTCAGTATTTAGAACATTTACAATTTCTAAAACAGTGTCAAAATCTGTTTCATCCATCAGTCCTGCCATACTATTTCTTAATAATTTATAACCTACAAATAAAATGTAAATCCCTAAAGCGATTGTTAGAAATGAATCAATTTTGTTTTCTCCTGTAATAACAATAAAGAACAATCCAATAAGCAAGACTATGGATGAAGCTGTATCAGCAATTAGATGTTGGCCATCAGCAATTAATGTAGAAGAATGAAGTTTCTTTCCCATTCTCATGATTGTTCTCCCCATGAAGAAATTGATGAAACCGGTAAACGCAGTAATGTAAATTCCAATGCTGAGTTGATTGAATTGATGAGGAGTATTGAAAGCAACTATTGCTTTGTAAATCATTCCGCATCCAGTCAGAAATATTAAAGCTCCTTCAAAGCCCACAGCAAAAAATTCCATCTTGCCATGTCCATAAGGATGATTTTCATCTTTTGGCTTTGACGCATACAATAATGTATAAAGTCCAAATCCTGCAGCAACGATGTTGATAATTGATTCAAGTGCGTCTGTTAAAATTGCATTCGACTTAGTTAAGTAGTATGCAAAAAATTTCAAACTCGTTAATACTAATCCAATAATCAGGACTTGACTAATGACTTTAATTTTTTTTCGAAATTCAAATTGTTGTCTTTTTAGCATTATACAAATTCAACTTCAGTAGCGCCATTTCCATATTTTTCTACTGGAGCATCGGTGTACCGAATATTCGGAAAACGTTTAAGTTCTTCTCTGATTGAACTTCTTAAAACTCCTGCGCCAACTCCGTGAATGAATACAATTTTATGAAGTTTGTCTAAAAGAGCTTTATCCATTTCACTCATAAAATAATTTATTTGAAATGAAATAATTTGAGCATTGTTCATTCCACTATGGTCTTTCATCAATTCTTCGATGTGAAGATCAACTACTTTTTGACGTGTTAAGATGACAAATTTGCTTTGTTTTAAATTATATTTTTTTACAGTCCTTGCTTCTTCTTCCTGCTGTTGGATTTTGTATTTTTCAATTAAATTAGTTACATCAACTGGTGATAGAGCTTTTACTTCATGCAAAGGCATCAATAAAACAGTATCATCTCTATCAAATAATTTTGTTCTGTAATCCGATAGTATGAAATCACTTGAACTGAATTTCAAGAGTTTCGTTTCTGGGGCTTTTGGTTTAAATTCATTTTTCATGAAAAAAGTAAATTGGAATTCAAAACCATCAAAGCGACTCATCTCGTCTTGCGAAAAAACTCCCATTTGTTTCTCATGATGTGCTTCTAAGGTACCAAGATGAATTCCCACTCTCAACAATTCTAATCTTTTCAAACAAGAGAAAGTAAGGTCATAATTAGTATTATTAATAAGATGCAATTCAATGTCAGTTGTCAATGGATTTTTTTCATCGAGTAATCTTACCGCCGCATAAATCGTATTGTCGTCATCTAATGAAGCATGAATTGGAATCTTGCTCTTCGGTTGAACATGCTTTATTTCTTCTTCAATTATTTTTTTATCGGATTCTTTATGTGATATTAAATTTTTGTCCTGAGTAAATTCAACCCGTACTAAATGGTTTTCATCGGCAACATGGGAGAACCCATGATTATCGGTTACTTCCACCCGATTTTGAGAGAGTATTTTTGTGATTGTTCCTTCAATCGCTTCATTTAAAAAACGAACCGAATCGCCAGTGTTGAGTTTCATAGTTGAGGTCTTTCTGTTGACACAAATCAGTTCTTGTCAATCAAACCACGACAAATATGGTTGAAAGATGGATAATTTGTCCACAATATGTCAAAATTATATATAAAAACTTGAATAAAGTAATCAAATGTTTACCTTTAACGTGGGAGAAAATTAGAACTGCGCAAAAGTTCAAAATTTATTATTCTGTTATTTTTTCATACATTTTAGAATGGAGTTTTTTCATCAACTGATTGACTTTGTTTTGCACATTGACAAGCACCTTGAGGTGATTGTTACTGAGTATCACAAATCAACGTATCTTATTCTGGCATTGATTATCTTCTGTGAAACAGGATTAGTCATTACACCCTTCTTACCAGGTGACTCTTTGTTGTTTGCAGCAGGAGCTTTGGCTGGGGCTGGATTACTAAATTTATGGGTATTGGTAATTATTCTCTTCTTCGCTGCCTTTTTGGGTGACAATCTCAACTTTGCTGTCGGAAATTTAATAGGTGATAAACTTATTCACTCTAAAAAGAAATGGTTCAAACGAGAATATTTAGATAGAACAAATACCTTTTATGAACGACACGGTGGTAAAACGGTTATCATCGCCCGATTTATACCTATTATTCGAACCTTCGCCCCTTTTGTTGCTGGGCTTGGTAGCATGATCTACCGTCGTTTTCTTCTTTTCTGCATTTTCGGAAATGCAATTTGGATTCTGATTTTTACAATGGCAGGATTCGTCTTAGGAAATAATGAGTGGGTGAAAACCCATTTCTCAATTGTAACACTCGGGATCATACTAGTTTCGTTAATCCCAGTAATAGTAGGAGTTTTTAAATCTAAGTTTAGTACCAATTAATCTGCGCAATTAACATCTAAAACAAAAAAGAAATGAAAAAATTTGGTCTGTTCGGTCACCCTTTAGAACATTCTTATTCTAAAAAGTTTTTTACCGAAAAATTCCAACGGGAAAATCGAAATGATTGTGTCTATGAAAATTTCGAATCGGAAAACATCTACGATCTTAAAAAAATTGTGCGTGAAAATCCTGAATTAATGGGATTGAATATTACAATTCCTTTCAAACAAGATATCATTCCTATGCTCGATAATTTGGATGATATTTCTCAAAAGATTGGAGCTGTCAATACAATAAAAATCCTACGTCAAGATGCAACTAAATTCGAATTGCACGGCTACAATACAGATGCATGGGGATTTGAACTTGCGATTCGTCCAATCCTTAGACCGCATCACAGAAGAGCTCTTATATTAGGAACAGGTGGTTCCGCCAAAGCTGTTAGTTTTGTATTCAGAAAATTGAATATCGAACACTTCTTTGTTACTCGTGAAGACTCTCGTTTTCATTATACCTATGCAGACTTAAATGCTAATACGATGAAAGCATTTCAGATCATCGTAAATACAACTCCATTAGGTATGTTTCCGAATATTGAGGAAGCTCCGAATATCCCTTATGAGTTTTTAACTCATAAAAACCTAGCTTTCGATCTTATCTATAATCCGGCACAAACTAAATTCTTAGAAAAGGCAAAAGATTCAGGAGCATTTATCCACAATGGATTCCGAATGCTCAGATTACAAGCTGAGAAATCGTGGGAAATATGGAATGAACCAACGTTCGCTCATTAAATAAAATAATTTATTTTTAGGCTGTTCTTTTCCTGACTACAGAAGAAGAACAGCCTTTTTTTTAATTATATCTTCTAACCTATTTTCTATGGCTTTCATTCTTACTTCTGAATTCAAACCGACAGGCGATCAACCTCAAGCTATAGAGCAGTTAGTAGAAGGAGTTGTGAGAGGTGATTCTGCACAAACTTTATTGGGAGTAACAGGTTCAGGAAAAACATTTACGATTGCAAATGTTATCGAAAGAGTTCAACGACCAACAATTGTTCTTTCTCACAATAAAACATTGGCTGCACAACTCTACGGTGAATTCAAGCAATTTTTTCCAAATAATTCTGTTGAGTATTTTGTTTCCTATTATGACTACTATCAGCCAGAAGCTTTCATCCCGACTACCAATACCTACATTGAAAAGGATCTCGCCATCAACGATGAAATCGAAAAACTTAGACTAAGTACAACAACTGCTCTGCTTTCAGGTAGGGAAGATGTTATTGTTGTTAGTTCTGTTTCTTGTATCTATGGAATCGGAAATCCTGCAGACTTTAAAGAAAATACTATTAGAGTAAAAGTTGGTGAAAAAATTGGCAGAAATGTTTTCTTACATAAATTGGTGACTTCATTGTACTCGCGAACGGAAATAGAATTTTCTCGAGGGAAATTTAGAGTGAAAGGTGAAACTGTCGATGTATTTATTGCCTATGGTGACATAGCATATCGATTTAATTTTTTTGGCGACGAAATTGAAGAGATCACTACAATTGAACCATCAACTGGTAAATCAATTGAAAAGAATGAAGCGGTGATTATTTATCCGGCAACAATTTTTGTAACCAGTCAAGATCGACAATTAGAAGCCATCTGGCAGATTCAAGAGGACATGATGAAGCAGACAGATTATTTGCGTTCGCTCGGACAAAATCTGGAAGCTAAAAGACTTGAAGACAGGGTTACTTATGACCTCGAAATGATTAGAGAACTTGGCTATTGTTCGGGAATAGAAAATTACTCCCGCTATTTTGATGGTCGTTTGCCTGGACATCGCCCATTTTGTTTACTCGATTATTTCCCTAACGATTATTTAATGGTCATCTATGAAAGTCATGTGACTCTGCCGCAAGTTAGGGCAATGTATGGCGGTGATAGAAGTAGAAAACAAAATCTGGTAGAATATGGATTCAGACTTCCTTCTGCCATGGATAATCGTCCACTTAAATTTGAAGAGTTTGAAGGAATCATGAATCAAGTAATTTATGTTAGTGCGACACCAGCAGAATATGAACTTGAAAAAAGCGAAGGCGTTCTTGTTGAGCAAGTAATTAGACCGACAGGTTTGCTTGACCCAATTATTGAAGTTAGGCCGAGTATCAATCAAGTAGATGATTTACTAGAGCAAATTCAGAAAAATGTAACGAAAAATGAGCGAGTGTTGGTGACAACATTAACAAAGAGAATGGCTGAAGAGTTGACGAAATATTTAACACGCTTAAATGTCAACTGTAGATATATTCATTCAGAAGTTGATACTTTAGAAAGAGTAGAAATTTTGAGAGATTTAAGATTGGGACATTTTGATGTTCTGATTGGTATAAATTTGCTGAGAGAAGGTTTAGATTTGCCCGAAGTTTCGTTAGTCGCCATTTTAGATGCAGATAAAGAAGGTTTCTTGAGGAGTAATCGATCGTTGACACAGACTGCTGGTAGAGCAGCGAGAAATGTGAATGGACGAGTTATTTTTTATGCTGATAAAATTACAGAGAGCATGAGAATGACCATTGAGGAAACCGATCGCCGAAGGAAAATTCAACATGATTACAATATTGAAAAAGGAATAGTTCCAACTCAAATCAATCGTTCGAGAGAAAGCATTATGGGTCAGACAAAGGTGGCTGATAAAATAAATCATGAACCGAAAGCTTATATAGAATCAGAAAATTTAAGCCTTGCTGCAGATCCAGTTTTGAAATACATGGGAAAGGATGAAATTAAAAAACTCATTTCCTCGACAAAGAAAAACATGGAAAAGGCCGCCAAAGAACTTGACTTTATTGAAGCCGCTCGTTTGAGAGATGAAATGTTTGAATTAGAGAAAAGAATAAAACAATAAATAAAAAATTGACGGAATGAGTTGAGACTATTATTAATAAATAGTTAAACTCTGATCGATCTCCCTTGCATAAGCTAAAATCCCACCTTTTAAATTATACAAATTTGTATAACCTCTTTTTTCTAATTCATTGATTATTGCTCCACTTCTTCCACCAGATTTACAGTGGATAATTACAGGTTTGTCTTTAGCAATTTTTTCAGTTTCATCTAAGATCAATCCCATTGGAATTAATTCAGCTTGTAAATTGCAAATTTCATATTCGAATGGTTCTCGAACATCTATCAGCTGAAAATCTTCGTGACTATCAATTTTATTCTTTAATTCCTGAACAGTTATTTCTCTCATCGATTTATTTTTGAAGCGTGGGGTTAATAATAATTCAAAAGTAAAAAAATATTTCTTTTATTCGCTTGAATTTGCAAATTTCTAGTAATTGGTAAATAAATTTTGTTAGTTACTTTGTAAACGACTAATTTCCTCTTTTCTTAATAAAATGATAAATTGCAAAATTTTATACTTTATATCCATTGATGTTTGAGTACTTCAAGAGTCTCCATTTCCATCCCAAGTATTACATTTCTCTTTATTTTTTGCGTTTGATGTTGAACAAACATCATGAATAAAAAACAGTTCTTTGCATTTAAAAATGCATTTTGTCGTTGGCAGACAAAGACTGTTTGTTTTAATTTGCATATTGCAATACCTGTATAGTTTTCATTTCATGATTATGAATACACATTTCTTTCTTTTAT
>JANLRG010000882.1:0-3856 GCA_031361545.1 Bacteroidota bacterium
AACACTTCCGACTTTAAGTTTTTTTCAAAGTAAAAAAGTGAAACACTTCTGACTTTAAGTTTTTCCCGAAGTAAAAAATCGAAACACTTCCGACTTTAAGTTTTTTCCGAAGTAAAAAAATGCAACACTTCCGACTTTAAGTTTTTTCCAAAGTCAAAAAAAGAAACACTTCCTGCTTTAAGTTTTTTCCGAAGTAAAAATTGAAACACTTTAGACTTTAAGTTTTTTTCCGAAGTCAAAAAGTGCAACACTTTAGGCTTTAAGTTTTTTCCGAAGTCAAAAAATGCAACACTTCCGACTTTGCGTTTTTTCCGAAGTAAAAAAATGCAACACTTCCGACTTTAAGTTTTTTTCAAAGTAAAAAAGTGAAACACTTCTGACTTTAAGTTTTTCCCGAAGTAAAAAATTGAAACACTTTTGACATTGAGTTTTTTCTGAAGTAAAAAAGTCAAATACCCCCTCAGTAAAAAGTTAGATTTCGATAAAAAATATGCTTTTGTATTCGATATGTTAATGATTTTTTCGTTCATTTTATTCGTCCTATCATTGTGGCGTTATCATTCATATTTCCAAAACGTAAAACATTAAATTTATAAACAAGTATAAACACTTCGCAACTTCGCAACTTCGCAACTTCGCCCATATTCTGCTCTTTAAGCAAATAGTCATTTTTACATTTCTCCTTTCTTTACAAAATATTGTGCTTAAAGCCCAACCCGTCAACAATCTTGTAAAAGATGTCACAATGCCCGCCCCCAATGCTGCCGCTTTAGGCAAGTATGGCGATTATTCTGTCGGCAATTTTACAGGTGTTCCCGATATTTCAATTCCGATTTATACGGTTCAAGAAGGTTCTTTGAGTCTGCCTGTTTCACTCAGCTATCACGCATCGGGTATTAAAGTGGCTGAAATGGCTTCTTGGGTGGGTGCTGGCTGGAGTTTGGGTGCTGGCGGGATTATAAGTAGAACGGTTCAGGGTTTATATGATGAACATGCCAATGGCTATTTTAATACAGCGACTCTTTTGGAAACAAGAATCAATAATCAAGATGGATATGTCACTCAAGATATAGTAAACGGTACTATTGACGGCGAACCTGATTTGTTTTCGTTTAATGTCGGCGGTTATACAGGTAAATTTTACATTGATAAAAATCACGACGCTCAATTTATTCCCAAACAAGACTTAAAATTAGAGATAGATGCCGATTTAAAAGGCTTTACACTTATAGCACCTAATGGTACACGCTATATTTTTGGCAGATTTTTGAATACCGATGGTACGACTTACACAACAGCCCATGAAAAAACATTGATGCAAGGGCAAGCCAGTTCAGATGTTTATGTGTCAAGTTGGTATCTTTTAAAGATAGAGTCTGCTGATAAAAAATATAAAATCAACTTGTCCTATGCCGATGAAGGCTATAGTTATCTCAATAATGCTTCCACTAAATACAATGTTTTTGGGGGTAGTGTTCCTTCATCGGGCATCGAAAACGCAGGCTCATTTAGCGTAGATTCGAATCACCCTACTTTAACAACTTATATGAGTGGTAAAAAACTCACACAAATAACAAACAGTTCGGGTACAGAAACGGTGAATTTTGTTTCTAACACTATCAGAAATGACCTTGACGATGGGCAGGGGCTTACCCTTAGCACAGATAAAGCTAAATCGCTTGATAAAATAGAAATATTGAGTGGCGACAAATGCCAAAAATTTGATTTTATCTATACTTACTTTCAAGATGCCACCAATTATACCAATTTTTCTTTTTCTAAAAAATTGAAATTAGAATCTGTAACGCAAAAAAGTTGTGATGGGGTGACTATCGTCAATCCGCCTTATGTATTTGCTTATGACGGTAATTTTTTAGCCCATCGTATTAGTAAAGCAATTGACCATTGGGGGTTTTATAACGGGGCAACTCAAAATGAAACAACTTTAGTTAATATGCCACCTACCACCAATAATGGCTATTCTTATGGCACTTCGGATAGAGAAACCAACGAAACCGAGATGAAAAAAGGGGTTCTGACGGATATTACTTTCCCGACAGGTGGCAAAACCACGTTTACTTACGAAGCCAATACGATATCCATAGCTGAGCAATCGGCTCCTATTCCCGTTTTCAATATGACCAATTGTTCCAGCCCTTACAATTCGGCTTGTTGCGATTTTACTTATACGGGTGGGTATTATACTATGACGACAGAAGATGTCAATACAGGAAAATTTAAGATGAATTTGGTGAAACCTATGGGGTCAGGTTACCCACCAACCGACCTTTGCTCTAATAATTATAATATTTCAAGCTATATTTACGTCTATGATGCCACTACTTGGGCATATGTAGGCAGCTATGGCTTTTCTCTAAACAGCGGTCAGTCAAATTATGCGATAACACTCCCTTTAAATACGCTCGGCAGCTTGCAAGCAGGTACGAATTATTATTTTGAGTTAGATGTGAATAGTGGATATTCTACATTCGAAATAAACAATCAACCCTGGGTGACCAACAATAAAAAAATAGGCGGCTTGCGGATAAAAGAAATCAGAACCAACGATGGTATCTCCGCTGCCAATGATATAGTCAAGCAGTATGATTATAGTTTCCCTAATAACTCTGCGGTTTCAAGTGGGAGACAACTACGATACCCTAAATATACGAATTACGGGACTTTTCAAATTTATTCCACAAACTATACTATAACTGGAGCAGGAGATGTGCGAACTTTTAACGATGAAAGTATCGTACCTCTTTATACATTTGAAGGCAATCATATTGGCTACAGTTATGTCAAAGAAACACAAAGTGGCAATGGTTATAACACAGGAAATGGGACTAAATTGTTTAACTTTTATCTTTCAATGCCCTCTAATGCCTCTAACATACCATACCCAGTTCCTCCATTTGACCCAATTGTGTCAAATGGGCAAGTAGCTAATTTAAAAATTAGCTCTGCAGCAGGAAATGTTCTTAAAGAAACATCAAATCAGGTATATACGGAGACTGCCACAAGTAATATTGGGAAAATTAGAAAAGCGGTTAAAATAAATGTGCCTTCACCGCCACCAAACCCTAATGGTGGTGATATCGATTATGGTACTTTATTTGCTCTGCTTTCTACGGATTATCAAATCAAAACATTACCATTTAGATTATTATCCACAACAGAAACCATGGATAATATGCCTACAACTACGACATACACTTATAGCACAGATGCCACGCAACCGTTGTTTCCATTAACTACATCAATGGTTAATAGCGATGGCAAAACCACCGTCACAACCAATAAATATATCACCCATACAGATTACAATGCAGACCCCGTAGCCACAAAATTAAAGCAGTTGAATATTATTGCTGACCCCGTTGAAGCAATAACGACTGTTGCAGGCGTCCAAATTAATGGTGCAAGGACGCAATATAGTTTTTATGACAATACAACAGGTTTGTCAACTTCGAGTGCCACCAATAGCTTTCCCTATCCTAATAAATTCTATAAATATAAAATGACTTGGGATGCCAACGGCAATGCACAAGTATTAGGAACGAATAGCGGCTGGGAACTCGAAGGCACGATTACCAAATTTGATATGACACGTGGCAAACCCCTCAGTATTAACCTCCGTTCTTGGGAAAATGCAACGGAAACCGATGCCACCGAAAAATACACTTGGGAAACCAATGGCTTGATAAAAACGCGAACTTTTAAAGGTTTCACTTGGCAATATCAATACCACCCGAATACAAAATTAGTCAGTAAAATTATAGACAAAGACGGTCAATTTGTCACCTATTCGTATGACCACTTGCAGCGATTAACAACAGCGAGTGCCAGAAATGGG
>JANLRG010000588.1:0-1211 GCA_031361545.1 Bacteroidota bacterium
CTGCGACAGTTAGCGAAAAAGAGAAAGTCAATGTGTTTGAAGCGCTACATGATTTGGATTTTGTAGGCAATGATGATGAAAGATTTGATTATGAAAAGGTGGATTTAAAAACGCAATACAACGGCTCAACTGAAAAGATGCTATCTCTGATACGAAAACGAAATATTGATGGAAAACCAAACGAAAAGGGGGGGGTAAGTTATGCTGAATGGTCAAAAAAGGGTCGTTTGAATGGGCGTTTTGTCAATGCCAAAAACCCGTTTTATGTTAGAAATTTTGAAGAACTTGAAAATACTTTATCTCATTTGGTTGCTCCTTTACATAATCATAAAACGAGTAAACAAAATGATGTTGTTGTAAAAAGATTGGGTGTTATTTTAGAGACAGGCGATTATGATTTAGCTAAAAAGGAATTGAAAAGCATTGGATTAGATTCTGAAAAAAGAAGCTACAATGTTTTGAAACCTGAAAGTCAAAGTTCAACAATCATGACAATTGCTGATGATTATATCCATTATTCAAATCCACGAGCATTGACTGTTCGAGAGATGGCGAGGTTGCAGTCCTTTGATGATTCTTTTGTGTTTCAAGGAAAACGCTCAACTGGCGGCAATAAAAGGAAATTTGAAGTGCCACAATTTACGTTAGTTGGAAATGCTGTCCCGCCTTTAATGGCTCGGGCAGTAGCTTTGGAAATACTAAAAAACATCAAATAGTCCATGCGACAACTAACTGATATTGAAATAAATAGAATAAAATTGCTCACTGAAAATTCAGTAGAATTAACTTTAATTGAGCCAACCGAAACTGGATTGATAAAGTCAATTATGGACGCAACAGGCTCTGTTCGTTCTTATTTGAAATCAAAAAATATTCATGATTTTGAAACCCAAAAGCAAGGTCCAGAAAGTAAAATTCAAGTAAATTCTTTCTTGATTAGAAATGATGAATTTCTTATTTCGATGGCTTCACTATATCGCCCTAATACTAAAAAAGGTGACCCTCGAATTTGGTTCAAAGGTTTAGGAAGCTATGCAAAAGCCAATGATATTTTGGGAATTATTGAATTTCAAAAATCGTTGTATGTTTTGAACATTACTCAACTTGATTTGGAAAAATTATTAACTCAGGAATTTACCAATCCTTTAAAAGAACTCCTTTATGAAATCAAGCAAGCATCGAATGAAATTGCCGACGAATTGTTGTTTAAA
>JANLRG010000591.1:0-2014 GCA_031361545.1 Bacteroidota bacterium
GCCAACTGCCAAAGCCACACCCGCCAATGACATAATATTAGAAGTCACATTAAACCAACCCATCATAATAAAAGAAATTAAGACACTCAATGGAATAGTAACAATTACAATCAAAGCACTACGGACATGTAACAGGAAAATGAAAAGTACAATAGCGACAACAATAATCTCCTCAATAACCGCTTCTTTTAAGGTCGCAATAGTGGCCTCAATTAAATCGGAACGGTCATAAGCAATGTGAAATTTAACACCCGGTGGCAAGCCTTTTTCAACATCTTTCAATTTCACTTTCAATTTATCAATCACATCTTTTGCGTTTTCACCATAACGCATGACGACAATACCGCCTACTTTTTCACCTTCTCCATTTTCATCAACAATGCCTAAACGCAATTCACCGCCCATTTGAACGGTAGCAATGTCTTTAATTCGGATAGGAATAGACCCTTGTGTTTTTAACGGAATTTCTTCAATGTCTTTTATTTGTTTTATGTAACCCATACCTCGAATAATGTAGCCCATATCTGCCATTTCAAACTTCCGTCCGCCAACATCATTGTTATTAGCCTTGACTTTTTCAATAATATCCATCAAAGGGATATTGTAATAACTCAATTTATGCGGGTCAATAACTATCTGATATTGCTTTTGAAAACCGCCAAAAGAAGCGATTTCACTCACCCCGGGCGAGGTTTGCAAAGCGAATTTGATGTACCAATCTTGCAACGCCCGTAACTCACCTAAATCATAATTTGGGGCATCTAAAGTGTACCAAAAGATATGACCGAGACCTGTTCCATCGGGACCCAAAGTCGGTACAACCCCTTGTGGTAATAAGCGTTGTGCATAATTCAGTCGCTCTAAAACCCTTGTTCGCGCCCAATAAATATCCACGGCATCTTCAAAAATGACGAAGACAAAACTCATCCCAAACATAGAATTGGCGCGAATACTTTTAATTTTAGGAATACCTTGCAGATTACTGACTAAAGGATACGTCACTTGGTCTTCCATAATCTGTGGACTGCGCCCCATCCATTCGGTAAAAATAATGACTTGGTTTTCCGACAAATCGGGTATGGCATCAACAGGCGTATTTTTAACCGCATAAATACCATAAACGGTAATAGCAGCCGCTATTAACAGGACGATGATGCGGTTTTTTAAAGACCATGAGATGAGGCTGCCTATCATTTTAAATTTTTAATGCACTTTATTAAATGCCAAATCTACTTTTGTTTAAAAGAGAAGCGGGTGATGCAGGTCATTGTAGAAGGTGTTATTTGTCATAGTCTAAAAGATTTACTAAATTTAAAAAAACTCAGTAAATCAGTACCCCTCAGTAAGGTGAATTGATTTTCATAACATGACAAAAGTGATTACTCTGCCTAAAAGAAGTGTTACATAATTATGAGAGAGAATTGCACTATTCACACATAGAGCATTTTACTCCCCCTCAGTATTTGCGCTCTTTTTAACGAAAAAACGCTTGATTATCGGGTTGACAATCAAGCGTTTGTGCGTTTTTACAAGAAAATAAGCTCTTTAATTTATCTAAATAAAAATAATAATATTTTCACTTTTATTTAGATAAAAAAGGGAAATAGTACATTTTTATCGACTTTTGATTAAATTTGCATTTTATTGATAACAAAAAGGTAGAAATAATGAAAAGAGATAAAATAAATGAATTGAATGCTTGGAAAAATTCGTCCTACAGAAAGCCCTTGATACTAACAGGGGCAAGGCAAGTAGGCAAAACTTGGCTTTTAAAGGCTTTTGGCGCAGCATATTATAGACAAGTCGTTTATGTGAATTTTGAAGACCAAATAGCATTAAAAAAAATATTCTTGACCGACTTCAATATTTCCCGAATCATAAAAGCATTAGAAATTTTCAGTGGCATCAAAATAGATGCTCGTGATACCCTGATTATTTTCGACGAGATTCAAACGGCTGAAAATGGCATTACTTCACTAAAATATTTTTATGAAAATGCCCCAGAATATCATCT
>JANLRG010000657.1:0-1149 GCA_031361545.1 Bacteroidota bacterium
GATGGTTTTTTCGCCGTTTTGGATGAAAATAGGCTAAGGGTTAAGCGATAAATCTAAAATTTACCCCCTCAGTATAAATGCTCAAAATCAAATCATCGAACAATGGATAAGATAAAAAAATACGAAGGCATTATTTTAGAATTGCTTAAAGAATATGCCACTATTCAACCTGCAAATATGGCAGAATATGAAAATCAGATTATAGCGGATGCAGAACGGCATCATTATCAATCCGTGAGCGTTGGTTGGAACAAAAAAGGGCATTATATTTATGTCATAAATTTTCATTTTGACATAAAATCAACGGGCAAAATTTGGCTAATGGCTAATAATACCGATGCTTTAATCGCTCAAGAATTAGTCAAAAGAGGTGTTCCTGCCGCTGATATTGTATTGGGGTTTCAGTCACCTCAGTTGCGACAATACTCGGAGTATGCAACAGCGTAATTGCCTTACCCCCTCAGTATAAATGCTCAAAAGCCTTGAAAACGACGTGTTTTCAAGGCTTTTGACCATAGAATCAGTATTTATCACCCCTCAGTATGTTGCTCTACTATTGACTTTCGTCTAATCTAATTGCAACAAATCTTTTAATTTCGTATTTAATTCTTCTTGATAATCAATGGGTAATATGCCCAATTGTCTTTGAAAAAGGTGCATTGGCAAAGTCGCAACTCTGTGCAATCTTATGGCTGAACTGGCGTGTAAACCTGTCGAGGCGAATGCAGCATCACTTCTCAATATATGTAAATCAGAAGGCTCATTGGCATTGGCTATTTGAGTCGTAATGAATGCAACTATTACGTGTTTGTAAGTGGTTGTGGGTTCTGTTAAACAAATGCACGTTCTTACTTTGCTGCCGCTTAAATCGTCGAATGGGAAAGGAACTAAGACAATCTTGAACTTTAACATTTTCTCAAATTTTAAATTATAACAATAAAAAATTAATTATAAACAAATGGTTCTCCGTCATTTATGGTGTAAATATCTTCGGCTTCATCTTTTAAAAAGTCGAAAGCGGGATTGACCGAAACACTGCGAAGCCATGTTGTCTCGTCAAATTCATCTTCCTCTTGGTCAAAAAGAACAATGATTTTTACGTGTTTATTGAGTGCCGTTAAAAGCGGTTTTTCAATAACAAGTTGACCT
>JANLRG010000662.1:0-13973 GCA_031361545.1 Bacteroidota bacterium
GTAATTGATCGCAATTAAAATTAGTTCATAAATTAAATCTGCGATCGAGTTTTAAAGTATTTTTTGTTTCATTTTTGTATTGACTAGATTTTTATACCCAGAATTCTTTGATGAGAAAAACAGCTCTTCACACCAATTTGAGATATTTTAGAAAACTATATCTGGCTATCGGTATGGTTTTATTGGTTCTTTTAGTTGGAATTGTTGGCTATTACACAATTGAAGATTATAGTCTCCTCGATTCGGTATTCATGACTGTAATAACTGTTGCCACCGTTGGCTATCGAGAAGTGAAGGAACTGGATGATGCCGGAAAAATTTTCACGTCCCTATTAATCATTTTTAGTATTGGTACATTTGCATACGCCATTTCTGTTATTACCAGATATGTAATAGAAGGAGAATTTCAAACTTATTTTAGACATTATAAAGTGAATAAAGAAATCCTAAAGTTAAAAGACCATGTTATCGTTTGCGGATTTGGACGCAATGGAAGACAGGCTTGCGAACAACTTCGTTCAGGCAATGAAAAGTTCGTAGCAATTGAATCAAATCCAAAAATCATCGAAACTTTACATGAAGATGAAAATATACTCTTCATTGAAGGTGATGCCACCAACGATGATGTTTTGTTAGAAGCAGGTTTGGAAAGAGCTAAAGCACTTATAACAGCTTTGCCAAATGATGCAGCGAATGTGTTCGTTGTACTAACTGCTCGGGACAGAAATCCAAACCTGAAGATTATCAGTAGAGCCTCCGATGATGCTTCCGAACATAAGTTGAAAAGAGCAGGGGCCAATAATGTAATCATGCCTGATAAAATTGGTGGTACACACATGGCTGCGTTGGTCACAAAGCCTGATGTACTTGAATTTATCGATCATATTACCGGACGAATTAACATCCGCCTCGAAGAGATTTTATATAGTAGTTTGCCAAATTCAATGAGAGGGAAATCAATTAGAGAATTAGAAATTAGAAATAAAACAGGAGCTAATATCATTGGCTTTAAAACTGCTGAAGGAGAATATATAATTAATCCAGCTCCAGAAATGGTCATGATGCCAGATGCAAAACTTTTTGTTCTGGGTACGCAAGAACAAGTTTCAAGGTTTAAAGAAATTCTGAAATAGCCAATGAAAACAATTTTGGTGACGGGCAGCAATGGATTACTAGGGCAAAAAATAATTTATGCTCTACGAAATAGAGCTGACATTAAATGTATAAGTACTTCTAGAGGTGCAAATAGAATGAAGGAGAAATCTGGGTACATCTATCAAGATTTAGATATTTCAAACCAGTCCGAAGTCTATAAAATTTTCGAACTTTATAAACCCTACGCAGTAATAAATACAGCTGCAATGACAAATGTTGATGCATGTGAGTCGAATAGGGAAGAAGCTTGGTTGCTTAATGTACTATCTGTACAATCTATCATCAATGCTTGTTCCATTCATCAATCTCATCTCGTACATTTATCGACGGATTTTGTTTTCGATGGGAGAAGCGGGCCTTATGTTGAAACTGATGAACCTAATCCATTAAGTTTTTACGCTCATTCAAAATATGAAGCTGAAAAATTAATTTTAGCAAGTTCCGTTTCAGCTTCAATAATTCGTACTATAATTATTTATGGCGTGGTCGATGGTAATAGTCGATCAAATGTAGTTCTGTGGGCAAAGAATGCATTGGAAAATAAAAAACAAATTACTGTCATCAACGATCAATTCAGATCTCCAACTCTTGCTGAAGATTTGGCAAAAGCGTGTATTTCCGCGGCAATAAAAAAATCCAAAGGAATATATCATGTAAGTGGAAGAGAAGTAATGAATATTCTTGATATGGTAAAAATCATTGCAGATTATTTTGAATTAGACCCTACTTATATTATACCAATTTCATCTTTTGATCTGAAACAACCTGCTGTTCGGCCGCCAGTAACTGGTTTTATTATTGATAAAGCAATTAAAGAATTAGACTTCCAACCAAAAACTTTTCTTCAAGGACTTTCTGTATTAAAGAACCAGCTTTTATTGGTTGCAAAAAAAAATTGATTGGCTTTCATTTGACAAATATTTTGTCGGATGAAAAGAAAGAAAATTAGAACTGTTTGGAAAGATTACTTGACTTTATCAATGAGAGAAAGAAGAGGACTGACGGTTCTTCTTTCTATTCTTGGATTGCAGATTTTTTTCTTATACTATATCAATTCCTTCGAGTTGAATTACCCTTATCCTGACGTCAACACTCTTATTAAATTAAGTCAGTCACTGGAAAAATGTAAGCAAGAAATTCATCCGCTCCCGCAAAAAGCAAGTTTTGAGAGATTTAATCCAAATACCTTTCCAGAAGAAAAATGGGTTCAAATTGGTTTGAGTCAAAAGCAAGCTCATTCAATTTCTAATTACCTAGCTAAAGGTGGAAGCTTTAAGATAAAAAAAGATGTTAAGAAAATTTATGGAATGAATGATCAATTGTTTGCTAGCCTTCTTCCATTCATCAATTTGCCTGATTCTTTTCCTAGCATTAGAAACAATTTTCATACTCATACTTATTCCAAGAAATTGATTGAATTGAATTCAGCAGACACAATTGCATTAGAAAAGTTAAAAGGAATAGGATTTAAACTCGCCGCAAGAATTGTAAAATACCGAGATCTTTTAGGAGGTTTTTATTCTTTGGATCAATTGAAGGAAGTTTGGGGATTGAACGATTCGACGCTGCAATTGCTAATTTCTCAAGTGACATTAGAAAGCGAAGGCAAGGTAAAATTAATTGATCTGAACAAAGATTCGCTGAATGTGTTTTGGCTTCATCCGTATATAGGAAAGCGATTAGCCTTTATGATTGCCAATTACCGAAAACAACATGGTCCATTTAAAACGGTTGATGAATTAAAAGTCCTGCCTTTGCTAACTGATGAAAACTTCCGTAAACTTGCGCCCTACTTAAAACTTGATTGAAAAACGGAGTTTTGAAATTCAGTTTTCAAAAATAAAATAAAATTAAGAGCAATGGAATTTAGTGCAAATGAAAATCAAAAAATGATTGCTGAAACTGTAAAGAAATTTGCAGAAACCTTTATTCGACCAAAGATTATGGAGTGGGATGAGGCCCAATATTTTCCAGTTGAACTTTTTAAGAAAATGGGTGAACAAGGTTTGATGGGAATTTTAGTGCCTGAGAAATACAATGGTTCTGGATTAAGTTATTTTGAATACGTCACTGCAATCGTTGAAGTTTCTAGAGTTTGTGGTTCTATTGGACTGTCAATGGCGGCACACAATTCTTTATGTACTGGTCATATTATGGCCTTTGGAAATGAAGATCAGAAGGACAAATATTTATCAAAATTATCGACAGGTGAATGGATTGGTGCATGGGGTTTAACGGAAGCCAATACGGGAAGTGATGCCATGCGTATGAGGTGTGTAGCAAAGGAAGAAGGAGATTACTGGATCATTAACGGAACAAAAAACTGGATTACCCATGGTAAGAGCGGTGATGTGGCTGTAGTTTTAGCACGAACTGGCGAATTACTAGATTCAAATGGCATCACAGCATTTGTAGTTGAAAGGGGAACTCCTGGTTTTAAGGCTGGGAAAAAAGAAAACAAACTAGGAATGCGAGCTTCAGAAACTGCCGAATTAATTTTTGAAGATTGTAAAGTACATAAATCAGCCATTTTAGGGAAAGTTGGCGATGGTTTCAAGCAGTCAATGAAAGTATTGGATGGTGGCCGAATTTCTATTGCAGCACTATCGATTGGCATAGCAAAAGGAGCTTATGATGCTGCCTTGAAATATAGTCAGGAAAGGGAGCAATTTGGCAAACCAATTTCTCAGTTTCAAGCAATAGCTTTTAAATTAGCTGATATGGCCACAAAAATTGAGGCTGCAGAGCTACTTACTTTTCAGGCGGCTGACTTAAAGAATAGGGGTCAAAAGTGTACAAAAGAAAGTGCTTTCGCGAAATATTATGCTTCAGAAGTGGCTGTACAGGTTTCGACAGAAGCTGTCCAGATTTTTGGTGGCTATGGTTACACTAAAGATTTTCCTGTTGAGAAGTATTATCGTGATTCTAAGCTTTGTACTATAGGAGAAGGCACCAGCGAAATTCAAAAACTAGTTATTTCAAGGGAAATATTAAAATAATTTGTAAATCAAAAACAAATCAATACTTTTGCCGTCCAAATCAGATAATATAAAATGATCATCGTTCCGATTAAAGAAAATGAGTCAATTGATAAGGCTCTTAAGAAATTCAAGAAGAAATTTGAACGCACAGGTGTGGTTCGTGAACTTCGTCGTCGTCAAACTTTTGAAAAACCATCTGTTGAGCGTCGCCAGGAAGTGATTCATGCACGTTACATTTCTGAAATGAAGCGAACAAATCTGTTGTAAAAGCAGTCGTAAGATAATTATTATGTTACCTTTACTGTAGTTGTAACCTTTAGGTCGCATGGCAGTTATAAGAACTTAAATTGAAAGAGAAATGAATTTTATATTCGTTTCTCTTTTTTTGTTATCTATGATTATACAAAGCTTTCTTCAATATATACGTTTTGAAAAACGATTTTCTGCTAACACAGTTGTGGCTTATGAAAATGATTTGAAGCAGTTCTTTAACTTCCAACTAAAATTGTATGAAATTGAAAACCCATCGGAAGTTCTTCCTCCTATGGTAAGATCTTGGATGGTCAGCATGATGGAAGCCGGAATTAGTACCCGCTCAATCAACAGAAAAGTGACGGCGGTAAAAAGTTTTTATAAATTTTTGATGCGAAAAGGTGAGTGTAAGTCAAGTCCGTTACTTAAAGTCCAATCGCCCAAAGTTTCCAAGCGCCTTCCTGTCTTTGTCGACGAAAATAAAATGAAACTGCTGTTCAGTGATGTTAATTTTGGTGAGACATTTGAACCCGTAAGAGACAAACTAATTCTTGAATTACTTTATGCAACAGGTATGCGTAGGTCAGAATTGGTAGGCCTTACAGACGCTCGAGTTGATTTGTTTCAATGCCAAATAAAAGTTCTAGGTAAAAGAAACAAAGAGAGAATAATTCCGTTTACAAATAACTTGAAGGAATTAATTAATAAATATTTCCAGTTGAGAAATGAGTTTGCACCACATCCTAATGCTTTTTTTGTGACGAGTAAAGGAAATAATATGTATCCTGAATTAGTCTATAGAATTGTCACTCATCGTATCGGTGGAGTAACGACACTACAGAAGAAGAGCCCTCACATCCTTAGACATACTTTTGCAACTCACATGCTGAATAATGGTGCCGATATTAATTCTGTAAAGGAATTGTTGGGTCATGCCAGTTTAAGCGCAACTCAAATCTATACACACAACACAATTGAAAAATTAAAAGAAGTTTATAAACAAGCTCACCCACGAGCTTAATTAAAAATAGGAGGATTTATGAAAATCAGAGTTCAATCAATTCATTTCGACGCAGACAAAAAACTGCTACAGTTCATTGAAGAAAAGGTCGATAAATTAGTTCATTTTTATGATCATATCATTGGAAGTGAAGTGACCTTAAAAATTGACAAGTCAAGTGACAATAAAAATAAAATAGTTCAAATTGTTGTTCAGATTCCTGGTAACGATATAATTGCCAAAGAACAATGTCACACATTTGAAGAAGCCACAGATTTATGTATTGAAGCTCTTTCGCGCCAAATTAAGAGATATAAAGAAAAACTCAGAGGCGCTTAATAATTACTGTAAGAAGATGAATAGAACTACGAAAACTCCGTTTTAAACGGTTCGTAATTCTATTGTTATTTAATCCGCATGAGATACAACTTTTCTTTCTTAATTCTAGTGTTGTTTATTGGTACATCCCAGGCTCAAGATAATTCCAATTTCAATGTGGTTCCGAAAACTATCGTTACCTACAATGACACATTTCAGCTACATTTTCTTCAAGACCCAACATTGCATAGTCAAGGATGGGATACCTTGCCCCAAGCTATTTTCTGGAAGGACGTAATTAATATGACAAGTGATACTTGCATTGTAAATATCTCCTATTGCCGAAAGCCAATTCACCGAGTAAATCGATCTGTGTGGATGAATCAAACCGAGCCAGAAAAGCTTTGCTTTAAAGATAGTTTATGTCATATTTATAATGTTGAAAACCCTGATTTTCTTTTTGTAACCGCTGGTAAAGGAGATTTTTATGAAGTTAAAAAAGTATTGCCGATTATAAGTCAAGCAATAAAAGTATTTGAAAACAACAATTGTGATCCATGGTATGCACAAACCATTTTGTTAATTGAAAGTCCTGGAAAACTCAAATCAAAATCATCCGTTGGCGCAAATGGCCCATTTCAATTAATGCGCTCTGTCGCTCTTCGTTACGGTTTGAAAATAAATAAAAAAGTCGATGAAAGATCTGATATTAACAAGTCAGCTAAAGCGGCGGCCTCATTAATCAAAACAAGTTGTATCCCATACATCAGAAAATTTCTAGATGAAAAGAGAATCGCTTACAATGAAACTGATTTGTGGTTTCGATTATTAGTACTTCACGCTTACCACGCCGGCCCAGGCAATGTAAGATGTGTGATTGATGCAATTAATCCTGATGCTGGTGGTGTGCAATTATTCAATAAAATATGGCAAACAACATGCGGAGGCTTTAAAAATGAATCTCAAAATTATTCTCAAATCGCTTTAGCTTCTTTAATAAATTTTAATGAATTAATCGAAGCAAATGGCGACACCGTTTATATGGTGAAGGGTGATTTGATGTTGAAAAATTATAATCGTAAAAAAAATAAAACATGGGAGGCTTTCGATTATTTAAATTCTTGTCTCTTTGCTTACGAAAATGATTTTATTGATGAAGTAATTCCATTCGATTATTTTATGAAACGAGTAGGAGCTATAAAAAAAGAATTTAATCACATTGGTAGTGTCATTACTCAGTCAAATCAAGATTTAGTAAAAAGAAAATATCCGGCAAGTGAAGAACATATCAATGATTTGGCAGCATCACTTACAAAAAGGCAGAGGTTCGAAGATGCAATAAAAATTTTAAAATTGAATTTGGATTCAAATCAAACCTCTTTAACTTCTCTGGATTCTCTTGCTATGTTATACCGATTAACTGGTGATCAAAAGAATGCTGAAATATACAGTGTCAAGGCAGGGTCTGAAAGGCAGTTGAATAAAAAAGTAGAATAAAATTGTTTACCTGATCTGATTGGTTATTTTTGAAGCGCAATTATTTTCCAACCATGGTAAGGTTACTTTTTTTTAGCGCAATTCTTTTCTTAAGTATTCCAAAGGGTCTTTCTCAAACAATCAAATGGGAAAACGACCTTGATCTACATCGTTCAAATGTTTCTTGGGAAAATGAAAAACTATCAGTAACAGACGCTCTTTCTGGAAATCATTATATTAGTGTAAATAAAGATTTTCCCTATGGTCTAGGATATAAAGGGGCCTTTCCTAAATTATTATTTTATAAAAGTTTGTCAGTTTCTATTGAGTTTTCATCTAGAAGTAATTCATTGAATGGAAAAAGCTCTTTCGTTTTTTCAATCCAAAAAAATGATTCGATTATTTATTGGGAGTCTAGAAAAATTAATGAAGCACAAAATTTCACTCGACAGTCATTCACGTTTTTAATTCCAAGATCAATTGTTGTTCCTGATAATGTTTTGTCCTTTTTTATCTGGAATGAATCTGGAGAATCTGTACTAGATGTCGATTCAATGCAAGTCAACTTTGATAAATTAAATCAACCATCCTTTATTCCTGAAGTGAATTTAAAGAACAATCCATTTCAACCAAATAATCAGGTAAACAATGATGTTTTTAAAATTTTAATAGATTCGAAAAATGAAGGAGCAATTGTTTTAACAACTAAGCAAGATACACTTTACAATAATATTTCATTTTATATTGCTAGTACAACGAAAGTAGGAAACAAAAGGAAGCATTCAACTTTATTTAGCAGAGCGACGAATTTAGAACTAACCAATACTAATGATGAAAAAAAAGTTCTTTATACCTTCCAATCTAAAGAGGCAAAAGTGGAAGTCTCTTTTAGTTTAAATCCTACAAATTCCTTAACAGTAAGTGCGAGAGTTGTTTTTTTGAAGAATGTATATTTAGAACGAGCTAGTTTAATTATGAAATTAGGTGTGCCGGTAGAAAAAGTATTTACTAAGTATTCTGAAATTGATTCAACAGAGCTAGAGGATGAATATTGGTTGGAAAACGAAGGGTTTTTAATTAAAGGAACAGATTATAATTTGTTGCAATATAGAGGTCAAGAACTTTCGTCGATTCAATTGTCCATAGATAAAAAACTTGTAATCGTGAATGCTGATTTGGCATCGGATCATCCAATGATGTATTTCCCTATAATGAAAAAGAGCAATTCCTATTTTACTGATAAGTCATGCAGGCATTATAAAGTTGGCGAGGAATTAAATTTGAACTATACAATTGTTGGTGTCAAAAAGAATTTACCGATTGTACGTATTTTGAAAAACCCAAATGGTTTTCCCGCATCCTTGGTTTGGACGGAACATGCAGATTATTCTAATATCCGTACTCAAAGGGCTGTAAATTTCGGAAGTGAATTTATTACTAATGCAGATTCTGCCATTGGCGGTTTTGTAGGGCATAGTATTCCTCTTACGAAAAGCGTTTTTTATTCTAACCCAACAGCACTAGCAAATTCTGTGAAAGATGGTCGTTTCTCTGAACCATCTATTTCAATATTAGGATCAGAAGATTTTAAAGAATTATTATTTCAATTGAAGGGAAAGAATCAAGAAATTTGTTTGCATACTCCAGACCCTTTCACAACTTCTAGAAAACATGCAGACGAATCTTTACAATACATGAAACGCAATTTCAATTCTGTTTCGTGGATTGATCACGGCTACGATAATGCTGTTTCAAGTAATCGGGAAGATATTGTTTGTGATGGATTAAACGAATCTAGTCCATACAATATATCAGATTTATTAGAATTGAATGGAATTCGATATTTTTGGAATAATTATTATGAGGACTCTGTCGTTTATAAGAATGCTTCATTTAATTCATTTTTTTCATCTCCCTATTCAGGTTGGGGTTTAAGATATCCTACACCTGAGTATTATAAAGTTCCTTCAACAAAATTGCCTTTTTATTCCTGGTGTACCAAGTTTACTCTTGATCCTGCCAATGGTGATCTGTGGAGTTATTATTTTAACGCACAACGTTTGAATGATCTTGTTCAATCCTTTTCAAATATCATCATTCATAGCTACCCCGCTCGAGTGGATTCCACGACAGGTTACTATTCTTATAATGAAAATGGGATTGTTGTGAATCCTAATTTTGATAAAATATTGTCAACGTTGAGGCAATACAATGACCGTGGAGAAATTTGGTTAACAACAATAGAAAAACTAATGAGTTATCGATTAGCATTAGAAAAAATTAAAATTGATTATTTAATTGATAGTCGATGTGTTTTATTTAACGACAGTGATAAACCAATTGAGGACGTTTCATTTATTTCGGAAGCAAAGGATATTTCATCAGGTGAGAAAAATATTCGTATCAAGAAATTTCAGGGGCAAACTATTTTTATTTTATCTTTTTTGCCACATGAAAAAATTACCATTGATCAAAAAACCCTTAAACAAGATGGAAAATGATTAAGAAAATGTCCAATATCTTTTTGAAAATAATAATTTGGTTTTTTGGTTTTAGCGTTTTGTCTGTAATTATTTTTCGTTTCGTTCCAGTTCCAATTACCCCATTAATGATAATCCGTTCTGTTGAACAAAAGGTAGAGAATAAAAATTTTAAAATGAAGAAAGATTGGGTTTCATTAAATAAAATTGGAACATCAATGCCTTTAGCAGTTATAGCCGCCGAAGATCAAAAGTTTGAAGAACATTTCGGTTTTGATATTGATGCAATTCAAAAAGCGGAAAGCTATAATGATAACCATAAGGGAAAAAAAATGAGAGGTGCAAGTACGATAAGTCAACAAACTGCAAAGAACGTTTTTTTATGGCCAAGTAGATCTTGGATTAGAAAAGGTTTCGAAGTGTACTTTACTTTTCTCATAGAGATTTTTTGGAGTAAACAGCGAATCATGGAAGTATACCTGAACGTAATTGAAATGGGTGATGGTGTTTACGGCATTGAAGCAGCATCGCAGAGTTATTTTCATAAACCAGCATTAAACTTAAGTGTGAAAGAGGCTTCATTAATAGCAGCGATACTTCCAAATCCTATTAATTGGAATCCAGTTCACCCTAGCTTTAGAGTTCAGAGAAAATCAAATAGAATAGTACATTTTATTAGCAAGCTTCAACTTGAGGATTTTTAAAATATAATGAAGCGTTTGTTCTCTTTTTCTTGATTTAGTTAGAACTTTCATTCATCTTTGGCGCGAAAACAAATTACTTGGTTAGGCGAAATAATTAACTGTGGAAATAACGAAACGAAAGGAATATTTGAAATACTTCCTTTTTACTGTATTAATTTTTTTATCAAGATTACCATTTGTTTCATTTGGCTATGGTTTAGATGGAGATAGCTGGTCTGTTGCTCTCACTGCTTTTAGATTACACGACACAGGACAGTATGTTCCATCTCGTTTACCTGGCTATCCAATTCATGAATTTTTGTGTTCTGTTATAAGTCCTTTCGGATTTGTTGGAATGAATTTAGTTTCTGCATTGGCAACTACTTTTGCTGGATTATTTTTCGCATTATCACTTCGAACATTAAAGTTCAAATCTATTTTTTTAGCAGCAACCACCTTAGTTTTTGTTCCAGTTATTTATATTCATAGTACAACAACAATTGACTACACAATTGCTTTGGCATTTATGATGATTGCTTTGTATTTTATATTAAAAGACAAATTAATATTAGGCGGATGTATGCTAGGATTGGCAATCGGTTCAAGAATTACTTCTGGTGCAATGTTAGTTCCCTTTGCAATTATGTTATATAAAAACGATAGTGTTCTTGTTTATGGCAAACGATTATTTAAATTTATTTTACCTGCTCTAGCTGTTGGTTTGCTTTGTTACGTTCCTTTATTATGTAAATATGGAGTTGGGTTTTTAACGTACTATGAGGTGCCATATCCATCTATTTCAAAAGTTTTATACAAGTTGTCAATTGAAGTTTGGGGTATCATTGGAATTTGTGGCATTCTTATTTCAACAATTTTGTTTTTTCTAACCTCTGAAAAGTCAAAGAATAAATTTCTTTTTCCAAGAAGCATTAATGAAAGATATGTAGTTTCTTGGTTAGTAGCAATTGATATTTATATAATTGCATTTTTAAAATTGCCAATGGAATCGGGATATCTAATTCCGATTATTCCTTTTGTAATTTTAATCTATGGTAAATATTTATATAAAAAAGCTTTTACATTTTTTTCAATCTCTTTAATAACGTCTTCTTTCTTTTTAGGAATAGCTCCAATCGATCGATATGATGCTCCATCTGTTTCGAAACTTTCAACTAATTTCTTTGCAAGTGGTGAAAAATTGACAATAGATCTTATTGGAGGACCTGTTTTAGCTTATCAAACCAGAAGAGAGAATGGAATTCATTTTGTTCAAAACTTATTAGAATCTATGGACACAGTAACTGTGCCTTCAGTAATTGTAAGTGGGCGATGGTATAATCAGTTGATTGTTCAGTCTGGAGATACTACTAAACTGAAAGTTCGATTGAGAGATTACATTTCAGAACCTGAAGCTTTATACTTTTATGCTAAAGGATTTGTAATTTATTACTTACCAAAACAAGAGTATTATAATAAAGTGATGCGTAATGTTGATTTGGATATTTATAAGGCTTTACCTTATATAAAATCATAATTGAATTAGAGGCCAATGTCAAATCCAATTCTAATAATCGGATTTTGATAAGGTGAGTATTTATCTTCAATCACGTTATAAAGTAACATTAAATTTAGGGAACTATTTTGTCCAAACCATTGTCTGTAGCCCCCACCAACAAATAATCCCGATACAATCCTTCTGCGATTTTGATAGGGAGTATAAGGTACTTCCATGCTAAGCCCTTCATACTCGGCGTGGAGAAAGACATCGTCTAATATATTGTACCGCGTAAATATTCCACCTCCATAAATATTTGTAGAGTAACTTTTGTTGTAGTAAGTATCCTTGATTGAGTAGTAAATGTACTTAGTTGTAATGCCTGCAGAAAATTCATCGGTTATATGGTATCCAATTAAAGGGGCAATCTGAATAAAAGTGTTTGTTCCAAATTGCAAACCAATATCGCCCCCAATAAAAATTCTATCTATTGAAAATTTCTTGTTCGCTGGTGGTGGGCTATATGCAGTAGGAACTGTTTCTTGAGCGAAGAGAATGGAATTGATAAAAAACAAATGGGCAAGAAGTGCGATTTTTTTCAAGTTGCAATTTTTGGTAAATGTAAAAATGAATTGATATAATTTTATCACACAAAATCATTTTCTTTGTCTAAATTTAATAATATGAATATTATAATTACTGGTTCCTCTAGAGGTATAGGTTTTGAGACGGCAAATTTTATGGCTCAAAAAACTGGGAACACCATATTTGCTGTAAGTAGAGATGCAAATGGATTAGAAAAATTAAAGGGAAAGCACTTATCTGAAAAGAATCAAGGCAGATTAATTCTATGTGTTGGCGATATAGGTTCCGATAAGTACATAATGGAATTTAAAAAAATTATTTTATCTGAGGTTGATTCAGTTCAAATTATCATCAACAACGCTGGACTTTTAATAAATAAGTTGTTTGAGGAATTATCAGTTGAAGACTGGAAATCTATCTATGAGGCGAATGTGATATCGCCAGTCAGATTAATTAAAAACTTATTGCCACTGTTAAAAGCTAGTCGGCAAAAATTATCGCCTCAATTTAATTCTCACATAGTGAATATAGGTTCTATGGGAGGGATTCAAGGCACTCAAAAATTTAGGGGATTGTCTGCTTATAGCAGCAGTAAAGGGGCAATGGGAGTCATGACAGAGTGTTTAGCAGAAGAGTTTAGCGACGATCGGATTGCGGTAAATTGTTTAGCCTTAGGAAGCGTAGAGACAGAAATGTTTGCCAATGCTTTTCAAGGATATAAAGCCTCACAGAAGCCAGAGGTAATTGGTAAGTATATTGGTGATTTTGCACTTGATGGTCCTAATTTTTATAATGGCAAAACGCTTCCAATTAGTTTTTCCACTCCTTAGAAATCAGAATAATTTTTTGTGCATTTTAAAAAATTGATAAATTTTATATTTAGTCGAGAGTGTTAAATTTAAGAATTGGATAGAAAACTTGTTTTCTAATCCAATTAGAATCTTTATTTTTTTACTTTTTTCGTTTCATTATGGCGATTTTTTGGAAAAATCAAACTTTATTATGCTGGCATTGAGGGGACTAATAAGAAATGCTAAAATGTTAGTAAAAAAGATGATTAAATATTTGGATGATTTAAAATAGGTAGTACATTTGCATCCCCAATAACAAAGTTCTTTATTACAAAGGGGATTAAGATCAGGAGTTACTAAGTAAAAGGCGAGAAAATTAGTTGGGAACCGAATGGTTCTTGAAGATTTAAAACTGAGGATTAGAAGATTAAAAAAAACCTGAAATAAAAATAAAAATAGTTTGCAAAGTAATAATTCTTGATTATCTTTGCAGCCCCAAAAATAACGAGGGAAAAACATTAATTCAACGGAATTAGTGGAGTAGAAAATGATTACTTGATTCGGATCAGATTATTGACACGAATAGAATATAAGTAAGACGTTCTTTGAAGAATTGAATAGGAAATAACAAGCCCTAATTAAAAGTCAATTGAATTGACATAATTTTGAAGTAACAAATCCTAACAGAGACAGAAATCAACTTTACAATGGAGAGTTTGATCCTGGCTCAGGATTAACGCTAGCGGCAGGCCTAATA
>JANLRG010000708.1:0-1739 GCA_031361545.1 Bacteroidota bacterium
CATTGGCAACTGCCCTTGTTGCTTCGGGGTCCCAACCATCTTTGATTTTGCTGGTTTCCCAAAGGTCATTGCCCGAGAAATAAACACGCACTTTTTCTAAGCGGGCTTTTTGGGTCAATACTTTTGGCAAAGTATAACCGACAACTAAATTTTTCAAACGGAGGTATTTACCATCTTCTTTGATCCAATCAGATGGGAAGTAAAACGCTCATATTGCACACCTGCAACAGCCTTGATACTGTGGGCGGTATTGAGGACTTTACTGTACTCTAAATAACCATTGGTCGTGAAATTTGTCTCCGTTTTATCACCTCTTTGATAAGAGGAACGCGTGGGAAAGGCTTCTTTAAATGTTCCCGCATAATCCGTCCATTGGATAATTTTCTCAACTGTCCGATAATCTGTACTCAAACGATTGTAACCGACTGAAGCAATGGCTTTCAAACTGGGTGCAATATCATAAGACAGGTTGAAATTGCCCGTCAGACGCGTATCTTCTTGCTTATTATCGCCACCAAAATCACCTGCCGCGAGCGTAGAAATATTACCACTACCACCACCCCAAATATAAGCCGTACCTGTCAAACTGCGCCCATCAAGCGGTTTGCCTGGTTGATTACCATTGTTGAGGGCATTACCTAATCTTGTCGGCTGAAGAATATCGCCGCGTTCAATAGAAATATTGGATTGAAGGCTCAATTTTTTTGAAAACTAATCATGTGCGAAACGCAAATTGTAGCGTTTATTTGAGTTATTGCCTTAGATGGGTAATTTTTATCGAAAGTCAAATAATTTGTCTCATGGTTGACTCTCTCACCAGTAATTGGACAGGTAGAACAAGCGTTTCTTGCACCATTTTTTCTTCATTGGTCTCCAATAAAATGTTCATTTGTTCCATCACAGTAATTCCCATCTTGTAAGCACCTTGGTCAATGGTTGAGATAGAAGGTGATGTAATTGCACTTGTAGGCTCATTGGAATACCCAATAAGCGCTATTCGATAAGGCACATGAACCCCAATACTTTTTAGATATTGTAAAATAGCAACTGCCCACATCTTCCCCAATTAACTGCAAATAATACCGCATCCGATGCTCTGGTGCTTTACGGTTTTGCTGTAAAGTTTCCAAAGACTTTTGCGCTTCTTCCAATTGCAGTTTTTTAACCTCCATGAGAAGCTTGTGCATTACGCTTTCATGCTTCGCACGCATTAAGGCAATCGCTTCATTGTCTTTTTTCTCAATGGCTGAAAGCATTGCTCCGCCGAGTGATTTGAGTTCACCGCACAATTCTAAGGCTTTTTGCAGGAGATAATAAAAGCGATAATTCGGCATAGGCGTATTGAGATCGTTCAAAACGCTGGCAATACTCAAACCTTGCGCCGCCGCTTTAACCAACAATGCAGGGTCAATTGGTGGTTCAAACAATGGCAATTTGCGGAAAATGCCTTCAATATTCAGACAATGACGGATTTTGAACAGCCTATCGTCAATTGTGTCCCAATACCCCATGAGTTTTGGATTGTTGGGAATACAGAAATACAGACTGGTTGAAAATCCAAAAACATTACCTGTACCTGTTGTTTTTTTTGCTTCGCCAACAGAAGGTGTCGTTTGATTGCTGAACACATCCGTCAATTCTAATTCGACGAGCGCATTGCCAAAAGCGTCCCATTTATCCAAAAGATTGAGATAGGTCTGGGGTTTGATTGTGCCGCGTTTGGGCAGTTTCATCGGACG
>JANLRG010000727.1:0-1089 GCA_031361545.1 Bacteroidota bacterium
TTTAAAAATGATGATAATATGCCTGAAAAGCTATTGGCAACTTATTATGAACCTAAAATCAACACTTGGACAAAGTCATTAAGAGACAATGAAGAAAGTGAAAGGCAAAAACAAAAAGCCATCGAAAAGTATGGCGAAATAGAAGGCACTCAACTGTTTAATGCCTTGACATTGTATGATAATGGCGCATTTGAGCAAGCAACTAAGTCTTTTAATGCACTGCATTTACAAAATGATACGCTGTATTTATATCAAGCCAATGCCCTTTTAGAGTGCAATAAGGCAAAGGAAGCCATCACTGTTTTGGAGAGGATATCTCCAACTTCTCCGAGTAATCACGAAGCACAATGGTATTCGGCAATGGCTTATTTAAAGCTTAAAAATATAGAAAAAACCAAAGAAATACTGAGGGGTCTTGCAATCGAAGGCAATAAAGGGTATCAAGCAAAATCGAAAGATTTGTTGGAGCGGCTTAAATAAGTAGACTTTAGATATTAGACATACTGACATAGAAGGTTATTCATTAAGCTACCAATTTTTCAAGTTGTTTATCCTCACATGGCTCACGATTATCCTGACATATGGCAGGGTCATATTATCCGACAAAAAATGGTAACAAAGGTTGGGGAATCGTTAATGCGAATGCAGCGACGAATTTTTAAGAGCCTATTTTTTATAGTACGTGTCGAATACTTTGAAACTATCTGACATGTTTTCAGCATATTTTTTAAAATTTAAAAGCCTTATTGGAGTCCATTGTGACTTCAATAAGGCTTTTAAATTTAATAAGGAGTTTACATTTTTCAGTCCTATATATTAACAATCAAAGAATAGATTAGCAGAGAGCAATCTTCTATAAAACGTTCATTGAATCTACATTTGTTTTTCCTTCGGTAAAAATTTCGCTTGCTTCGGAAACTCAAACACCCCTTTCGTCATCAACTATTAGGTAATTGAATTAATAAACACTTAGTTTTATTGTACTAAAAATAAAAATGCAATCCAACAAGTAAAGCAAAAACCCAAAACCAAATGAATTAATCAACCGCCTTGCAAAGCCATTTGTAAGGCGGTTTTTTTTTAGTCGGT
>JANLRG010000738.1:0-1080 GCA_031361545.1 Bacteroidota bacterium
GGGTATTTTGTCGAATAAAAAAATCGCATAATTCATTGGTTGTCAATGAATTATGCGATTTTTTATTTTATTCAATCAAATCAAACGACAATATCATCCTCAGCATGACAAACCATAATAATATCAACGCCCAATGCTTTCTCAATTTTATAAATCGTTTTGAGTTCTAAATTATGAAAGCCTGAAAGCCAACGAGTGATTTCAGATTCTGATTTGCCCAATAATCGGGCAAGGTCACGGCGTGATTTACCCTGAGCTCGTAAAGTCTTTATGATTTTTACGGCAATAGCCACGTTTTTTGGAACTTCCTGTTTGGTAGATTCAGGCGTTCGAGCGATTATTTCATCAAAAGCATCCATATTATTTATTAAATTAAGATGTCAATATTATCAATGTCTAAAATTTCTTTGCCTTGAAAACGAAAAATCCCTTCCGATATAAGCTGATTGATTTGTCTTCCCATAGTTTTGGCAAACCGAAAATGAGGTATCAATTCAGGTGTGCCTTGTGTTATTGCGGATTTCTTAATTCCACCATTGGCTAAAATAACGATTGATTCACTTATCCAAATACAATAAAGCCTTAAATCATTGTTTTCGATCTGAGTTATCCCTACTTTACGTTGACCTTTTGGTGGAGGTGGTAATGCATGAGCTTCTTCTTCAAATCTAAATAATTCAATCAATGCGCTGTGATTGTTACCTATTTCCATAACCCATTGTACTAAACAATTCAAATCATCAGACACAGACACATCCTCTTTCATTTTAGTAAAAAATTTATCCGTTTCGCTTTTATCACTATCTTCTGTTTGAAAAGTATAAAACCGCACCTTGCGAAAATCTTTAAACACTTGCAAATTTACATATTGTTTCACTTATAAGTCAAATTTTATTGAAGATTAATTTTTCTCACATTCGTTTTTAATTATTTAAAATCATTTTATTGCTAAATGTACATTACCTTTTTTTATCTAACAAAAGTTTTGTTAGAATTTAAAACATATTTTTTAAACATATGCAATTAATGCGTTACACCTTTTTTATCATTTTTTTTCAGATAGGACAAAATCGCATAATT
>JANLRG010000765.1:0-1649 GCA_031361545.1 Bacteroidota bacterium
CCACTATTTCAACACTTTGATGGATTTCAAAAAAATGTAATTTTTGAAATCCAACAAAGTGTTGAAATAGTGGTAAACGACTTGACTTCCTCAGAAAAGAACTTATTGATTGCTTCTTTATTGAATATGTTTTTCAAATCGTTCGCCAAAATTATCGACTAATTCTCTGGATATATCCTTCCAATTTTGGACTTTATTCTGCCATTTGCCTTGCCCATAAAATAGGGTTAAGAAAATTTGTTTGAATAAAGCCTTATCGTTCGCCCATGAGCCTTTTGTTTTGGTGACCTTTCGTATTTGTCTATGTAGCGCTTCTACGGCATTAGTGGTGTAAATCATGCGCCGTGTATGTTCTTTATAATCCAAAAACGGCGTCAATTCAGCCCAATCTTTGCGCCATGCTTGAGCAATTTCAGGATATTTTTTATCCCATTTTACTTGAAAAGCCTCTAAAGCGACCTCTGCCTGTAGCACATCGGCTGCTGTGTAAAGACTACGCAAGTCATGGCAAACCTCTTTCATATATTTGTCACCTACAAAGCGAGTACTACTGCGGATCATATGAACAATACAGCGTTGAATGATTGATTGAGGAAAAACTTCAAAAATCGCCTCCGAGAAGCCTTTTAAGCCATCGATACAAAAATATAACACATCTTCAATGCCTCTTTTGCGTAAATCTTCCAAAATACGACCCCATTCTAAAGCACCCTCCGAAGCGCGAATATAGATGCCCAACACATCCCGATTCCCTTCTGCATCCACGCCATAGACAGAATAAATCACTTTAGTCGTCGATTTACCCTCTTCTCGGGTCTTAAAATAGATCCCATCCAAGAAAATAACACTATAAAATGGCAATAATATCCGCTGCTGCCACGATAAAACGTCACCCCAAACCTGCTCTGTCACCTCACTGATGGACGCATGAGAGTACTCTAATCCATATAATTCCTTGAGCTGGTGACTGATGTCTGAATAACTTTGTCCCTTCGCATAAAGACTCAAGATTTGTTTATCCAAACCTGTCCCTAACTGTCGTTGCCATTTACCCACTATCTGTGGCTCAAAGTTGCCTAATCTATCCCGAGGCGTTTGTATCTCTACCGAGCCTAAATCTGTATCCAATTGCTTAGCCAAATGCCCATTGCGCCGATTGGGCAACCCAAGTGCCTTATCTGATTTAAGATGACCTATCATCTCCCCGGATAAAGCCGCATTCACTAAGCGCTGAATCAAGCTCGTCAGTACCCCTTCAGTACCGATTAAGCCCGCCCCGCTTTGCAAGCCCGCTATCGCTTGTTCTTCAAATGCCGCATAATCAAAGGCTGCGGCTGAATTACTTGTCGTTGGATTTCCTTTTTTCTTCCTCATTTTGCAAAGGTCGTCTTTTTTTCCTCTGACACACTTTTCTGAACAGTCTCTTGGGAAACTGCATGAACAGCCTCGTCTCTCTCTCCATTTATTTCAAAATAAACACTTTTCTAAAAACTGAAACACCCCTCAGTAAAATGCTTATTCTTAGCATCTTACAATTAGATATTTTATTGAATATAAATTTTATATTTGCGTTTCAATAAACTTAAAAAAACATGGAAACGCAAGCCTATTTTGATAATATCCGCTGACATCAATTTTTCCTAAAACTA
>JANLRG010000785.1:0-1417 GCA_031361545.1 Bacteroidota bacterium
GTTAAAAAATACTGAGGGGGTGTTTATTAAACCCATTCATCATTTATCATTCTTCATTTATCATTCAGAAAATGGGTCCTTTAGATAAATACATTTTAAAAGAAGATGCGTTAGAAGCCACTCAAAGCGGTTTTCAACTCAAATTTCAATCGCATTGGTATCGGGCTTTGCCCTTGTCGTGCATGGATTTTAATTTAAAAATTGATGGTCAAGAAATTGACAAAAATCATTTGAAAATTAAAGCCAACGGCAATACTTACACTTATGAACAATTGCCTGAATTGGATAAAGAATGGCTATTCATTCTCGACAGAGGCATATTAGAAGTGGAGACGAATCCACTTAAAAAGGGTAAAACCTACGATGTAGCGTTTAAATATGACCTTTATATACCTTATATTTTAGTTGGACCAAAGGAAAGTCCTTTGATGGCGAGTTCATTAGTACACAAAAAATTGATTTGTCAATAATGAGTAATATAAAATTAGCAACTTCTCTCTTTTCGTATGCTTACGAGTGGAATTCAGGTAAATTCACACTTGAAGATGTGATTGCCGAAACCCGTAAAAGAGACTTAGGCACAGGCTTGGAAATCATTGGTTTTCAAAGCCTTAGAGGCTTTCCTTACATATTTGATGAAACGGTGAAAGAGGTAAAATATCTATTGGATAAGTACGCGTTTCAACCCGTAGCCTTAGATGCCAATATTGATGTGGGTATCAAAAGACATCAAAAAATGAGCACTGATGAAACCGTCGAATATATCAAACCACAAATTATAGCAGCGCAGAAATTAGGTTTTCCTATACTGAGAGTGCAGACCACAGCACCCGCCGAAGTATATAAAAAACTCGTTCCTTTTGCCGAAAAAGCCAATGTTATTATGGGTGTTGAACTGCATACGCCCTACAGCGTTGACCACCCCTCTGTCATAAAAATGCTGGAAATGTTTCAAGAAATGGATTCTCATGTTTTGGGTTTTGTACCAGATATGGGGACTTGTATGCGCGCTATACCGGATGCTTTGCTTTCCAGCTTTAAATCGTATGGTGTAACGGACGACATGATAGCCATTACCAAAGAAATATGGCAAAAAGATATTCCTACCCCTCAAAAATTTGGAGAATTGGCAGGAAAAGTAGGCGCTTTAGGGGCTACTCCGCCGCAAATTGGCAGACTTAATATGGCTTTCAGCATGAACGGTCGTCAGCCTGTTGAGCTATGGAAAGACATTATTCCGTGGACAGTTCACCTGCACGGCAAATTCTACGGTTTTGACGCAAACGGCGACGAACCTTCTATTGATTACGAAGCTATTTTTAAGGTTTTTACTGAGGGGGGGTATGATGGTTATATTTCAAGCGAGTACGAAGGCTCGGCTTTTACTGATGAGTTCGATGCTTTTGATATGGTTGAA
>JANLRG010000790.1:0-13478 GCA_031361545.1 Bacteroidota bacterium
GTCATTCATTTAAAAGTAACAGTGACACAGAAGTAATTTTAAAAGCATATCAACAGTGGGGAAATGAATGTGTCCAACAATTCATTGGAATGTTTGCCATTGTTTTATTCGATAATGTAAAAAATAAAGTGATTTGTTTCAGAGATCGCGTAGGTGTGAAACCATTTTACTATTGTACTCAAGGCCCTCTTTTTCTTTTTGGCTCAGAGTTGAAAAGTTTTCATCGGCATCCCAAATTTGAAAAAGAAATTGATCAAAATGCATTGGCCTCTTTTTTTCAGCATGGTTATATTCCTGCCCCATCTTCAATATTTAAAAATGTTTATAAACTGAGACCAGGGCACCTCATGGAAATTGACCTCCTCACTCAGGCAATTCAAACTAAAAAATATTGGTCAATAGATCATTCAGCGACTTCAAGGTTGAATATTGATTATGAAAGTGCAAAGGAAGAATTGGAGAAATTATTAATATCATCTTTTAATTATAGACTAGTAGCGGATGTTCCAGTTGGTGTATTTTTGAGTGGCGGCTATGACAGTTCATGCGTTGCAGCCATTTTGCAAAAGTCAAATTCGTCATCCATCAAAACTTTTACAATTGGTTTTGATGAACCCGGATATAATGAAGCACAGTATGCGAAAGAAGTAGCAAAATATATTGGGACAGATCATTCTGAGTTTTATTGTACTTTCAGTGATGCACAAAGTATCATTCCTCACTTGCCCGATATTTATGATGAGCCTTTCGGTGATTCATCGGCCATTCCTACAATCTTGGTCAGTAAAATTGCTAGGCAACATGTAACTGTTGCGCTTTCGGCTGATGGTGGAGATGAACTCTTTGCTGGTTATCCTAGGCATTCAAAAAGTTTAGGCCAAATTTCTAAACTCAATGTATTCCCATCCAAAATTAAAAAGTTAGCATCTACAATTATTAGTTCAAGAGTTGACAGATTAGATTCGGCTGATCGAAAAAATAAATTGAAGTCAGTATTATTAAATCAGGTGACTGAAGTTCAATTTGAAATCATCAATCAAACATTTACTCATGCAGAATTAAATCTTTTATTTAATTCCGCTGTTTCGAAAATTAATTCAGCATTCAATGAAAAGTTAATTGGTGACAACATTGACAATCTCGTAAAAATACTAGCTCTTGAATTTAAAACCTATTTACCGGAAGATATATTGCAAAAAGTTGATAGAGCTTCAATGTCTGTTTCTTTGGAGGGAAGGGAACCATTCTTGGATCACCGATTAGCAGAATTTGTTTTCAAACTTCCTTCGGAATTCAAATTGTTTGATAATACGTCAAAACGAATTTTGAAAGATATTGTCCACAAATACATTCCGAAAGAGTTGATGGAAAGACCTAAGATGGGATTCGGCGTTCCAGTTCAAGTTTGGTGCAAAGGTGAATTGATTGATTTATTTATGTCGCACATGAGTGACGAAGCATTAACAAAATCTGGGTTATTGAATGTAAATGCAGTGAAGGAAATCAGAAATAAATATTTAGAAGGTTCGTTGGAAAACTTTGAACGAATTTGGTTCATTTTCATTTTTCAACAATGGTATTGTAGATGGATGTAAATCTTGCTAGACAAAAAATATTTTTATGGGTGTGATCCGTCGTCAAGGTATTAAAAATACAATCACCGGTTACTTAGGGATTCTAATTGGATTTATCAATTTAATCGTTATACAACCGCACTTTTTAACAAAGGAAGAAATTGGCCTTACTCGGCTACTCTATTCAATATCCTTGCTTGTGGCTATGTTTGTTCCGTTAGGGATTGGAAATGCAACAATCAAATATTTTCCGCTTTTCAAAGACGAGGCCAAAAAACATCATGGCTATTTTGGATTTATGAATCTTTTTCCACTAATTGGATTCATCGTATCGGCTTCTTTGATTTTCTTATTCAAAGGAATGATAATGGATGCTTACAGAAAAGAATCTCCATTGTTACTCGAATTTTTTAATTATGTATTCCCTTTAATTTTCTTTAATTCATTTATTGCCGTACTCTCAGTTTATTGTAATGCAAATTTTAAATCAACCATTCCTTCTTTTATCAATGATGTGGGAGTAAGAGTAATGACGATTATCGCTGTGAGTATTTATTATCTCAGATGGATAAATCTTGATCAATTTATTTTTTCTTTTGTGATGATTTATGGAATTCAATTGACACTCATCGTTATTTATATTTTTTCCTTCGAAAGACCTGGGTTTAAAATTGATTGGAATTCTTTTAGAGAAAAGAAAATGTTTGATCTTGTCAGATATGGATTGTTGCTCTGGTTTGCGAGCGTCGCGTCTATCGGTTTGAAATATTTTGACTCAATAATGATTGGAAAATATATTTCGCTATCGGCTGTTGGTATTTATACAGTTGCTGCTTTTATACCTACAGTTATTGAAGCTCCCTTAAACGCATTCGACAGGATTGCTTCTGCTAAAATTTCTTTTGCGTGGGTATCTGGTGATAAATCTCAGATTAATGAAATCTATCATAAATCTTCATTATACATGTTTTTGCTTGGAAGCTTTTTATTCCTAAACATCAATGTTAATATTCATACTCTACTTACATTTTTACCAGCTGGTTTTCAAGAAGGGGAATGGGTCGTGCTAATAATATCAATTGGAACACTTTTTAATATGGCAACTGGTCTTAATGCACCAATCTTACTCACCTCAAATAAATATAGATTCGGAGCATTTTATCTAATCATTTTGGCAATCTTACTTGTACTTTTTCAAAGGATATTTATTCCAATGTATGGAATAGTTGGAGCAGCAATTGCAAGCACTAGCGCGTCTCTCATTTATAATAGCATGTTGTTTCTAACTGTCTATCTATTTTTTAAACTTCAACCGTTTGACAAGAAAAATTTAAAGGTTCTAGTTTTAACTATTTTTATTTTTGGTCTAGCATTGATCTTTCCGCATTTCAAAAATCGAATCGTAGATATTGTCATCCGAACTTGCTTTGTTTCGTTTCTCTATTTATTTTCTGTTTACCGATTAAAAATTGTTCCGGAATTTCATTACTTACTAAGATTTAAAAAACAAAATATTAAATAGTGTCTATTATTTTATCTTTTGTTTTGCCGTCGCCTGGTGATTTAAATCATCTTGGTCTGTTGGTTTTAGTTCTAGAACTTTTTTAAACCATACATTCGCAAGTATATCATCGCCTTTATTATTTCGTTCACGATAAGTTTCTGCTAATTCGTATTTATGAATTATTTCATTAGGTTCAAGTAGAATGGCTTTTGAAAAATTATCGATAGCAGCTTCATAAGACCCTCCATCCGGAACACCACCGAAAAGTGCATTGATTGCAGCCTTTTCTATAAAATTAAATCCCGCTATCGTTCGATGCCATCTTCCAAGTATGTGATACGCACCAGCTAATTTTGGATCATACTTTATCGCTTCCTCACATTCGGTCCGAATCACTTTGGCGTTGGTAATTTTTTGTTTACTCGATGCATTTTCATTGATACGTCCTAATGCCATTGCCAAAGTGTAATGAGCTTGAGCACTTGTTGTCTGAGTGGCAATTGCTTTCTTTGACAAATAAAGAGCCTTCTTAAAGTAATTTTGTTTTTCAGTTTCGTTAGAAGTCAAGTTGCCTAACTTACATGATAAGTACGACACATTCGTTAAGTAGTTTATTTCTGAACTATCATTCTTTAACAAAACTTTAAAAACATCATAGGCTTCTGACCATTTTTTCTCAGCTTTATATTTTAATCCGGTAGATAAATCAATTTGTGCTTGAAGATTTATTGTTACGAGCAGAATTATAAAAGCTACAAATCCTTTTTTCATTTTATTTTTTTTGAAGAGATATTTTTTTTTTGGCATTATCGATACTCGAATTTAGTTCGAATCCAAGTATGAGAATAAGCGAATTAAAATACATCCAGAGCATTACTACAATCAAAGTACCAATGGAGCCATAAATTTTATTGTAAGAGCCAAAATTATTTACAAAATAGCCGAAACCTGTTGACACGAGTATGGACATCAATGTCGCAAACGTTGATCCAGCTGAAATAAATCGCCATCTTTTTTTTACAGTTGGTGCATAATAGTAAAGAAAAGAAATAGCAGTAAAAAACAATGCTAATACAATTACCCACTTCCCAATTAATATTAAGGCTATTTGTGTCTTAGATTTTAATATTCTATGATATACTAATTTACTAGTAACTAAAGAAGAAAAGATAATGAGAGTCGTTGCAATCAATACTAAGATGGATAAAATTATAGTCAGAACGATTGCAACAATTCGTTGTCTGAAAGGTGTACGCGTTTCTGAAGCATGGTACGAACTATTGAAACCTCTCATCAATGTCATAAATCCATTTGTAGTAAAATATAAAGCTGAAAAGAAACCGATTGATAATAATCCGCCGTGATGAATTTTAACAATATCAATAATCGTAATTCTCGCACCTTCATAGGCATTTGATGGTAATACACTTTCAATTAACGCTAGTAATTGATTTTGGAAGTTTTTAATTGGGATGTAGGGGATCAGGGAAAAAAGAAAAATAACGGCAGGAAAAAGGGCCAAGAAAAAACTAAAGGCAAGGGCTTGAGCTCTGGTAACAATCGCTCCTTTTTTTATTCCTGTAAAAAAGAAATGAGCGACACTGAAAATAGGCATGTTATCAAAACCTGGTAAGGCAGCTCTCTTCGTATAGCTAATGAAAGATTGTACCAATTTTGATTCAAGGATATTATTTCCTAGTTCAACTTTAAGTCGCTTTAATTTTGTTTTCGCCACTTTAAGATAATATTTTCATACTGATATCAAGACTTCTATAAGAGTGGGTGAGAGCACCAACCGATATAAAGTCAACTCCGGTTAATGCAAAAGATCGAATAGTTTCTAATGTAATTCCTCCCGATGCTTCTGTCTCATATTTTTTAGCAATCAATGTGATCGCTTTTTTTAATAAATCAGGCGTAAAGTTGTCCAGCATAATTCTATTGACATTGCCTATTACAAGAACCTCTTTCACTTCATTTAGATTTCTGGTTTCAATTTCTATTTTCAAAATTTTACCAGAATTTTTTAAATATCGATTGGCACTTTCAATAGCATTCTTTACCCCACCTGCTGCATCAACATGATTGTCTTTAATTAAAATCATATCATACAATCCAAAGCGATGGTTAACGCCTCCGCCAAGTTCGACGGCTAATTTCTCTAATAGTCTGAAATTTGGAGTAGTTTTTCTTGTATCTAAAACTTTACAATTCGTTCCTTCTATTGCTTCAACATATTTACGAGTCATAGTGGCAATGCCACTCATTCTTTGCATGCAGTTTAATAAAAGTCTTTCTAATTTTAATAATGACCTTACATTTCCATCGAGTGTCATCACGATATCGCCTGGATTAACATCAGTCCCTTCTTGTAAAACAATCGATTGCTGTATGGTTGGATCCACAGTTTTAACGATCAATTCTGCTAATTCTATTCCTGCTATTACTCCTTTTTCTTTTACTTTCACATTGGCTTTTCCAACCAGCCCTTCTGGAATCGTTGATAATGACGTATGATCGCCATCACCAACATCTTCTCTTAGAGCATTCTCAATAAATTCAGATACTGAAAGACCGAAGTAATTTGTAGGATTTAAGTTGATAGGCATAGGGTGAAATTAGTAATCTTAACAGGATTATTCTGTTTTGTTTGGCCGAAGATATTCACAACAGTTTAGTTTAATTTTTTTTGAAAAGGCTAAAAAATCTAGGTTTTAAATGACTGAAAATAAATGAAATATAAATGTTGTTTTAAACTAAATAATCGAATTAATAAGGGAGAAATAACAATTGGAAAATGAAAAAATTAGTTATTCCGTTTCAATTCTTAATTCTTGGAGTAAGTTCTTCCCCCCTGAACTTTTTACATAAAAAGAGGTTCTAAAGATTTTTCCATTCGAAGCTATTAAGTTTCCAATGGCATAAAGAGTTCCTTCTGGTGAACTTCCTGTGTGAAGAATGGTGAATGTTTTTGGACTATTTTTAGAGAAAAAGTCTTTAATAACTTGTTCAGCTTGTGCCTTGCTGTAAATGTCTTCACGATTAAGAATGGTAAGATCGATTGTTGGGCCAAAGAATGTTGCTAGTTGTTTGGCATCGCCACTTCTGATTGCAAAGGCAATTTCATCAAAAACATCTATTGCAAATGTGGAGTTTACAATGAGAATGAAGGTCAATATGGTTGTGATTTTTTTCATTTGTCTGAAAGTCATTTTTTTGAGTCAATAATCAAGCCATTACTGTCAAATTCTTTAGCTAAATTACTTTAATGTTGAATCAAAAACTGCATTATTTACTATGTTTATGAACACAAAAGAATTCCAAAATCACTATTAAAAACCACGAATGAAAATAGAATTTATTTTTATTGGCAAAACGACAGATTTATACCTTAATGAAGGCATTCTAACTTATATGAAACGGCTTGTTAACTATTTACCCTCTGACATATCTATTTTGCCTGCGTCAACCTCTAAGCTAAAAGAAAAGATAATTGAAGAAGAAGGAAGATTGATTTTATCAAAAATCCAGTCACGAGATTTTGTTGTTTTGCTCGATGAACAAGGAAAACAATTCACATCTCGAGAGTTTGCAGGTTTCTTAGAGAAGCAAATGGTAGGAGGAACCAATCGGTTGTTACTAATCATTGGTGGCGCATTCGGTGTTTCAAAAGAAGTTAAGGAGAAAGCAAACTTCACACTTTCTGTATCCAAATTTACTTTTACTCATCAAATGATTCGATTGATTATTACGGAGCAAGTCTATCGGGCTATGTCTATCTTGAGGAATGAATCTTATCACCACGATTGAAGATTCCCAAACTTTATTAATTTTGTAAGGATTATTCCACCGCAAATATGCAAGACTATCTTTCTTTTGTTGATTTAATTGTACCTACTATTTTTTTAATTTTTTTGTACTTAAAAGCAAAGAAAAAGCAATTACAAAATATCGATACGAATCCAAGCTATAAATATTACATCTATGGTTTGCTTTTAAAAATAGTTGGAGGAATTTCTGTTTGCTTAATATATGCGTTGTATTATGGCTATGGAGACACTTTAAATTATTATAATGACTGTGTTGTTCTAATTAATCTTGGTCAAAAATCCCTGCTAAATGTTTGGGATTTTATTATTGGTCCTAGTCAAGCTTTATATTATGAAATTGATAGCAACACAGGAGCGATGCAATATTTCTCAGATCCACATGCTAGAGCCGTTGTGAAATTAACTTTTCTGTTGTGTGCTGTTTCATTCAAGAGTTTTATTGGTATGACAATCCTTATAGCATATATTTCCTATTGGGCAATTTGGCGTTTATATCAAGTATTGATTGAGGAATTTCCGCATCTAGTGTATGAGTTTGCAATTGCCTTATTGTTCATACCATCTGTTTTTTTCTGGGGAAGCGGTTTGTTAAAAGATACAATTACTTTTTCTGCTGTATGTCTTTTTTCATCTTCCTATTTTATTATTCTCACTCAAAAGAAAGCATATGGAAAAAACATAACCTTCATGATCCTAAGTTCATCACTTTTAATTTGGATTAAACCTTATATCTTTTTCGCTTTGCTTCCCGGGTCTATTTTATGGTTTGGAGGTATTCAATTAGAAAAAGTAAATAATAATCTCATCAAATCATTGTCAATTCCTTTCCTCATAACCTTTTCGTTGATCTCTGGTTATTTTATGTTGAATTTAATGAGTGGCTTTTTAGGAGACTACTCACTCGATAATGTACTTGATAAAGCTGTAACAACTCAGATGGATTTAAAAAGTGAACATTACCAAGGGTCTGCTTTTGATATTGGTGATTTTGATCCTACAATTCAAGGAATATTAGCAAAAATGCCTGCTGCAATTAATGCCGCATTGTTCCGACCTTACATTTGGGAGACCTATAATGTTACAATGATGTTGTCAGGTTTAGAAAATTTAATTATGCTTTTATTCACAATTTATCTTCTTATAAAATTAAAAGTATATAATTTATTTCGTCTGATGTTTCGTCATCGTATACTTTTTTTTACAGTTTATTTTAGTCTCTTTTTTTCATTTTCTGTTGGATTAACTACGTCTAATTTTGGAAGTCTAGTCCGATATAAGATTCCTGCAATTCCATTTTATGTAATAAGTTTAATTATCATCTCTAGTTCTTACAAGGAATTATTAGATGAGGATAAAGATGCTTTTTTCAAAGCAAAGAGTTCAGCTTAAACTCATCATTTCCATAAACACGTTTGTAAACAAGTTCTGCAATTTCAAAACTTCTGTACTCCTGTGCGAGTTGGTTTATTCTTTCTCTAGTTCCAGGAGTAGAAATTAACGTGTCAATTTTAATTATTGCTTTTTTATATTCTTCCTTATTCAACATATTCAAGACAGAACCAGCATTGTATTTTTCAATCAACGCTGAATCATCACTGATATCTTTAGTAATAACTACAGGTAATCCTAACCCCCAATACTCTCCGTCTTTGATTGGGGAACAAAACTTTTTAGTTGGAATTGGTTTTACTGGTGTTATAGCAAATGACCCTAATGCTAAGTAATCTATAACTTCGGAATGACTGACAAATTTGCAAATCATTTTTTGTTCATCAAATCCTGATTGTCGTGACCAAAGAAGAAGTTCATCCTGATTGTGATTAGTCAAGAATAATACACTAAACTTGTCACCCCATTTATCTTGCGCAACTTTTAGAAAATCAAAAACTTCTTTTGTAAGATAAATGCCTCCAAATTTACCAGCGTAAACGCATACAATCTTATTATTGAGACCAAGCTCATTTAGGAGCTTTTCATTTTTTATGGCTGATAAATTAAATATATTTAAATTGACACATGCGGGTTTGACTAAAAAATTTCCTATTTCGCAACCATAGCGTGAAACAGCATATTCTTTCATCCCTTTTGTTGCACTGATAATTACTTTTGCCGAATGAGTTAATTTTTTTTCAAAGAAAAATAATATTTTAAATTTCGCACTGCCTTTTTTCCATGTCCCATTTTCAACCATTGCTTCAGCATGTGGTTCATAACTATCAATCACCAAAGGAGTTTTTGTCATTATGGATAGTAAATACCCCAAACTTCCAGCAGGTGTACACCACGAATGAATTACATCAATTTTATTATCTTTTATTATTTGAGAAAGTTGAATTAAATAAAAGAAAGCTTTAATAAATAATTTGATATCAAATTTGGTATAACTAAAAGTAACTAATTCAATTCCCTCTGCTTCTAAAGATGTTTTAATTTGTGAGAGTTCACCCTCGTCCATTTTAAACGCTGGCTGTTCAAATGTAACAAGTATTACTTTGTTGTTGGTGTCAATATTTTTTCGAATTATCCGAACATAAGGTAAAGTGTATGCTTGTATCAAGGCATCTTTGTAACTCCATGGCGTTAAGATTAGGATGTTCTTTTGAGAGGCCATTACTTCAATTTAATTATTAATTTTCTTCCAATGACAGACTTAATTAAAAGAGATAGATATTTAATTTTCATACCGCCATTCTTAATGGCTCTCAATGCGAAATTAATTGCTTCGCGTTTGTTGTTATCCAAATAAGAGTGAATCCCACAAAAATAATTTTTATGGGCCTCCAGTTTACTTTGTTCTTTTGTTGTTAAGGAAACATTGTTTTTTATCCATTCAGTTGCTTTCAAGGTCTTGTTAATGATTGCAGAATTTCCTGAACGCATAGAACGTTCATTGTGATCAAACATGGTTAAAGTAATTTTGTCAATTATAAAGAGACCATTACTTTTCATGTTGCAAATTAAAAACATCCAATCTTCCTTTATTGCAAAAGATCGATCTTCTGCAAAAGGAATAAAATTATCTAATCTATTCTTGAAACATATATTACATGCTAAAGGATTTCCTTCCAGAAATAATCGGTAATCGTATTTACCTTGACTTAACTTACAAATGTCTGAATCATAAATTTTACCTTTGTCATTTATAAAATTAAATTTTGTAGCTATGAAATTCGGTTCTTTCTGTTTTTGAATATAGGAGTGAAGCACTTGTAAATGGTTAGAATGCATCAAATCATCTGAATCAAATAAGACAACATAATTACCAGTTGCCAATTGAATACCATGATTTCTTGCAGCTCCCCGTTCTTTATTCTCTTGTTGAAAAAATTTAATATTGGAATGTTTGTCAAGAAGGCTTTGAATTTTATCTCGAATATTTTCTTTACTACCGTCGTCTATTATTATTACTTCATAATCTTGAAATGTTTGAGACAGAAGCGAATTTAAACTTTTTAGTAATAATTCTGCCCTATTGTAAACAGGAATAATAATTGAAAAATAAGGATGGTTCATTTCCCGCATTCTAAACGTAGTTCTTCATATAACTCTAAATGCTTTTCAACTTTATCGGTGTATTTAAAATACTTCATCGCATCTTCCTTTGCTTGATGACCTAGACGCGCTCTTAATTCCGGATCGTTTATTAATCTTTTCAATGCGATATAAACTGCTTCTGATGATTTGTAAGGAACAACTAAACAGTTCTCCTCATTGCGAGCTGTAAAACAACTTATTCCTGCCAATGTTAAAATTTGTGCACATCCACTTATCATCCCTTCAAGTATATTGATCCCAAATGTTTCGCTAATTGATTTAATTGGAATATGAATGTGAACATCGAATAGCCTAAACAATGCGATATTGTCTGACACAAATCCTTTGTACATAATATGATCTTGAAGATCGTAGTTCTTAATATAGCGCAACACAGATTCAAAACTTTCACCTTTACTTCCGAAAATTAATAACCTTGCATGAGGATATTCTTTAAGTAGTTTTCTGAATGCTTCTATTGCAAAAATATGTCCTTTCCAAAATTCAAATCTAGCAACCATACCAATTACAAAAGTTCCCTTTTCAATATTTAATTCTTTTTTTAACTTCTCTACGCGTGAATCATCATCAAATAGGTAGTCAGACGATTTTAAAGAATGATGAATAATTGTAATTTTTTCTGGTGGAATGGAATAATTTTTTACGAGGAATTCTTTGGCTTCATCAGTCAGGGCAATCACACGTTTAGTCAGGCGATAAGTTATTTTATCTATTAGTAATTGCTTTTTATTGTTGAAATCAAACGCCCATGTAGTATTACCACAGGTAGAAACTCGCATTTTAATAAAACAAAACCATGCAGCAATCTGACCAACCAAATTTCCATAAGGCAGCTCAGTGTGTACAAGATCAATTTTGTTTTTTAGTAATATATAGACTACATGAAAAAAATTAGTGAAGAAGTGAAAGAAGTTTCTGTGTTTTAAAAAATAGACTTTTACACCCATTGCCTTCAAGTCATCTGCAAGCAGTGGATAGTCATAATTAATAATTATGTGGATATGTTGGACACCTCGTTTTACCAGTTCATCGGAAAACCAATTCCACTGTGTCGAGTGATTTATATGAGAAGTTAGGAATGCTATTTTCATCTGTAAAAAAGGCTTCTGGATATTTTACGGGCTATTATTAATAAATTAGGAGGCAAAAAAGTCCTCCAAATTATTCTTCTAATTTCAGGATCGTGGGTTAAGTAGGAGTGAAATTCTTTTTTCAAATATTTTGCAATCTTTGCTGCTCGATCAAATCTTTTGGATTCATAATCATATTTTAATACAAAACATAGAAATTTGTACAAAAATTTTTCTTGATCAATATTTTCTGCCTTGAAATGTTTTTTGAAAAAATTATACGTCGATTCATTTCCGTCAATCTTAATATCTAAATAATTTATAGTTTCAATTATTGAATTAAATTCTGCTGCCTGAATAATACTTACAAATACTTTCGACCAATCGTCTATGAATCTTGATACTGAAGAAACAGTTTTACTTTCCGAATGCAATCTATATTTTGAAAAGCAATAATCTATATGTTGAAATTTACTAATGATTGCGAACTTGCTAAATAAATCATAATCCATTCCAAAATGCAAATTAAGATCCAAGTGTCCGGTTTTTTCTAATAGTGATCTCCTGAAAAAAGTGGAAGGCTGAGGAAAGGTCATCCCCGATAAAATATTTTCTAAACTATCGTCTTCTGTTCCTTTATTTAAACGTATAATTTTCTTATCTGTAAAAATAATTGAACTCCCATGTATTAAACCGACATCGTCAGATAATGAACTAAATACTTCATTAACTTTGTGGAGTGCTCCGTTTGTATATAAATCGTCGCTACACAACCAAGTAACAATTTCTCCTTTTGCAATTTGAAAACCTTTATTTATTGCTTCACTCTGGCCACTATCTTTTTCACTCACCCAATATGTTAAGTGTTGTTGATATTCTTTAATAATATCAATTGAATGATCTGTGCTATTACCATCAATAATAATAATTTCTAGGTTGGGGTAATTTTGATTCAATACAGATTGAATCGACTCTTCCAAATAAGAGGCTTGATTGTAACTAGGTATGATCACTGAAATTTTTAGCATACTATTTTTTCAGATAAAATATTTTAAGTGATTCTCCTAACCTTGTTAAATTTAATATTCTGTTGACAATATTTTTTAAAAATGAAAGCAGTTTATGATTTTCTATTTGTTCTCTAATATTTCTGTCCTTTCCATTGTAGTCGTATTGAACCTTGGCTTCCCCTTTTTTATGTCTCCAATTCATTAACGCGTATTTATATCTTGCTGGACTTATACCTATCGTTTTTGTGAACACTTTTTTAAATCCGCTTTTGGTCAATGTTAATTTCATTGATTTGGCGGAATAATAACAAAGGTGCTCAGGATAAATAATATTGTTCCATTTTTTCCCTAGTATAAGTCTGGATAAGCAATTAAAGTTTGGTGTAGTCATGTACAACCCTCCGCCATTTCTTAAAAGGGAATTGAATAATTGTGTGAAGGGTAGTGGAGGACTCAAATGTTCAATTACTTCAATTGAAACTACAATGTCATAAGATCCTTTTTCGATCGTTGGTATTTTTTCACTGTCATCGTATACTGTTATGTTTTTGTTTCTGCATTTTTCAATCAATGGTGTTGAAATTTCGGTTCCGGCTACAACCCAATTTCTTTTCCTAGCAATTTCAAGAAAGTATCCTTCCCCACATCCGAATTCGAAAAGTTTACCAGTCTGTCTGTATGGTTCAAATAAATCTAATATTTCATTGTAGCGCTGAATCGTGATATCAGATATTTTGTTTTCCAAAGGATAGACATCATAGTAATTTTTCAATTCCTCATCTGAAGCTATCTCTCGACTGAATACAAAAGAACAATTTTTACATTTTGTAATAAAATGCTGATCACCAAAAATATTTTTTAGCGACTCAGACCCACACAATATACATTTTGAATGTAAAGTTTTATTCATTTAATCAGTTCAGAAGTCATAGTGA
>JANLRG010000817.1:0-1941 GCA_031361545.1 Bacteroidota bacterium
CGAATTCGATGGGATTAAAAGCAAAACGGGGCTTAATAATTTCATTATCACGACCAACGAATGGGTGAAGAAGGTGAATGCGATTGGTATAGAAGCACGGGCGGGGCGTTATGGCGGTACTTATGCCCACATGGATATTGCTTTTGAGTTTTGTTCATGGATGAGCCCTGTTTTCAAACTCTATTTTATCAAAGAGTTTCAGCGCATTAAAGCGATTGAAGCCGCGCAAAAAAATGAATCCTTAGACTGGAATCTGAAACGCACACTTGCAAAAATGAACTATCGAGTTCACAGCGAAGCGATAAAAATGCACCTAATACCGCCCAGATTGGCACAGACAAAAAAGGACGGTTTTGTGTATGCAAGCGAAGCCGATGTGTTGAATACCGCCCTGTTTGGTATAACTGCCAAGCAATGGAAAGAAGCAAACCCAACATTAAAAGGGAATATAAGAGACTATGCAACAGCCGAACAGCTACTCGTTTTATCAAATTTGGAGAACTTAAACGCTCATTTTATAACAGAAGGTAAAAGCCAATTGGCGCGATTACAAAAACTAAATGAGTTAGCTATTTACCAAATGGAGCTGTTTGAAGGGACAACACATTTGAAATTGACAGAATAAAAAGGGATTTATTTTGTAAATTGTTTAGGCTTTTTTTCACGTCAATCCCTCTCCTTTCCGATACTGCACAGGCGAAACGCCCATTTGTTGTTTAAAAAGCCTTGAAAAATACAAAGGGTCGTCAATTCCGATTTGCAACGCCACTTCATTGATGCGTAATGCGCTGAAATGGAGGAGTTGACAGGCTTTTTGAATCCGCAAATGATTAAAATATTTAATGGGTGCATAACCTGTTTCTTGCTTAAATTTTCTGGAAAAAAACGAGATGGACAAATGGGCAGATTGGGCAATCTCTGCCAAAGTGAGGGTATGGGATAGGTTTTGTTGCATAAATTGGATAGCGAGGTCACTTGTACTGAGGGGCGTAATCATCGTCTCTTTTTGAAAATGCTCAGGCACAATGAAAGAAGACAGATAAAAAGGTAAGGTCAAATTGGCAAATAACAGGTTAGAGACGCTGTAACCTTTCAAAAAAGTGGTCGCTATTTGTTTAAATAAAACATTGCGTTGCTCCGAAAAGCCGACTTGCACGGTGTACGTATCAGTGTTTTTATTGTCCATAATCCCAGAGACCGTTTCATTGCAATCGCTTCCTGCAAAATGAAACCAATAGATAGACCACGGGCTTTGGCTATCCGCACCATAAGAATGTGGCGTGTCGGTTGGAATGACAAAAATCTCTCCTGCTTGAATGGTTATTCTTTCTTTTTCTAATTGAATCCAACCTTTGCCATCGGTGCAATACAGTAAAATCACCTGTGAAATACCGTTTGGGCGTTGATAATAATGGTATAACGCTTTTGGATAAAAACCCATACGTGCGATATAAACCCGATTAGTTAACGGCAGTTCTGTGCATTTGGCTAAGGCGAGTTTTGGAATTTCGATGATTAATTCGCCTTCAAATCCTCTACTTTTTTGCATGATGTTTTATTTTTTGAAACGTCGGTGACGTTTCAAAATCGCACCAACATTAACCCGCCGTTAAGGTAAAATAATCCATGTTTAAAATAAAATTCTTTATCTCTATTTTATGGTAATAACCGAATTTTGTACCGTAAAAACGCAACAAGAAAATCAAAAAAATGGTATTTATGTCAATAAAAAGAGGTCTTATTGGGTCTCAACAACGGTATGAATGGTCTATTCAAACCTTTAAAACAGCAAAATTATGTATTCTTTTGTGCTTAATGCTGTTGACTACGAGTCAAGTCATAGCCCAAGAATCATTTGCCAAATGGACAACCGATGAACTCAAACTCAACAATGGCTTAGTAGAACGCCTTATAAAACTGCCAAATACTGTTGAGGAACGA
>JANLRG010000850.1:0-6748 GCA_031361545.1 Bacteroidota bacterium
ACTGGTAAGTTAAAAGAAAGAGAAGATGGGATGCTTACATCAACCAAGTGAAAGCTATTCTTTTCTGAATAGATTACTTTATTTTCTTTGAGTAATTGAAAAGATGTCAAGTAAAATTTTACAATTTCAATTTTGAGACTGTCTTTTGAATTAACAGAAAGTTTTTGATCTTTTAGCGAAAAGGTGATATTCTCATAAAGAGGTATAATATTAAATTTAATTTCAAACAAATTTTCTCCTCTTATAATGGTAGCAGAGAGAAAAAGAAAGATGGTTAAAAAGAAATGTTTCATTAAGGTCTAGGGCCTTCTTGTCGTCCGTTAAATAATCGGGCTAATTCTCCGACAAGATTATTGAAATCTTCTTTCTGTTCAGCTCTGCATAATTTGCCGATATCTTCAAAGTGCTTTAGTTGTATCCCTTCAATTTCAACTTGAATTTTTCCTATTTCATTTTTCAACGAGTCATTTGGCGAGGATGATTGAAGAATTCCCAAATAAAGTTGATTCTTTAATTGCCCCATTTTCTCATTCCCAGATTTTATTGCGTCTCTATGAATTACAATCAGTTTATCATATTCTTTAATTTGGGCTGCATCAAAATGAAGACGTTCAATAATTAATTCTCTAGGTCCTCCATTATGAGGAGGTCTGTGGTTTGGCAATAATATAAAAGCAACCAAAGCTAAATTTGAAATTAACAGGCAAATGGCAATTGTACTAATTAGTTTATTTTTGTTCATTGGTATAAGTTATTATTAGGCAGCAACTGAAATTGATCGATGAGAGAAGTTTTGGTTTCGTTTTTATTTGTAATCTGAGTAAAGGCGAATACATTTAGCAAGACAACTACCATAAGCGAACAGCTAATAGCCATCGATGTTTTTTTAGAAAAAAAAGTAGCATCTTTATTTTTGATTCTCTCTTGAATACGAGTTAAAAGAAAAGAAGGAGGATCAACTCTATTGATTGTATTAAGTGGATCTAACGTGTCATTCATGATTTTTGCTGATATATAAATGTTAGACGATGCTTAATCATATTTCCTTCGCTTGATTCAATTTTTCTGATAAATTTTTCTTAGCTCTTTGAATTAACGATTCAACTGCTTTTGGAGTTGTATTCATTATTTCAGCGATTTCTTTTTGAGATTTATTCTCCAATTTACTAAGAATGAGAGCTGTTTTCTGTTGGGAAGGTAATTGATTGATGGATGAGAATATGCGGGAAATAGTTTCTTTTTGTTCGAGTAAAACTCCTGGATGATCAAAAGACGATGATCCTGAATTTATTTCTTCTCTATTATCTTTGAAGAGTTCAGTAAAAATGGCGAATCTTTTTTTTCTTTTTTTTGCCTTGATGAAATCTAAGCATTGATTAATTGTTATTCGATAGATCCATGTTGAAAGCTGTGAATTTTCTTTGAATGTATGCAATGATGTATGAATGGCAACAAAAGTATCTTGTGTTATTTCTTCGGCATCTTCTTTATTTTGAAGATAGTTCAGAGAAAGGTTAAAGACAGTTATATTAAATTGAATGTAAATTTCATGAAAATCCATACTTATCTGTCTTGTAAAATTTAATTAATCAGTAAGACAATTGATTTACAAAATGGTTTGAATGCAAAGGTGGTTGTGATTTACGCTTTAATAGCCCATCGTAATTTGGCAGAGCGAGCTCGTGGATTCGAAGCACATTCCTGAAAAGATGCTCGAATAGGATCTGGTGAAACTTCACTATAAATCCCTTCTCTATTTAAATACTGAAAAGATTTTTTGACACGACGATCTTCACCTGAATGAAATGTAAGAATAGCAACTTTTCCACCAGCAGCGAGACATTCTGGAAGCTTGTCTAAAAAAATATCCAAGACTTCAAATTCATTGTTTACTTCAATTCGCAAAGCTTGAAAACACCGTTGACACGATTTTTTGATTTCTTCTTTTCTTTCTTCTGGTGTTAAAAATTCCAGCGCTTCTGAAATAATATTTTTTAATTGTGTTGTTGTTTTAATTTCAATTCCTTTTGCAATGGTTTTTACTATTGCACCAGAGATTGTTTCATAGAAAGGTTCATCTGCATTTGCCACTAATATTTCTGCAAGTGACCTTTGAGAAATATTTTTCAATAAATCAGCAGCTGAATAGCCATTCATAGGATTCAATCTCAAATCTAATGGGCCTTCTTCTTTAAATGAAAAACCTCTTTCTGGATTATCAATTTGCATTGATGAAACGCCTAGATCTGCCAGAACAAAATTTAGTTTTCCCGCCTCAGAAACAATTTGATCTATTTCTGAAAAATTTAATTGTTTAACAGTTAAAATTTCTGAACCAAATCCTAATTGTTCTAATCGGGTTTTTGTCCGAGGTAATTCATAAGGATCAACATCAATAGCATAAAGATGTCCTGATGGTTGTAGTGTTTTTAAAATTTCCAAACTATGTCCACCATAACCTAACGTTGCATCTAATCCAATTTGTCCAGGAGCAATTTTTAAACAATCTAAAATTTCATCGACACAAATTGGTCTGTGCGTTCCTGCTGGTGTTTTACCTTGATCGATAACTTTAGCAACATCATCAGAGTAAATTTCAGGTTGAAGCTCTTTGTATTTTTCTTTAAACGCTTTGGGGTGAGTTCCTTTATACCGCTTACGTCGAACATGTTTTGGTTCCTCGTTGTCCATTCGGTAAAAGTAGTAAAAATGTAGCTTCACATAAAATGATCAAATCTATTGTTCGCATTGATGAAGAAGTGCCACAAAAAAAATGAGCTGAGAAATAAATCTTCTCAGCTCATTATACCACACAATAAACATTTTATTTTACTACTGAAAACTTAATAGACTTTATCGATTTATTATTGCTTGTAAGAACAGCGAAATAAATTCCAGCCTTATAGTCACTTAAATTAATCGTAATATCAAAAGTACCGGCATCTTTTTTCTCATTTACTGGTTTTGAAATCAGTTTGCCTGTATTATCATAAATACTTAAAACAATTTTTGATGTTTCAGAAATATGAATTTTGAAATTTGCGCTTTCTGAAGAAGGGTTAGGATAAACTTCCATCATTGCTTCAGCTGATCCTAAATTTAAACCATTCGACAATGGAGCAATAGAATTTCTAGTTGTAGATGGATTTGCATTACAACTACAATCGTGGAATCCGTTCCATGGCGTTTGTACATAAGGGAAATTTGATTTGAACGTAGTATCGTTCGCTTCAACTCCTGTTGTAAAAGTAAGTACATTAACAAGATTCGTTGTAACTGGGTTTGGAGAACCAGCAGTATAATCATCATACCACAATCCTATTGCAGCAAGAACAACACCACTTACAGCTTGTAATTCAATTCTTGTAACATCATCTTCAAGACGACGACCATTTGGAAATCCATCCATATTTGGAATAAATTGTAAAGCTGTAGATCCATTGTATGCTGGATCTGTCAAACCTAATACTGCTGCTTGAACTAATCCTAATGAACTGAAAGCTGGATCATCTCTTCTTGTAACCGGCACTGCCATATTTAAACGAAGCATATCGCCGAATGTAGGAAGAAAATTATTGATGAATGGTTTACCAGCTGCAAGTGGATTTCCATTTTTTCCAGTCGCTAATTGATAAGGAGGTAAATTAGGAACACCAGTCATAAATATTGGGAGGATATCTACTGATCTTGGTTGATCATCTCTTAGTAAATAATTTCCAAAAAGAGCAGCGTCTAACGCTGTACCTGTAGTAGCAGGATTTCCTAACAAATGGTAAAGACCATCATGAGTGTTTCCAAAATCAAAAGCTTGTAAAGAATTTCTTTGAATTCTTAATGGAGCAAGTCCCGGTACGGCAGTACCAAATTGACTATTGTCCATATATAAAGCAAGTTCAGGATTAGTAAAATATTTTTCAAATTCTGTTTCATTATATGGGCGTTTCTGATTCCATTCATCTTTCTCACCAATTGGAATTACAACTTCATTTGTCAAAGGCATTCCAATTCTAGAAACTTGAACATATTTACCACTAGTGTGTGGCTTTTCTCCATCCTCATCAAGTACAGTAACTTTTTTTCTGCTTGCACTTGCCCAAACACCAATCACAAAATTCCCATCAAGAATATTTTGTGCCATTGAAACACTTTTGTGATCTTTTTGCAAAGTTGTAATTGGAATGTTTAATGCAATTGTATGAACGTTCTTACACGCAAGAGCATCTTGTGCACCATTTCCTGCGCGAATATTTCCTAAATCGAAAATACCACCTAAGTCAACAAAGAAAGGATCATCAACTGGACCACAAAAAACAGTTTCACCAGTGCTTGCTGTTTGTATAGCGTTTGACATCAATGTTGCATAAGGAGTATTCAAACCAACAGGTCCGTCAATTGAACGAGGGCCAATATTGTTTGGTGGTACAATACCATTTGAGAGGATAGTTTGAAATGAACTTCCGCCATCAATACTTCTTTGGCACAAATAAGTTTCTTTTAAATTTTGTTGACCAAGTCTAATGTTGAAAAAAGTTGATGGGTCTTGGTTCGTCTGAGAAAAAGTAAAACGATAAATGATATCATCGAGTGTACTGTTAGTAAGGTGACCATTTTTTACGTGGATTTCATAGCGGACATTTTCGCCAAAGCCGTAATAATTTGGGCCAGCGTTAGCGAGTTCACCCGGAACGTAATTGGCGATGATGACAACTTTATTAGTGTCATTAGGATTTCTAAATGCATAAAGGTCTGTGTTATCTGCCAATGGATCGTTAGCAATCAATGGAGCCTCTCGATGACTTGAAGCTGTAATTGGATTACTATTAGAAGCAATAAAGGCAGCAATCCCTGCTATGCCCAGGGTAAGAGAAACGAGTAGTTTCTTTGATGTAATTTTCTGCATAACCGTAAGTTTGAATTATTAATGATATGATGAATTGTGAAAACACCTACGGAAAGAAGTTGTGACCAGATTTTAATTATGAAAAATAATTGATTTTTTATATTTTAGAAATAAAAAATTTTGGGTGAAATGCACTTTTAAGACTGCCATTGATAAAAAATTGAAGAAACGGTAGGCAAATTAACATTTAGAAAGGATTCGGTCTTAACTAAAACAATATTTAAAAAGATGAGTCACAAAATTATTAGGAAAAAATAATGAACGATTTACAGGAGTAAACTTTTTAGATTTTCATTTGTTTAAAAGCCGTTTTTGAAAAAAATATAGAAGAGATGAAATAAATTAGCTGAGATATTTATCTATAATAACAAAGGTTTTTTGTTAATCACTTTGTTTTTCATTGGCTTTTTGAATGAATAAATCTTCTACTTTTTTTCGTGCCCAAGGAGTCTTCCTTAAAAAAGTTAAGCTTGACTTGATACTTGGATGACTTCTGAAGCAATTAATAGGAATTATATCACCCAATTCTTCCCACCCAAAATAATCGACTAACTTAGTTAAAATCGCTTCTAATGTTTTTCCATGCAAAGGGTCATTGCTCTTTTGGTTTACTTTTTCCATTCTAATCTGTATTCTGCTAAATTAATATAAATGATTTAATAAGCCGAAGTGAGGTCAATATTAAAAATAGATGCGTTGGGAAACGGCTGACAAGGGAAATAGAAAATTTAATGATTTTACAGTGTAAATTCAAAACCAAATCAGTGCAATTCAATTTACTTATTTGAAAAGAAACCTATGACAACCCGAGTCGAGTTGTCATAGGTTTTGTTTTATAGTTTTTAGTTCTTAATAAATCTTTCTGAATAAATGCCATCATTCGAATAAGCTTTGACAAAATAAATTCCACTTTCCAATTGTGAAATATCAATTGAGGAATTTTTGGTGGTTATTAATATTTGTCCCTGAGAATTGATAATCTCAATTGACGAGATGATTTTCTTGTTGATGATTTTTATTTGATTGGTAGCCGGATTTGGATACAAGTCAAATAAACTATTGTTAAAATTAGTTGTAGAAATATTTGATGTAGAAGTTGTTTCCCATAGTGTAAAACCGCTACTACTAGCTTGAAATATTGGAACTATTGGTGAAGTTGACCAGACATTTACTGAGGTATTGCCATCATCAACAGACATAATTCTAATAACATTAGAAAATGTTGTAGTACCTACTACTAACGTTCCATAAGCATCATAAGTATTGGTAATAGATTTTACTCCTTGTCCATTTTTTTGATAGGCATCATTGTCTGTCAAATTAAAAGTAAATGGGAAAACCAATGCCGTACGATAATCAATAAATGAAGTTTCAGAGGGTGAGCCTACATTATTCGCTACTTCTTCAAGAACAGAAGAGGTCAAACTAAATAAGCTGTAGATAGAGGGTCCTCCAGTCGGTGTAAATTTAAATGCAAAATTTGCATTTGGATATTGGCTAGCAAATGGATTGGCTGACATGTCCTCAGTAGTTGCCGTTCCTATTAAAGTTGCTGTAGCAGCACTTAAGTCCCAATACACATTCGCACCAGATGATGTTAAGTTCGCTGTATTCACATTGCTCAGGGAATATAAATTGAACGTTGATCCAGGTACTAAGCCTCCTGAATTGATCACCGGCTGAGCTTTACAAATAGCAAGCGAAATAACAAATGAAATAATAGTAAAGATTTTTTTCATAGAATTTTTTTAGTGGTTGGTTTAAGAAATTTATATAATTTAATTATTCAAATTAAAAATTTGTACTCTGAGCCAGCAATTGTTGTTACGAAGGTGAGTAGTAATTGTG
>JANLRG010000907.1:0-2132 GCA_031361545.1 Bacteroidota bacterium
CAAAACCTTCGGGTGCATCAGTAGCAAATGTTGCAGTTCGACCACTGACTTTTGATGATAAATAATTGGTATAACCGCCTGTATTGACGCGTAAATCCACTAATAGAATTTCAGGGTCGTTGCGCTTGGCAGGGTGGAGGAGGATTTGACCTTTATCGGGGTCATAGGCATCCAACATAGCTGTCGGTGCGTCCGTGCCTATCCCTACGCGTGGGCGCATAGATACGTCGGAAGTGATGAAAAACAAAGTCACATCTTCTTCGGTGCTTTGTATTTCTTCCTCAACCTCACTATTTGTGGAACGCATTTGAGGTGCAATCATGAGTTGCACAGGCGGCAAACGGCGGAAAACAAAACCTAAGGTATTGGTGACATGAGTAGCGAGATAGTTTGTTTCCGCTCCTTCTTGAAGTTCGAGATTTTGCTTCACAAAAGGATAGTTGCTTTCAATCATATCATCTATAACATCGGTTGTTGTCTCCAAACCTTTCACCATTTTAAAGGTCGGCGTTGTGGCATCATCAAACGGATTGAACAAAAACTGACTGTTGTGCGCCTTGTCGTTAAGGTGTAAAAATGCTTGCGGGTCTGTCTCGCCGATGCCTATTTTACCATAAACCAATGCATACATACCGACGGGTATTATTTCATCTTTTCCAGCTTCGTTCTTTTGAGTTTTAGTTAAAATACGCCAATCACCGTCATCGCAATCCACATGAATTTGTTTCCATCGGCAGCAATTGTCGGGCGTTTTGCCGTCGCAACAATCGTCATCGGAGGCACAATCTGCATATTTAGCTTTGTGCTCAGGATTTTCTTTCACTTCTGTTGCAGAAAGGAAAACATACAATGTTTTATTGTAAATCACGACATCACCCGGGCTGTAGCCTATGCCGCTTTGCCATTTACCAAAAAATTGGTCGTCGCGTTTGACCAAAACAGAATTGATGAGGTCTTCAAAATCCTTTTGGGTAGGAATTGCGCCGCTTTTAAATTTAGCGTATAACGCTTCTCTATTTTTGATACTTTTAATGCCGTTCATTGTGCGATACCGATTAAAGATTATTGGAGATGAGGATAGCCTCAATTTTTTTACACTGAAAAATTACCCCACAGGCGGCGAACGCCTCAGAGCCGTTCGAGCCAATAAAAGTGGTGTGCGATTTATATCATTGATTTTATGGTTGCCCGATACCAAAATGGCGCGAGCAGAAGAAGGTGTTATTTCGTTTTCGATTGGTTCATCATTCTTTTTCATGTTAAAATCTTTGATATAATCCACATAATCCAAACTTTCTACAAATCCAATGATAGACGATTTGAAGACCACGCCGCTAAAAGGCATAGGCGAATCGGGTGCGTATGCCCAAGGCGCAAAGTATCTTTCAAGGTCTTGACGCAGTTGTGCATTATAAAACTCAGGGCTTTTGCCTTGTTTGTATATCACATCGATGGCTATATGGATTTCGTCATACACAGGGTTCATCACCCGCAAGCGCACGAAAGGGGAGATGCGTTCTTTCAAAAATTCATGTACAGCTTCCAATAATCGCCGCGATGCTTTGGGCTTCAAGCGTTCGGTAAATGGTAGGTTGGACACATTAGGAATCACCACAAATGCAACATGCCCTGCGGCGGCTTGCTTATCAGAAAATCCTTGAGTGCGGCTTGCCAAGGTATGTGTGATACATTTTACTTTATAAATTTCGGGAAAAGCTTCCAAAACCAATTGTTCATAATCGAATAGCGTAATGGCACGACCTTTATGCCGCAGCCTTTCGCTCACTCGCCCATAAAAAGTCGTATCATCTTCGGGTGCTCGACCGCCAAAAGACTCAAAGGGTTGCTTCACACCTTTTATGAAAGAATCGGGTTCGGCAAGTTTAGCGAGCGCACCAGCTTTTAAAGGCACTTTCAATCGGCTGAGGTCGTTTTTATTGGCTTTAAAAACAGCTTTTGTAGCTTGAGTAAAAATGCCAATAGTATCACATACTGCCGCTGTCAGCTTGGTAGCCGATGCTTTTAGCCAAATATACTGAGGGGGTAGGAGGGTAGTTGCCGTGCGATTCAAACCGAATGGCATGTTGATTTGCACCACCCCTGAGCGTATCAAACCTTGTGTATCGTCATCA
>JANLRG010000002.1:0-6432 GCA_031361545.1 Bacteroidota bacterium
CTCTAAACCTTAATTCCTTTTTCTTTATTATTTTTTTTCTTTTCAATCTTAACTTTGCAATTAAACCTTATTAACTATTATTTCTTAATTATTCCTTTTTACTTATTAATTATTCCTTATTAATTATTCCTTATTACTTTCCACATAGCCTACAACTTTTAATCTAAGTCAACATCCCACCATCTACATTCAAAACCTGACCGGTAACATAAGCCGACAAATCACTCGCTAAAAATAAAACAGAATTAGCAACATCTTCAGGAGTGCCGCCACGTTTGAGCGGAATTGCTTCTCGCCATTGCTTGACAGTTTCTGCAGGAAGAACTTCCGTCATTTCTGTTTCAATAAATCCTGGTGCGACAGCATTACAACGAATATTTCTACTTCCCAATTCAAGAGCGATAGACTTGGTGAATCCAATTATTCCTGCTTTTGAAGCGGCATAATTTGATTGTCCAGCATTTCCTTTCACACCAACGACACTGGTAATATTAATAATACTTCCACTCCGTTGTTTCAACATCGGTTTCTGACAAGCCTTTGTAATATTAAAAACAGAATTTAAATTCGTCCTTATAACGTCATTGAAATTCTCTTCTGTCATTCTCATTAACAAACCATCACGAGTAATACCTGCATTGTTCACAACAATATCTAAAGTCCCAAATTCATTGATGATGTTAGTCACCAAATCTTCTGCTGCTTTAAAATTTGAAGCATCAGATTGAAATCCTTTCGCTTTCACTCCATATTTACTCAATTCCGTTTCTAGCGCTAATCCTTTTTCTACAGACGACAAATAGGTAAAAACTACATTGGCACCATGTTCTGCCAACTTCATAACAATTCCTTTTCCTATTCCTTTGGAAGCTCCAGTGACTAGGGCTGTTTTACCTGCTAATAATTTTTCCACTTGTTCGATTTTTGTTGCGTGCAAAATAGAAAAGTTTTAGCGAAAAGAGCAACTGATTCCATTGATTCATTGATAATTTAGTTCAATCCAAATAGATTGTTGAAAAGAAAAAACTTTAAAACTAACTGAAAGTCAACTTTAAGGGGATAAATTGTTAATAGAGGTTAATTCTATACAACTGTAGTCATTTTATAATGGTTTTTTCTACATTTATCGGCTATCAAAACCAACTACACTATGCAAAAATATTTTTTAATTGGATTGGCAACTTGTCTGTCATTACAACTCAATGCACAACAAAAAGTACAACCGACAAACAAAAAACCTATGGGAGTGATTTCCACTCCTCAAAAATCAAACGCTGTTGGGATTGCTCCACAGAAAACAGCATCGGTCGAAGGCATTTCTGAATATCAACTTTCAAATGGCTTGAGAGTTTTGTTATTCCCTGACCAAACTAAATCGACAGCCACCGTAAACATTACCTACCTCGTTGGATCAAGAATGGAAGGCTATGGTGAAACTGGAATGGCACATTTGTTAGAGCACATGTTATTCAAAGGATCAACTAATCATACGAACATTCCACAAGAATTATCTTCTCATGGAGCAAGTCCGAATGGATCGACATGGTATGACAGAACAAATTATTTCGAAACATTTTCTGCAACCGATGAAAATATAAATTGGGCACTTTCATTAGAAGCCGATAGAATGATAAATTCATTCATTCGTAAAAAAGATCTTGAATCGGAATTTTCAGTGGTAAGAAATGAATTTGAAATGGGAGAAAATTCTCCGAGTGCAATTCTCCAAGAAAGAGTAATGTCTTCTGCATATTTATGGCATAACTATGGGAAATCTACAATCGGTTCAAAAGAAGACATCGAAAAAGTTCCAATAGATAATTTACATGCTTTCTATGCAAAATATTATCAACCGGATAATGCAGTGTTGATGGTTTCCGGAAAAATTGATGAAGCAAAAACATTGGCATTAGTTTCTAAATATTTTGGATCCATTCCAAAACCAAAAAGAATTTTGGCAGAACCTTACACAATTGAACCAACTCAAGACGGAGAACGTTCCGTTGTATTAAGACGTACTGGTGAAGTACAAAATGCATCTGCAGGTTATCATATTCCATCATCAACTCATCCAGATTACATAGCAATGGAAGTTGTCAGCAGCGTATTGACTAATGAGCCATCAGGACGTTTGTACAAAGCACTAGTAGAAACTAAACTAGCTTCATCCGTTTCTTCCTCTGTTTTTGCATTAAAAGATCCTGGATATATTTATTTCGAAACAGAAGTATTGAAAGAAAAATCTCTTGATTCTGCTCAACGTACGATGCTGAACTTATTAGATAATTTGAAAAGTAATCCGATTACTCAGGAAGAACTAGATCGAGCCCGAACATCTTTACTTCGTGATTTCGAATTATCCTTTAACAACAGTGATTACGTTGGAACTTTTATTAGTGAATTCATTGCTTCCGGTGATTGGAGATTGATGTTTATTTATCGAGACCGTTTGCAAAAGCTGTCATTGGCAGATGTAAATCGTTCTGCCTTAACATACTTAAAACCGTCAAACAGAACTACCGGATTATTTATTCCGGAAAAGAATCCAGACAGAACAGATGTTCCAACAGCGCCTGATTTAACGGAGACCTACAAGAACTACAAAGGAAAAGCGCTTGAAGTGGCGGCCGAAGCGTTTGAAGCGACTCCAACAAATATTGAGAAGCGAACTAAACGAGGTGAAATTGCAGGTGGCGGGAAATACGCTTTACTGAGTAAAACGACAAGAGGAAACTTGGTGAAAGTAAAAATGACTTTGAGAATTGGTAGTCAGAAAAGTTTAGAGGACAAAGGTGATTTTATTGCTGCTACTGGAGAAATGTTAATGAAAGGCACTAAAAGTTTATCACAAGAACAAATCAATGACACCTTAGCAAAATTAAAAGCTGAAGTAAGTATTGGTGCAGATGGACAAATAGTAAATGTGAACATCAATACAACAAAGGACAATTTAAAATCTGTTCTTGAAATTGTAAAGCAGTTGTTGCGTGAGCCGTCTTTTCCTGCAAATGAATTCGAGAAAATGAAAACTGAAACACTAACAGGTATTGATCAACAAAAAAGCGATCCACAAGCAATTGCCTTTTTGAGAATAGAACAATTAACTCGTCAATATCCGAAATCAGATTTCCGATATCCATCAACGTTTGATGAAATGACAACTGCGACTAATAAAACAACATTAGATGATTTGAAAAAATTCTATGCCGATTTTTACAATAGCGGAAATGCGACAGTCGCTGCTGTAGGAGAATTTGATGAAGCGATGGTTATTTCAGAATTAAATTCAATTCTTGGCAATTGGACATCTCCCAATAAATACGAGAGAGCGCCAGATTCATTTTTAAAAGCAACAGTAGCGAGCGAGAAAATATTAACACCAGATAAAAAGAATGCAACATTTGCTGCCCGAATGAATTTAAATTTACAAGACAATAACCCAGATTACCCAGCATTGATTATGGGGAATTATATGTTAGGAGGGGGATTTTTAAATTCTCGATTAGCAACTCGCATCCGTCAGAAAGAAGGTATTAGTTATGGAGTTGGTTCTTGGCTGCGTGCTTCGTCATTAGATCAAAGCGGAGAATTTGGCTCTTATGCTATCTATAATCCAGAAAATTCTGTACGACTGATGACTGCATATAAAGAAGAGTTAAATAAAATGTTGTCTGAAGGATTTACAGATGCAGAATTGAAAGATGCAAAATCAGGTTTCATCCAAAGCAGAAGCAAAAATCGTTCTGATGACGGATACATTGTAAATAGGTTGTCGGATTATTTATACCTGAATAGAACATTTAGTTGGGACGAAAATCAAGAGACGCAAGTGAATGCCGTTTCTGCTGCTCAAGTAAATGGTGCTATGAAAAAATGGATTAATCCAAACGAGATTACTATTGTTCAAGCAGGCGACTTTAAATAAAAAATGGCTAAACTAAATTGCCAATACAGAAATTGTAAAGATTAATGATACAATTTCAATTCAAATTTACCTAACATAAAAAAGGGGAATCAAAATCTTGATTCCCCTTTTTCTATTTAATACTCTTAAAATATTTTTTTGTGAATGATGCTGAAATAAAATGGGCGACCTTCCCTCCTTCTTGATACAGCATGAGCAAAAACTAATTAAGCTATTACTTTCTTCAATACTTCTGCCATCGTCAATCCGATTACAGCTGGAGAATCAACTACAGTAATTCCACACTCACGCATGATTTTCATTTTTGCTGCTGCCGTATCATCTGCACCTCCAACAATAGCACCGGCATGTCCCATTCTACGTCCCGCTGGTGCAGTTTGTCCGGCAATAAATCCAACCACAGGTTTAGTACCATTTGCTTGAATCCAACGTGCAGCTTCAGCTTCCAAACTTCCACCAATTTCCCCGATCATCACAATACCATCTGTCTCCGGATCATTCATAAATAATTCAACAGCCTCCTTAGTAGTTGTTCCGATAATTGGATCACCTCCGATACCGATAGCCGTAGAAATACCAAGACCCGCTTTCACAACTTGATCAGCTGCTTCATACGTCAAGGTTCCTGATTTCGAAACGATACCAATTCTACCCGGTTTGAAAACAAAGCCCGGCATGATTCCAACTTTGCACTCACCAGCAGTAATTACTCCAGGGCAATTTGGTCCAATCAAACGTGCTTTACGGCCAGATAAATATTCTTTGACCTGAATCATATCCTTTACAGGAATTCCTTCAGTGATTGTGATAATAAGTTCAATACCAGCTTCAGCAGCTTCCATGATGGCATCAGCAGCAAAAGCAGGGGGAACAAAAATAATAGAGACATTAGCGCCAGTATTTTTAACAGCATCTGCAACAGTATTAAAAACCGGACGATCAAGATGAGTTGTTCCTCCTTTACCAGGAGTTACTCCACCAACAAGTTGAGTTCCATATTCAATCATTTGTGTAGCATGGAAAGTACCTTCGCTGCCTGTAAAACCTTGAACTATTATTTTGCTGTTTTTGTTTACCAATACGCTCATTGTGGATTGAATTTTAATTATTTTAAATCGTGTGCGAAATTAGTAGTTTTTATCTAATTAATGATGGAAATAATCAATAATTTTAGCCCTGAAATTTGTCAATTATCTGATAAGCGTTGAATTTAAGAATTGGCGATAATTCATTTCTTAACTGATGGGCTTTATCAATTGCAAAAGAAACTAGAGCGCATCTGATGAATGAATTTTGATTCAAAAGTGTAATGACTTTAATTTATAAACTATAATTAATGACGTTATTTGCCGCATTCTTTTTTATCCTAACAATAGAAACTAAGTAAGTTGAACTTCGCTAAAGATACCATTACCGCATTGGCTACTGCTCCAGGAATTGGAGCAATAGCTGTTATTCGTTTGTCTGGGCCAGAAGCAATTCAAATCACTGATCAAATTTTTATTGGAAAAAATAAAAAGAAGTTGATTGATGCATATTCGCATACAGTCCATTTCGGATTATTAAAAGATGGCGACATTACAATTGACGAAGTATTAATTTCCGTATTCAAAGGGCCCAATTCCTATACAGGAGAAGACGTCATTGAAATTTCATGTCACGGTTCTGTTTTCATTCAACAACAAATTTTACGTCTCTGTCATAAGCATGGGGTTAGATATGCTGAAGCGGGAGAGTTTACATTGAGAGCATTTCTAAATCGTAAAATGGATTTGTCACAAGCAGAAGCTGTGGCAGATTTGATTGCTAGTGATTCTGAAGGATCGCATAGACTTGCAATTGAACAGATGCGTGGTGGTTTTTCGGATGAAATTAGAAAACTAAGAAATGAATTAATTCATTTTGCATCATTAATTGAATTAGAGTTAGATTTTGCTGAAGAAGATGTAGAGTTTGCAAGTAGAAAAGATCTTCAATCTACTGTTGTTCGATTACAAAATTATTTACAGAATTTAATAGAGTCATTCGATTACGGAAATGTTATACGCTCAGGGATTCCGGTTGTGATAGCAGGCAAACCGAATGTAGGTAAATCGACATTATTGAATACGCTTTTGAATGAAGATCGCGCCATTGTTAGTGAAATAGCAGGTACAACGAGAGATACAATTGAAGAAGAGATTAATTTAGGTGGAATAAAATTTCGTTTCATCGACACAGCCGGAATTCGAGAAACACAAGACACAATAGAAAGCATAGGCGTATCAAAGACCTATGAAAAAATGAAACAGAGTCCGGTAGTATTATATTTATTTGATTTGCATGAGACAGGAGCTGGTGATCTTAGAAAAGAGATTGCGGAAATAAAAAAAGATTTACATGTTGATATACGATTGTTTCCTATTGGCAATAAAGCAGACAAAGAAAACAGTATAGAAATTTCAAAAGAGTTTAGCGAATTTGAAAATATACTTTTTATTTCTGCAAAAGAAAAAAAGAATATAGAT
>JANLRG010000003.1:0-5474 GCA_031361545.1 Bacteroidota bacterium
CAATCCACAATCCACAATCCACAATCAATAATTCTAATCCACAATCTTCAATTCATCAATCCACAATCTTCAATTAATAATTCTCAATTCTTCAATCCACAATCTTCAATTAATTACTTCTCCCGCCTTCCCAATGTACAAACACAAACAACCTGCTATTCTACTTTTACAAGATGGAACTTATTACAAAGGTTCTGCTGCTGGAGCTATTGGTAGTGCTACTGGTGAAATATGTTTTAATACTGGCATGACGGGCTATCAGGAAATTTTTACTGATCCTTCATACTTCGGCCAGATGTTAGTGACAACTCATGTTCATATTGGTAATTATGGTATTCAGAAAGATGAAGTAGAGAGTGACAGAATAAATATCGCTGGATTAATTTGCAGATCTTTCAATACACAATTCAGTAGAAAGTCGGCTACAGAATCGATTGACGCTTATTTTAAAAGACATAATGTAGTAGCTATTGAAGACATCGATACCAGAGCAGTCGTGCGTCATATCCGTTCTAAAGGTGCAATGAATTGCATTGTTTCATCGGAGACAACAGACTTAGAATTTTTAAAACAGAAATTAATTGCCGTACCTAAAATGGAAGGGTTGGAGCTTTCATCAAAAGTCACTACTAATAAACCTTACTTCGTTGGAAATCCTTCTGCCAGGTACAAAGTAGCCTTGATGGATTTTGGTGTGAAGAAAAATATTATCAGAAATTTAGTGCGACGTGATTGTTATGTTCAAGTTGTTCCAGCGCAAACAAATTTTGAGACACTCAAGGAATGGAATCCTGATGGTATCATGCTCAGCAATGGTCCTGGTGATCCAGCAGCAATGCCTAAAGTGATTTCTAATTTGAAAGAAGTTTTACATTCAAACATTCCAGTCTTTGGTATTTGTCTAGGTCAACAACTTCTCGCTCAAGCTTGCGGTATTAATACTTATAAAATGTTCAATGGTCACAGAGGTATCAATCACCCTGTAAAAAATATTATTACAGGTCGATGTGAAATCACTTCTCAGAATCATGGTTTCTCTGTTGTTGAAGATGAAGTAAAAAAATCGAGTGTTGTAGAAGTGACTCATGTGAATTTAAATGACAATACCATTGAAGGAATGCGAGTAAAAGGACGAAATGCTTTTTCAGTCCAGTATCATCCGGAGTCTTCTCCGGGTCCACATGATAGTGGCTATCTGTTTGATGATTTTATTGAAATGTTTTCTAGGAAGTAGTTGACACTGTGTTGAGAAATAATCGGAATATAAAATTGCCATTCAACTAAATTTTTTCCAACACAAACTATAATTGCTGATTTCTTACCCCCTTTGCAGCGAGTTTCCACAAATGTTTTTCTGCAACAGCTCTTCTCAGTCCTTCTAAATGTCTTTGACCATGGAGGTCAGATCCGATAAAGTCAATCATTTCCAGGTTAATCATTTTTTCAGCTATGAATTTCGCTGCGCCTCCATAATAACCTGTCAAACTATTCGTATTCATTTGTAAAAGACATCCGGCTTCTCTTATCTTTTGAAACTCTTCAAACTTTTGATACCAGAACGGATATCTTTCTGGATGAGCCAATACAGGAGTGTAACCATTAACAATTATTTCAAAAATGGTCGCGAGTAAATTGTCTGGCGGATTGATATAGCTAATTTCAAAAAGTAAATATTTATTATTGATGGTCAAAATTTCTTTGTTGTTTAGTTTTGGAAGAAATCCCTCATCCAAATAATATTCTGCAGCCGCTTCAATTACTACATCAATATTCTTCTTAGAGATTTCATTTCTTATTTTATCTAAACCGGAATTGATAATATCAGGAGTGTTTTTAAAAAAATCACTCATGATGTGTGGAGTTGTAACAATTTTTTTAAATCCTAGTGCTACAATCCCTTCAATCATTTCAATCGATTCTTCTACAGTCTGAACGCCATCGTCAATGCCGGGAATCAAATGACTATGAATGTCGGTTTTAAAAATAGAGAGGTCGGTCAGTTCAGGATAAACTTCTTCTTTTTTCTTTCCAAAAAATGAACTGAATAGAGACATTTATTTCGTGTTTACGATATTGTTCCGAAACCATTCAAAAGTGTATTTCAAACCTTCCGCTGCTTTAATTTCAGGTTGGTATTCTAAAAGATTTTTTGCTTTACTAATATCTGCGAGTGAATCACGTATATCACCTGGTCTTGTTTGACGATGTATTGGTTTTAAATCACTATTTATCAATTGTGCAATCATTGCAAAAAGTTGATTCACAGAAATTCTTTCACCGACAGCAACATTATATACTTGATTCAATGCAGAACTATTTTTAGTAAGCATGGCTCTGATATTCGCCTGCACTGCATTTTCTACATAGGTAAAATCGCGTGTTTGTTCTCCATCACCATCAATCATCGGTGCTTTGTTATCTAGAACGGCCTGCATGAAAAGTGGAATCACGGCAGCATAGGCTCCAGATGGAGATTGATTTGGGCCAAAGACATTAAAATATCTCAGACCGATAATTTTCATTCCATAAGTAGAAGCAAAGACATTTGCATAAAGTTCATTTGTTTTTTTGCTAACGGCATAAGGCGATAGTGGATTTCCTGATTCGCTTTCTACCTTTGGTAATACAGGATGATCGCCATATACTGATGACGAACTTGCGTAAACAAATTGTTTTACTTGTGCGTCTCTCGCTGCAACGAGTATGTTTAAAAATCCAGTTGAATTGATTGAATGTGTAGCAATAGGATCTTTGACAGAACGTGGCACTGAACCTAAAGCCGCTTGATGAGAAACAAAATCAATTCCTTTGCATGCATGATGACAAGTTTCAATATCTCTGATGTCACCTTCAATGAATTCAAAATTTGGGTGTGCTAAAAACTTTTCAATATTGACTCTTGAACTGGTCAATAAATTATCTAATACACGAACGTGGCGTGCATTGTTATTGATTAAATATTCTACAATATTGGAACCAATAAATCCTGACCCTCCAGTTATAAGAAAAGAGTATTTACTCAGGTCGTTTGTGTGAAATTTTGTTGTCATTGATTCATGAAATTATATTAACGAGTAGTGTATTGTTGCTCGTAAAATTTAAGATAATCGCCTGATGTTACATTTTGAAGCCACTCTTCGTTTGCTAAATACCAATCTACCGTTTTTTCTAATCCTTCTTCAAATCGTAGTGAAGGTTTCCAGCCTAGTTCATTTTGTAATTTCAAAGAATCAATTGCATAGCGCAAATCGTGTCCAGCACGATCTTTTACAAAGGTAATAAGTGATTCACTTGTACCTTTTGGTCTATTTAATTTTTGATCCATGATTGAACAGAGCAGTTGAATCAAATCAATATTCTTCCATTCATTGTTTCCGCCAATATTATAAGTAGTTCCGGCTTTTGCTTTATGAAAAATTGTATCAATTGCTGATGCGTGATCTTCAACAAACAACCAGTCTCTGACATTTTTACCCTTCCCATAAATTGGAATCGGTTTCATATTCTTAATGTTGTTAATGGCCAGCGGAATTAATTTTTCAGGAAAATGAAAAGAGCCATAATTGTTAGAGCAATTGGAAATCACAATTGGCAATTGATAAGTGTCAAAATAAGCTCTGACAAAATGATCAGAACTAGCTTTTGATGCAGAGTAGGGGCTGTGCGGATCGTATGAAGTTTCTTCCGTGAAGAAACCTGTCTCTCCTAATGAACCATACACTTCATCGGTTGATACATGATAAAATAAATTATTTGCTGATTTATTATTGCTCCATTGTTCCTTAGCGGCATTCAAGAGATTAACCGTTCCTACAACATTGGTCAACACAAATTCTAATGGATTTGAAATGCTACGATCAACGTGCGACTCGGCAGCAAGATGAATGACTGCATCAATGGAATAATCTTTAAAAATTTTCTTTATTGATTCATTATCGATGATATCTAATTTGAGAAAATGATAATTGCTTTTGTGCTGAATGTCATTTAAATTAGAAAGGTTGCCAGCGTATGTTAGTTTATCCAAATTGATAATTCGGTAGTTGGGATATTTATTTACAAATAAACGAACTACATGTGAGCCAATAAATCCTGCCCCACCAGTAATCAATATGTTTCTTTCAAATGAAGACATCTTTTAAAATTGAGAATTGAGTATGGAGAATTGAATATTGAGAATTTGAGTATTGATAATTTAAGAATTGATAATTGGCAATTGAGTATTGAGTATTGGTAATTGAGTATTGATAATAGAGAATTGGTGAGTAATTACTTATTCGATTTCTAAATCTAATTTCAATTTCTAATTTTAATTTCTGACTTCTGACTTCTGACTTTATTACTTATTACTTATTACTTATTACTTATTACTTATTACTTTTTTTTAAAGTCTTTTCCCATTTCCATGCTGAAGTGACAATTTCTTTTAAGCCTAATTCTGTTTTCCATCCCAATTCACTGTTGGCCTTTCTTGTATCTGCATAAATTTTTTCTACATCGCCAGGTCTTCGAGGACCTAATACATAATTAAGTTTTTGTTCGGTTTCTTTTTCGAATGTTTTTATTACTTCTAAAACTGTATTTCCATTTCCTGAACCTAAATTGTAAATTTCAAATTGAGATTTATTTTTCTTAGAAATTAGTCTATCAAGGGCGGCTATGTGAGCTTTTGCAATATCAACTACGTGGATATAATCTCTAACACATGTGCCATCAGTAGTATTGTAATCGTTTCCGAATATGGTAGTCTGTTCCCTTTTACCAATAGCAGTTTGCGTGATGACAGGAATTAAATTGCTTGGAGGTTGCCACGGATATTCTCCAATTAATGCCGACTCATGAGCACCAGCAGGATTAAAATATCGAAGTGCTATTCCATTAAACGTTGACACCTTCAAAGTATCTTCCATAATTTCCTCTCCAATTTGTTTGGTATTTCCATAGGGAGATTCAGCTTTTTTTAACGGAGAAGATTCTGTGACAGGTAATATTTCTTGTTGTCCATAAACTGAACAAGAAGATGAAAAAACAAAATTATCTAACTGCATTTCATTGTGCAATTCAAGAATGTTGATTAAAGAAATTAAATTATTTCTATAATATTTCAACGGCTCGTTTACTGATTCACCAACTGCTTTGAAAGCTGCGAAATGAATCGTAGCCGATATTTTGTGATCTGAATAAATTTTTCTTAAAGCTTCTTTTTTACAGCAATCTGTTTCAATAAAAATTATTTTTTGTCCTGTAATTTGTTCAATTGCAGAAATGACTTCTTTTCTACTATTGCTGAAATTATCTGCGACAATAGGCGTATAGCCTTTGTTGATTAATTCGACAACGGTGTGTGAGCCGATATAGCCAGTTCCTCCTGTGACAAGAACATTCATTTTATAAACTCCAGTAGTTTGTAGATGTAATTTTTCCTTTGTAAACACCTTTAATGTCTACGATCAAACCATCATTACTCAAAACAT